>CAYGZV010000143.1:0-6368 GCA_964354425.1 uncultured Rhodoplanes sp. | reverse complement strand
TGCGCGCCGCGGGCCTCCGCGAAGTCACCATTGCGCGGCTCGAGCCGGGCGATGTGCCGGAGAACGTCGCCGCGGCCGAGATTGCGGCGGCCACGGCAGGCGACCGGGTTTGCGCCGAGCGCGCTTTCACCGGCCGCGCCAATCTGTTCGCCGAAGCGGCGGGCGTGCTCGTCGTCAACCGGGCGGGCGTCGATCGCCTCAATGCGATCGATCCCGACATCACGCTCGCGACGCTTCCTCCCTTTGCGCCCGTCGTGATCGGCAAGATGATAGCGACCGTGAAGATCATCCCCTTCGCGGTGTCGGCCGTCGCGCGCGACCGCGCGCTCGCGGCGGCGCGGGCGAACGCGCCGCTCGTGCGGATCGCGCCTTATCGGCTGCGCAAGGTCGGCATCGTCTCGACCACGCTGCCGGGACTGGCGGACAAGGTCATCGAAAAGACGCTCAAAGTGACCGCTGAGCGGCTCGCGCCCACGGGCGCCGTCATCGTGGCGGAAAAGCGCGTGCCGCACGAACGCGCCGCCCTTGCGCAGGCCCTCCACGAGCTGGTGCAATCCGGCGCGGAGTTGTCGATCGTGTTCGGCGCCTCCGCGATCGCCGACCGGCGCGACGTGATCCCCGCGGCAATCGAGGCGATCGGCGGACAGATCGAGCATTTCGGCATGCCGGTCGACCCCGGCAACCTGATGCTCGTCGCCGCAGCCGGCGGACGGCCGGTGCTGGGGGCGCCGGGCTGCGCGCGCAGCCCCAAGGAGAACGGCTTCGATTGGGTGCTGGCGCGCCTTCTGTGCGGGCTTCCGGTCACCCGCGCGGAAATCACCGGCATGGGCGTCGGCGGCTTGCTGATGGAGATCGTGACGCGCCCGCAGCCGCGGGAATCGGCGGAAAAGCCCGGCCGTCGCCTCGCCGCGATCGTGCTCGCGGCCGGCCGTTCGAGCCGTATGGGCGGATCGAACAAGCTCCTTGCCGAGATCGGCGGCCGGCCGCTCGTGCGCATCGCCGTCGAGGAGGCGCTCGCCTCGCGCGCCCGGCCGGTCATCGTCGTGACCGGTCACCAGCGCGAGCGCGTGGAGGCGGCGTTGACCGGGCTCGATGTCGTGCTCGCGCACAATCCGGCCTATGCGGACGGCTTGTCCACCTCGCTCAAGACCGGCATCGCGGCGGCGCCGCCGTCCGCCGACGGCGCCATCGTGTGCCTCGGCGACATGCCGCAAGTGGACGCCCGCCTGATCGATCGCCTGCTCGCCGCGTTCGACCCCGAGCAGGGCGCGCTGATTATTGTTCCGACCACTGCGGGCAAGCGCGGCAACCCGGTCGTATGGTCGCGCCGCTTCTTCGCCGAGCTCGCCGCGCTCACCGGCGATGTCGGCGCGCGCGGTCTGATCGCGGCCTATCCGGAAGCGGTCGCCGAGGTTTTGGTGGCCGACGCAGCGGCGTTCACCGACATCGACACCCCCGATGCGCTCGACGCCGTCCGCGCCGGGATGGAACAGGCGTGAGCGCGCCACAAACGCTGCGCGTCCCGAATAGGTCCGACGTGACGACCGGTCTTGCTGACGCTCAGCGCTCGCGCTCGACCCACTGGTCTCCCGCCTTGACATAGGACCGCTTCACCGCAGCCCAGGCGATCCGATGCGCGGCTTCCTCCTGCCGCGGGTCGCCCGCATGCGCGGCAAAGGCGTGGTTGAAGGCTTCCCGGTAGATGTCCTGCGCATGCGGCGGCAGGTGACGTGCGACCGCCGGCGGCAGATCGTCATTGGTGCGATACGGCATAGGCTTGTTGCTCGATCCGTGCGCCCGGGCCGACTGTCGTTGCGCCGCCGACCTCTTCTCGGCTGGGCCGCCCGATGCGACACGACCCGTCAGACGGCTTCCCTGCTCCCTGGTCCCACATCAAAATGGCTCATGCGCGCAGCCCATGCTTCCCCAGCAGTCTGACCGTGCTCGCCTGCGGCCCCTTCTCACCCATCTCTTCGGCAAACGATACGCGAACCCCAACGCTCAGGCGGGAAAAGCCAGGATCGAGCACGCTGTTGCGGTGAAAATAGATTTCGCGGCCATCCGCCGATTCGAGAAAGCCGAACTCGCCGGACGGGTCGAGCCGTGCAACTCTGGCCACGGGTTGACCTTCGTGCTGCTTCACTTGACCCTGCAGGCGGCGAGCATGGTCCTGCAGCCGCCTGCGCGCGCGCCTGAACGTATCGTTGATGGCAAACGGCAAGTCCGAATAACGCTCATCCGCTTGCGGCGTGCGAGCGACATCGACTTCGCGCCCGTTCGGGAGCGCAAGACGGATGTTGATCTCATAAAGCCCGGTGCGGTGGTGGGCGCCTGGGCCCTTGACCGCCACGCGGCAAGCGGTTGCGCGGCCGTAGCGCTGTTCCAACTTGGCGACGCGCTCCTCGATCGAGGTGCGGAGCGCCGGCGTCCCTTGCATGCCTTGGAAATCGATCTCGACAGGCGTTTGCATATCTATCCTCAGGAGCTTTGGCCGCATGACGCGAGCGAAATACGCGGCGGCCGATCATGCTTGTGGCAGCACATTTTCGCGTGGCTCGCCGTCCATCCCGGCCCTTGTTCAGACCAAGCAGGGCTTAGAAAGCCTGTTCACATCGCCATGCGTTCTCTCGTTTCCGGCCGCAGGCTCTGGCTTTCCCCTAGGACGATCGGACAGAGCGCGACTCGGCATGTTGATACAGGTCAAGACCTGCGGCGCCATCCAGAACGGCCATCGAATGCGGCAGGGCTGCGCCTCATGGCTGCCCACCGCGCCAAGTTCCTGTAGGATAGGCGCATGCCCAGCCGCACCCTCGCCTATCATGAACATCCGCTGCGCCATGTCCGCCTCGATACGCTGGTGCGGCTGCGCTGGATCGCCGTCTTCGGCCAGTCGGCCGCGGTGCTCATGGCGCATGACGCGATCCATGTGGCGCAGTTCTGGACGTGCCTCGCCGTCATCGGGCTTTACGCCGCGCTGAACATCTTCCTGTCATGGCGCTATCGCGGCGACCACCGGCTCGCACCGAAGCCGATCGCGTGGCTGCTCGCCGTCGACATCGTCGAGCTCGCCACGCTCCTGTTCCTCACCGGCGGGCTGCAGAATCCGTTCGCGCTCCTGTTTCTCGGCCCGGTGCTGATCTCGGCAACCGCCCTGCCGGTGCGGCTCACGCTCATGCTCGCGGGTCTCGCGGTGACCTGTGCGAGCGTGCTCATGGTCGCTCATCTCCCGCTGCCCTGGCCGGGCGAAGGCGGCTTCGAGCTGCCGCGCATCTACATGCTCGGCGTCTGGCTCGCGAACCTTCTCGCGCTCACCTATGTCAGCATGTATGCCTGGAAGATCACCGAGGAGTCGCGCAAGATCACCGCGGCGCTCGCGGCGACCGAACTCGTGCTGGCGCGCGAGCAGCACCTCTCCCAGCTGGACGGGCTTGCCGCCGCCGCCGCCCATGAATTGGGAACCCCGCTCGCCACCATTCTCGTCGTCACCCGGGAGATCGAGCGGGAGCTCGACCCGTCCTCGCCTTTGGCCGACGATATCCGTCTCTTGCGGACCCAGGCCTTGCGCTGTCGCGACATCCTGAGCCGGTTGTCGGAGTTCCCGTCGGCGGGCGAGCCGTTCGATCGGATACCGATCTCCTCCTTGATCGAGGACGTGGTCGCTCCCCTTCGCGACATGGAGACCGCCATCGACGTGATCCTGCCGTCGGACGGCGGCCCCGAGCCGGTCGGTCCGCGCAATCGCACGATTCTCTACGGGCTCGGCAATCTGGTCCAGAACGCGGTCGACTTTGCCCGCGAACGGGTCGAGATCGCGGTGTCGTGGAGCGCCGACTCGGTGTGGATCATGATCAGCGACGACGGCCCCGGCTTTCCGCCGGAGATCATGGACCGGCTCGGCGACCCCTATGTCACCAGCCGGCGCGGCCGCCGGAAAGGCAGCGAGGCGCCCGGCCTCGGGCTCGGCTTTTTCATCGCCAAGACGTTTCTCGAACGCTCCGGGGCGACCCTGACGCTGCATAACCGCACGTTCCCGCTGCGCGGCGCAATCGTGCGCCTGCATTGGCGCCGGAGCGATTTCGAGCACCCCCTGACGCCGCTTGTGGGCGAACAAACAGCGACCGAAGCGGTTGCGGGTGCCTCTTGAGCGCCGCTCCCGCCTCCATTAGATGACTTGGGCCGCCCAGATTCCCTGCGCGCGCTGCGAAAAGGACCGTGGCATGGCAGATCCGGCCCCTACGGCCGTTCTTCCGACCGATCGCTCCCTGCTGATCGTCGAGGACGACAAGTCGTTCGTGGCGCGGCTCGCGCGTGCGCTCGAGGCGCGTGGCTTCGTGGTCACGACCGCGGAAACCGTCGCCGACGGACTGGAGCAGGTCGAAAAGCACACGCCGGCCTTCGCCGTCGTCGACATGCGGCTCGGGGATGGAAACGGACTGGATGTGATCTCCGCGCTTAAGAAGCGACGGCCCGACGCGCGCGGCATCGTGCTCACCGGCTACGGCAATATCGCGACCGCGGTCACCGCGGTCAAACTCGGCGCGTTCGATTATTTGTCGAAGCCGGCCGACGCCGACGACGTGGTCGCCGCCTTGCTTGCCTCGGAAGGCAAGAAGCCCGACGTGCCGGAAAACCCGATGTCGGCCGACCGGGTGCGGTGGGAGCATATCCAACGAATCTACGAGCTGTGCGGGCGCAACGTGTCGGAGACCGCGCGCCGCCTCAACATGCATCGCCGCACTTTGCAGCGCATCCTGGCGAAGCGCGCGCCGAAATAGCTGCGGGGCGTGCGGGGTCACGCCGCGTTTTGCGCGAGCAGGCGCTGCGCCTCGACGATGTCGTCCGGCGTGTTCACGTTGAAGAATGGATCGATCGGCTCGGCCGGCCAGTCCGCCAGGGCGACGCCGTGCCGGGCGGTCCACGCCTCTATCTTGCGAAGCCCCTCGCTCAGAAGCGCGCGGCGCAAATCGTCGCGCAACGCCACAGGCCACAGGCCGACCACGGGATGCCGCCATGCGCCCGAGCATGCGCAGGCAAGCGGCATCCCCGCCGCGCGCGCGGCGGCATGCAGCCGCGGCACGAGATCGCCCGGCAGAAACGGGCAATCCGCCGGCGCGCTCGCGACCCACCCGAGATCCGGCCGGTTCTGCGCCGCCCAGTCGAGCCCCGCCAGCACGCCGGCAAGCGGACCGGCGAAGCCGGGAACGCCATCGGTGACGACCGGCAACCGATAGGCCGCAAACCGCGCCGGGTCGCCGTTTGCATTAAAGATGACCTCCGCGCAGGCGGGCCCGAGCCGCGCCAGGACGCGGTCGAGGATCGGCGCGCCCCCGATCTCGATCAGCGCCTTGTCGCCGCCGCCCATGCGCCGCGCGAGCCCGCCGGCGAGCACGAGGCCGAGGGTGGGCGGCGAGTCATGCGCTTGGCGCATGTCCAGCATCACTCCTCATGCACCGCCGCCTTGCGCCGGTGTTTTGCGCTTTCCTCTTCGACAAATGCGAGGTCCTGATCAAACACGATGCGCTCTTCGCCGGCGAGCGCGACAAAGCGCTTGCCGCGCGCGCGACCGATCAGCGTCAGGTTCGCCTTGCGCGCGAGTTCGACCCCCCACGCGGTGAACCCCGAGCGGGAGACGAGGATCGGGATTCCCATGCGCACGGTCTTGATCACCATTTCCGAGGTGAGCCGGCCGGTGGTGTAGAAAATCTTGTCGTGCGCGCTCACGCGATGCTGGAACATCCAACCGGCGATCTTGTCGACCGCATTGTGCCGGCCGACATCCTCCATATAGACCAGCGGCCGGTCTTCCTGCGCGAGCACGCAGCCATGGATCGCGCCCGCTTCGAGATAGAGCGATGGCGTGGTGTTGATGGTGCGGGTGAGCGCGTAGAGCCACGAGGTGCGCAGCTCGCAGGCGGGGAGCTTCGCCTGCTCGATCACCTCCATGAGGTCGCCGAACACGGTGCCCTGCGCGCAGCCCGAAGTCTGCACCTTCTTTCTGAGCTTCTGCTCGTAGTCGGTGACGCGCTCCGTGCGCACGACGGCGACCGCAAGCTCGTCGTCGTAGTCGATGCCGGTGACCACATCGTCCGCCCGCACCATGTTCTGATTGAGCAGATAGCCGAGCGCGAGGAACTCGGGATAGTCGCCGATCGTCATCGCGGTGACGATCTCCTGCGCATTGAGGAAGATGGTGAGCGCCCGCTCGACCGTGACCGCGGTCTCGATCTCCGCACCGGTCTGGTCGATGCCGCGCACGCGCTCGGTGAGCCGCGGGTCGTGCGGGTCAGGGCGAATGATGTAGTCGTCGGCGCCGGACGGCATTGCAGGACAATGTGGCTGGCGCGGCGCGGTTGCAAGAGCCTGTCCGG
>CAYGZV010000142.1:0-6435 GCA_964354425.1 uncultured Rhodoplanes sp. | reverse complement strand
AGGAGCGGAAGAAGGTCGAAGCCGATCTTGCCACCGCGCGCGAAAGCGCGGCGCGGCGCGCCGCCGAGGCCGCGGCGCGCTGAACTCCGCATTTCAGGCAAGCCCGGCGCCTGCCCCCCCGAGGTGCTTTACTGCTCTACTCCATATCGTAATACAGGTTGCCAGGATTCGGGCGGTTGCCAGAGCCGCCGCAACGAGAGCTTTGAGCCCATGGAACAGTTCCACCGCATTCGCCGGCTGCCCCCTTACGTCTTCGAGCAGGTTAACCGCGCCAAGGCGGCCGCGCGCAATGCGGGCGCCGACATCATCGATCTCGGCATGGGCAATCCCGACCTGCCGGCCCCGGCCCATGTCGTGGAGAAGCTCAAGGAGACCATCGGCCGGCCCCGCACCGATCGCTATTCCGCATCCAAGGGAATCGCCGGGCTGAGACGGGCGCAGGCCGCCTATTACGATCGGCGCTTCGGCGTGAAGCTCAACCCGGAGACGCAGGTCGTCTCGACCCTCGGCTCGAAGGAGGGGTTCGCCAATGTCGCGCAGGCGATCACGGCCCCGGGCGATGTGGTGCTGGTTCCCAATCCGAGCTATCCGATCCACGCCTTCGGCTTCCTGATGGCGGGCGGGGTGATCCGCTCGGTGCCGTCCGAGCCGAACTCGAGCCTGTTCGAGGCGCTCGAGCGGGCGGTCGTCCACTCCATCCCGAAGCCCACCGCGCTCGTGGTCTGCTACCCGGCCAATCCTACCGCCTATGTGGTCGACGTCGACTTCTACAAGGATGTCGTCGCCTTCGCTAAACGGCACGGGCTGATCGTGCTGTCCGACCTCGCTTATGCCGAAGTCTATTTCGACGGCAATCCGCCGCCCTCGATCCTGCAGGTCCCCGGCGCGATGGATGTCGCGGTCGAATTCACCTCGATGTCGAAGACGTTTTCCATGCCCGGCTGGCGCATCGGCTTCGCCGTCGGCAATGAGCGGGTCATCGGCGCGCTCGCGCGGGTGAAGTCTTATCTCGATTACGGCGCCTTCACCCCGGTGCAGGTGGCGGCGGCGGCCGCGCTGAACGGGCCGGAGGATTGCATCCGCGAGATGCGGGAGACCTATAAACGGCGGCGCGACGTTCTGGTCGAGAGCTTCGGGCGCGCCGGCTGGGACATTCCGGCTCCGCGCGCCTCGATGTTCGCCTGGACGCCGCTGCCGCCCGCCTTCCGCACGCTCGGGAGCATCGAGTTTGCGACCCTGCTCGTCGAGAAGGCCGAACTCGCGGTCTCGCCCGGCATCGGCTTCGGCGAGCACGGGGAGGGCTTCGTTCGGATCGCGCTGGTCGAGAACGAGCAGCGAATCCGGCAGGCCGCCCGCAACCTGCGGCGGTTTCTTGAGACCGGCCCGGAGAAGCTGCACAACGTGGTCCCGCTTGCCAAGTCGCGCTAGCTTCGTGTTACAAACTATTGTGAAAGCAAGGAATTAACAGCTTAGGTCGCCCATGGTCGCGCCGCTCAAAATTGGACTGGCCGGGCTCGGAACCGTGGGCAGCGCGGTCGCGCGACTTGTCGAGCAGGAAGCCGGCATGCTCGCGCTGCGCTGCGGCCGAGCGATCGAGGTGGCTGCGGTGACGGCGCGGTCGCGCGCCAAGAAACGCGATCTCGGTTCCAAGCCCCTGCGCTGGGCGAGCGATCCCGTCGCGCTTGCGCGCGATCCGGAGATCGACGTGTTCGTCGAACTGATGGGTGGGGACGGCGATCCGGCGAAAAGCGCGATCGAAACGGCGCTCAAGGCGGGCAAATCCGTGGTCACCGCGAACAAGGCGCTGCTCGCGCGCCACGGCGTCGCGCTTGCCGCGCTCGCCGAGGAAAACGGCGCCGCCCTCGACTTCGAGGCAGCGGTGGGCGCCGCCATTCCGATCGTGAAGACGCTGCGCGAAGGTCTGGCTGGCAACGCCTTCGATCGCGTGTATGGAATCCTCAACGGAACCTGCAACTACATCCTCACGCGGATGGAGCAGGACCGGCTTCCCTTCGCCGACTGTCTTAAAGATGCACAACGATTGGGCTATGCCGAAGCCGACCCCACCTTCGACGTGGAAGGCTATGACACGGCGCAGAAGCTTTCCCTCCTTGCAAGCCTCGCGTTCGGCATCAAGGTCAACTCCGAAGCCGTTTTCGTGGAAGGGATTTCCTCGATCGCGCCGGAGGACCTCGAAGCCGCCGCCGAGCTCGGTTACCGCATCAAGCTGCTCGGCGTGGCGGTGCGCACCGAGGAGGGCATCGAACAGCGGGTGCACCCGACCATGGTTCGGCTCGGTTCGCCGCTCGCGGAGGTTATGGGCGTGACGAATGCGGTCGCGATCGATGCCGAGGGCATCGCGCCGATCACCCTGGTCGGCCCCGGGGCGGGCGGCGCGGCGACCGCCTCCGCCGTGGTCTCTGACTTGGGCGATATCGCCCGCGGGGTGCGGCCGGCTCCGTTCGGGCGTCCGACCGCATCGCTCGTGGCGAGCAGCCGCGCCCCGATGCAGCGGCATGAGGGCGGCTACTATATCCGGCTGCTGGCGGTCGACCGGCCGGGAACTTTCGCGACCATCGCCCGTCATCTTGCGGATGAGCAAATCTCTCTTGAATCGATCGTGCAACGTCATCGCAATGCGGAGCCGCATGGCGGCGACGACCCGAAAAGTCCGCATTCGCCCGCGCCGGTCATCCTTGTCACCTATGCGACAACCGAAGATGCCGTTCACAAAGCCTTGCGCGAAATTAAAAATCGTGGCGTCATTGCTGGACGTCCGCAAGTGATCCGGATCGAGAAGAATTAACGAGGTCGGCCGCATGCCGGCCCGCTCTTAGGGGAAGGAAACCACAGTCGTGAGCGCGAGCGAGCTTGCCAGAGTCCAGCGTGCTTCGATCGCCGCCGCTCAGCGGGAGACGATGGATCGCGTCGTCTCCATCGAGATCGTGCGGGTGACCGAGCGGACGGCTGTCGCCGCCGCCCAGTGGCGCGGGCGCGGCAATGAGAAGGCCGCCGACCAGGCCGCGGTGGAAGCCATGTGGCGCGAGCTCAACCGGCTTCCTTTCGCGGGCAGCGTGGTCATCGGCGAGGGCGAGCGCGAAGAGGCGCCGATGCTGTTCGTCGGCGAGCAGGTCGGTTCCCGCAAGGGGCCGAAGGTCGATGTCGCCGTCGCGCCGCTCGAAGGCAAGACTCTATGCGCCAAGGCGTTGCCCGGCGCGATCACCACGATGGCGATGAGCGAGGACGGCGCTCTCCTCAACGTGCCCGATGTCTATATGGACAAGATCGCGATCGGCCCGGGTTATCCGGCGGGCATCGTCGATCTCGACGCCAAGCCCGAGCACAACATCCACGCGCTCGCGATGGCGAAGGGGGTGAAGGCGCACGAGATCACCGCGCTGATCCTCGACCGGCCGCGCCATGCCGATCTGATCGCCGCCGTCCGGCGCACCGGCGCGGCGGTGCAGCTGATCAGCGACGGCGACGTCGCCGGGGTGATCCATACCGCCGATCCGGACGCAACCGGCGTCGACATCTATCTCGGCATCGGCGGAGCGCCCGAGGGCGTGCTCGCCGCCGCGGCGCTGCGCTGCATCGGCGGGCAGTTCCAGGGAAGGCTGATCCTCGACAACGAATCCAAGCGCGCGCAGGCGCGCCGGCTCGGCGTCCGCGACCCGAAGAAGAAATACGTGCTGGAAGACCTGGTGCACGGCGATTGCGTGTTTGCCGCGACCGGCGTCGTGAACGGCTCGATGCTGCGCGGCGTGCGCTTCCGCCCGGGCGTGATCGAGACCGAGACGGTGGTGATGCGCTCGACCACGGGCACGATACGCTGGATTCGCGCCGAGCACCGCAAGACCGACAAGTTCCAGATGGAGTAGGGGGCGGGTCCCGCGATCCGCTGGTTTGTCATTCCGGGGCGCCGCGCAGCGGCGAGCCTGGAATCCATATTCCAGAGACAGGGGCAGTGGACTCCGGGCAGCCTCCCTTCGCTCGGCTTCCGGAATGGCGCCGTCGCCCATCCAGCCATCATTGACTTATTTGCTTGAAACGGATGGGTAGTCAGCCCACCCATAATGCATGCTGAGAGACGGCTTAACGGCTCCCCCGCCCGCCCGCGCCTTTCTCGGCGTCGAGCGTTCGGCGACCGGGCGCGTGTGGCGCGACCGGCTCAATGAACGCGGAACCCAGCGCGCGCTCGCCATCGTTCAGCGCTGCGGTGTGCCGGAACTGCTTGCCCGCATCCTCGCCGGGCGCGACGTCGAGGCGGAGGCGGTCGAAACCTATCTCGATCCGGCGATCCGCCGGCTGATGCCTGATCCGTACGTCATGACCGCGATGGAGGCCGCCGCGACGCGGCTTGCCGACGCGGCCGAGCGCGGCGAATGCGTCGCCGTGTTCGGCGACTACGATGTCGACGGCGCGACCGCGAGCGCGCTTGCCGCGCTGTTTCTGCGGCGGGCCGGACTCGATCCCATCGTCTATATCCCCGACCGCCTGTTCGAGGGCTACGGCCCGAATGTCGAGGCGGTGCGCGCGCTGGCGGAGCGCGGGGCGCGCCTGATCGTCGCCGTCGACTGCGGCACGACGAGCGTCGAGCCGCTTGTGGAGGCGCAACGGCTCGGCGTCGACGTGATCGTCATCGACCATCACCTCGCCGACGAGACGCTGCCGCCGGCCGTCGCGATCGTCAATCCCAACCGGCTCGACGATGTCTCGGGCCTCGGCCAGCTCGCCGCCGTCGGGCTCGTCCTGATGACGGTGGTTGCGACGAACCGCGAGCTGCGCCGGCGCGGTTTCTGGACGGAAGCGCGGCCGGAACCCGATCTGCTCGAATATCTCGATCTCGTCGCGCTCGGCACGGTCGCGGACATGGCGCCGCTGACCGGGCTCAATCGCGCCTTCGTCCGCAAGGGCCTGATCGCGATGCGCCGCCGCGAGCGCATCGGCCTCACTGCGTTGATGGACATCGCACGTCTGTCCGGGCCGCCCGAGCCATGGCATCTCGGCTTCCTGCTCGGTCCGCGCATCAATGCGGGCGGGCGGATCGGCCGGGCCGATCTCGGCGCGCGGCTCCTGATGCTCGACGACACGGTCGAGGCGGGCCGCATCGCGGCCGAGCTCGATCGGCTCAACCGCGAGCGCCAGGCGATCGAGCAGGCGGCGGTCGCCGAAGCCGAGGCCGAAGCGATGGCGGCGCTCGGCCTCGAAGAGAATGGCGCGGTCATCGTCACCGCGGCGGCGAACTGGCACCCGGGCGTGGTCGGGCTCGTCGCGGCCCGGCTGAAGGAGCGGTTCGGCCGCCCGGCCTTCGCGATCGCGCTCGAACCGGGCGGGAAGGGCACGGGATCAGGGCGTTCGATCGCGGGCGTCGATCTCGGACGCGCCGTCAAGCGGGCGGTCGCCGAAGGCTTGCTCCTCAAGGGCGGCGGCCATGCGATGGCGGCCGGCGTCACCTTGCGCAAAGACGCGCTCGCGGGCTTTCGCGCGTTTCTCGAAGAGGCGCTCGCGGGACCGGTCGAGGCGGCGCGCCGCGATTCCGCGCTCCGCATCGACGCGGCCGTTTCCGCCGCCGCCGTCACGCCCGAGCTCTGTCACGTGATCGCGCGCGCCGGCCCCTATGGCGCCGGCAATCCCGAGCCGGTCCTCGCGCTGCCCGCGCACACGCTCGTCTATGTCGAGGAAGTGGGACAGGCGCATGTCCGCGCGCGCCTCCAGGCGAACGGCGGCGCGGCGGTCGAGGCGATCGCCTTTCGCGCGGCGGGGCAGCCGCTCGGGCGCGCGCTCATGGACAGCCGCGGGCGCAGCGTGCATGCGGCGGGCTGCCTCGCGCTCGACCGCTGGCAGGGCGTGGAGCGCGTGCAGTTCCGCCTGATCGATATTGCGAGCGCCGAGCCGATTGCGGCGCGGTAAGGCTTCGGTTCTGCCGGCGCGGTCATGACTGCAAGAGGAGGCTCGCCCCGTGTTCATGACGGTGATCGGCGCGCTGCTGCCCGTGATCGTGACGCTGCTGATGGGCGTCGTCGCCGGGTGGCACCACGACTTCGACGCCAAGCAGGCGACCGTGCTCAACCGCATGGTCATGCTGTACGCGCTGCCGATGCTGTTGTTCGCCGGCATGGTGGCGATCCCGCGCGAGCAGCTCACGGCCGATGCGTCGCTTGCCGCGGTGATCGTCATCGCCATGATTCTGGGGTTCTTCGTCCCGTTGCTGGTCGCACGGTTCCTGTGCGGCCGCGACCTGATGACCGCATCGCTCCAGGCGCTCGCGATCGGCGCGCCGTCGGTCGCCTTTGTCGGCTTCCCGGTGCTCGGCTATCTGTTCGGCGACGTCGCCGCCACGATTCCCGTGGCGGTCAGCGGCCTCGTTCTGAATGTCGTGCAGCTTCCCGCCTGCATGATCCTGCTGTCGCTCGGCGCCGCGCAGACGAATGC
>CAYGZV010000141.1:2783-6468 GCA_964354425.1 uncultured Rhodoplanes sp. | reverse complement strand
ACGACGGCGATGTGACCCGGACCGACCCGCCACAAATGAAGGTCGGCGAGCCGGTCGCCTTCGACTTCGAGCCTTTCGCGCACCAGATTGGCGATCTTCGGCGCGGGGACGAAATCGAGGAGCACCGCTGCGGACGAACGAATGAGTCCCCACGCCCAGGCGGCGATCACGAGGCTTCCGATGATGCCCACCAGCGGATCGATCCAGGGCCAGCTGAAGATGCGCGCCGCGAGCAATCCGCCGATCGCCAGCACCGAGGTGACCGCGTCCGCGAGCACGTGCAGATAGGCGGCGCGGTGGTTGTGGTCATGATGATGGTGGTGGTTTTCCTCATCGCCATGCGCGTGGTCGCCATGCGCGTGGTCGTCGTCGCCAAGCAGCCAGGCGCTCACGAGGTTCACCGTGAGCCCGAGGGCTGCGATGATCAGCGCTTCGTCATAGTCTATGGCGACCGGGCTGATGATGCGCGTGACGCTCTCATAGCCGATCATCAGCGCGACCAGCGCCAGGATGACCGCGCTCGCAAACCCGGCGAGTTCGCCCACCTTGCCGGTGCCGAAGGCAAAGCGCGGGTTCTTCGCGTGCCGGCGCGCATAGGCATAGGCGAGCGCCGCAATCGACAGCGCGGCGGCGTGCGTCGACATGTGCCAGCCGTCGGCGACCAGCGCCATCGAGCCATAGATCGCCCCGCCCGCGATCTCGACCACCATCATCGCCGCGGTGAGGCCGACGACGAGCCAGGCCCGGCGCTCGCGCTGCGCATGATGCGCGCCGAGGAAAACATGCTCGTGCCGCCAGTCTTCGATCGATTTCGTGTGCATGCGACGACCCTCGTTTGCGCGAAGCATAGGCCGCGCGGCGCTCCGATCAACCGGAATACCGGCGCAGACGCTTGGAATTCCTCTTGGCTGCACGCCGTCACTGCTCCCGGACCGACTCGCAAACGCGCCAGTCAAGCGGTTCGTCCCACCACGGAATGAACAATTTTTTCCGCGGTGATCAGCGGGGAAAGCGCGCTTGTGCGATTCGCTTGCGCGGCCGGGCTGAGCTATTTCCGCCGTCGGGGAGTTGTCCGCGTAGCGGGCCTTCGCTCTCGGGCAGATGCAGCTTTGTCCGGCGGCCGCCAAGCGGCCGGCCGCGTTTTTCGCGATCGATCAGCGAGGCTCGGCCGTTCGTGAACGGCCTTCTCGTGCAAGCGTGCGCACGCGTGTCGCGTCTCAAAAAAGAGTCAGAGAACAAGAGGCAGGGCCATGGCCGTTGAATTGATCGCGCGCAAGCTGCCGGCGGATCGCGCGCCCGCGTTCCGCGCGCCGCCCCACAATGTCGAGGTGGAGCAGGCGCTGCTCGGCGCGATTCTCGTCAACAACGAGGCGTTCTACCGCGTCTCCGATTTCCTCAATCCGGAGCATTTCTTCGAGCCGATCCACCAGAAGATCTACGAACTCGCCGGCAGCCTGGTGCGGGCGGGCAAAGTGGCGACGCCGGTCACGCTGAAGACCTTCCTCCCGGTCGATCTCGACGTCGCCGGCCTGACCGGAAGCCAGTATCTCGCCCGCCTCGCGGCGGAGGCGACGACCGTCATCAATGCCGAGGATTACGGACGCACCATCTACGACCTCGCGATCCGCCGCGCCTTGATCGGCATCGGCGAGGACATGGTGAACGAGGCCTATGACTCGCCAGTGGATTCGGCCCCGCGCGACCAGATCGAAACGGCCGAGCGAAGTCTATACGAACTCGCCGAGACCGGCCGCTATGACGGCGGGTTCCAGCGCTTCGCCCAGGCGCTCACCACGGCGGTCGACATGGCGGCGCGCGCCTATCAGCGCGACGGCCGGCTGTCCGGCGTTGCGACGGGGCTCCGGGACCTCGACCGCATGATGGGCGGACTCCAGCCGTCGGACCTCGTCATCATCGCCGGCCGGCCGGGCATGGGAAAGACCGCGCTCGCCACCAATATCGCCTACAATATTGCGCGGTCCTGGCACGGCGACGTGCGCCCGGACGGGCGCATCGTCTCGACAAACGGCGGCATTGTCGGGTTCTTTTCGCTGGAAATGTCGGCCGAACAGCTCGCCACCCGCATCATTTCCGAACAGACTGAAATTCCCTCCTACCGCATCCGCCGCGGCGAGATCGACCCGTCCGATTTCGACCGCATCGCCGAGGCCGCCCGCGAGATGGAGACGAAGCCGCTGTATATCGACGAGACCGGCGGGCTCTCGATCGCCCAGCTTGCGGCGCGCGCGCGGCGGCTCAAGCGCCAGCGCGGACTCGACGTCATGGTCGTCGACTATATCCAGCTCCTGCAGGGCTCGTCGCGCCGGCAATCCGAGAGCCGGGTGCAGGAGGTCACCGAAATCACCACCAATCTCAAGGCGCTGGCGAAGGAGCTGAACGTCCCCATCCTGGCGCTGTCGCAGCTCTCGCGCCAGGTGGAGAGCCGCGACGACAAGCGCCCCCAGCTGTCCGATTTGCGCGAGTCGGGCTCGATCGAGCAGGACGCCGACGTGGTGATGTTCGTGTTCCGCGAGGAGTACTACTTGAAGAACCGCGAGCCGCGCGCCGGCACCGAGGAATTCTTCAAATGGCAGTCCGAGATGGAGGCCGTGCATGGCCGCGCGGAGGTGATCATCGGCAAGCAGCGCCACGGGCCGACCGGCAGCGTCTCGCTGCAGTTCAAGGCGGACGTGACCCGCTTCTCCGACCTAGCGGAAGAGGACCGGCTGCCGGAGCGGACCTGACAGCGCTTGTTCCCTGCGCCGCTCACGGCTGCAACCGCCGGGGAGGACAGCATACGCATGTGGGCGGATTGCCAGCGAGGCTAAACCGGTCATAGTGGCCGCCCTGTCGGGCCATGCAGAGCCGGCGCACCCCATCCCTCACAACTTGAGAACCGCATGACGGTGCAGGAACGCAAGCTGACGTCGCGAGAGGTCGAGGCCGCGTCGTCGGGAACGGCCGGAATCGTCGGCGGTCCGCCGCTGATCGAGACCGGCGGCATGCTCACGATCGATCTCGACGCGATCGCTGCGAATTGGCGCGCGCTCGCCGAGCGGGTGGAGCCGGCGGAATGCGCCGCGGTGGTGAAGGCCGACGCCTATGGCTGCGGCCTGCGCGAGACTGCCGGCGCGCTCGCCAAGGCCGGATGCGCGACGTTTTTCGTCGCCCACATTTACGAGGCGAGGGCCGTGCGGGAGATCGCGCCGAACGCGATCATCTATGTGCTCAACGGCATCCCGCCGGGCGGCGCGTCGCATTTTGCCGCGATGCGCCTGCGCCCGGTGATCGGGAGCATGCCTGAACTGATCGAGTGGGACGCCTTCTGCAGCGTGCAGGGATGGACCGGCGGCGCCGCGCTCCATTTCGACACCGGCATGAACCGGCTCGGCGTCCCGGTCGACGAGGCCCCCGCTCTCTCCACGCGTCTCAAGACGCCCGGTCACGGGATCTCGCTCCTGATGAGCCATTTCGCCTGTGCGGACGCGCCGGAGCATCCTCTCAATCCGCGCCAGATCCAGCTTTTCCGCGAGCTGCATATGATGTTCCGCGGGGTCCCCGCCTCGCTCGCCAACTCGTCCGGCATCTTTCTCGGGCCCGCCACGCATTGCGACCTCGTGCGCCCCGGCGCGGCGCTGTACGGCGTCAATCCGACCCCGGCCGCCGCCAATCCGATGCGGCAAGC
>CAYGZV010000141.1:0-2683 GCA_964354425.1 uncultured Rhodoplanes sp. | reverse complement strand
CCCTCAATTCGTGTGCCAGACCTGCGGCGCGGTGGCGAGCCGCTGGCAGGGCAAGTGCGACGCCTGCGGCGAATGGAACACGCTCGCCGAGGAATCAGGCGGGGCGAGCCCGCGCCCGGCCGGTCCGGGGCGCGCTCCGCGCAAGGGCCGCCCCTTCGCCCTCGAACCGCTCGCCGGCGCGTTCCAGGACGCGCCGCGCCTTGTGTGCGGGGTCAAGGAGTTCGACCGTGTGACGGGCGGCGGGCTCGTGCGCGGCTCGGTCGCTTTGGTCGGGGGCGACCCGGGGATCGGCAAGTCGACCCTGCTCCTGCAGATCGCGGCGGCGCTGGCGGGGGCCGGACATCGCGCGGTCTATGTGACCGGCGAAGAGTCGCTCGCGCAGGTGCGGCTGCGGGCCGAACGACTTGCGCTCTCGGCCGTGCCGGTTGCGATCGCAGCCGAGACTTCGGTTGAGGATATTACAACAACTCTCTCGCAAGGCGCGCCTTCTCGCCTCGTAGTCATCGACTCGATCCAGACCATGTGGACCGACGCGGTGGAGTCCGCGCCCGGCACGGTGACCCAGGTGCGCGCGGCCGCCCAGGCGCTGATCCGCTTCGCCAAGCGGTCCGGGACGGCGGTGATCCTGATCGGCCACGTCACCAAGGACGGGCAGATCGCCGGCCCCCGCGTGGTCGAGCACATGGTCGACGCGGTGCTGTCGTTCGAGGGCGAGGGCGGCCACCATTTCCGCATCCTGCGCGCGGTGAAGAACCGGTTCGGCCCGACCGACGAAATCGGCGTGTTCGAGATGACCGGCGCGGGCCTGGCGGAAGTGACGAACCCCTCCGCGCTCTTTCTGTCGGAACGCGATCTCGGCGCGCCCGGCACGGCGGTGTTCGCCGGCATCGAGGGCACCCGCCCCCTGCTGGTCGAAATCCAGGCGCTGGTCGCCCCGACCGCGCTCGGCACGCCGCGCCGCGCGGTGGTCGGCTGGGACGCAAACCGCCTCTCGATGCTGCTTGCGGTGCTCGAAGCCCATTGCGGCGTGCGGCTGTCCGCGCACGACGTCTATCTCAACGTCGCCGGCGGCCTGCGCATCCAGGAACCCGCGGCCGATCTTGCCGCGGCGGCGGCGCTCGTCTCCTCGCTCGCGCAGGCGCCGCTGCCGGCCGACGCGGTGTATTTCGGCGAAGTGTCGCTCTCGGGCGCGATCCGGCCGGTGGCGCAGGCGGCGGCCCGCCTCAAAGAGGCGCAGAAGCTCGGCTTCGCGCAAGGATTCGTGCCCGAGGCGGCGCGCGGCGAGGCCGGGCGCGATTCCAGCCTCAAGCTCGCCGCCATCGCCTCGCTCGCCGACCTCGTGGCGATGATTGCCCCGGGCGGGCGCCTGCGACGGCGCGGGCCGAAGCTTGGCGCGCGCGACGGCTGACATTGCCGGGTGACGGCGCGGTTTCGTCCCGCTATACACGACGCGCGCGATGTGACCGCGTGGTGACGCCCGCTTCGGCCCGCCATACTCGAAAATGCGGCTCGAGGATGTATCTCGATCTTTTCCTGATCGCTGTGATGCTGATCTCCGGGCTCCTCGCCATGGTGCGGGGATTCATGCGCGAGGTCCTGTCGATCGCGGCCTGGGGGGCCGCCGCGGTAGCGACCCTGTTCGCCTATTCCCGCCTCCTCCCCTACGCCAAGCAGTACTTCAACAACGACTATGTCGCCGCCGGCGTGACCATCGGCGGCGTTTTCCTGTTGACGCTGATCATCGTCTCGGCGCTGACCGTTCGGCTTTCGGATAGAGTGCTGGACAGCCGAATCGGGGCGCTCGACCGCACTCTCGGCTTCCTGTTCGGCCTTGCCCGCGGACTTTTAATCGTGGTGGTCGCCTTCATTTTCTTCGATTGGCTGGTGCCGGCGAAATCGCAGCCCGAGACCGTGCGCAATGCGCGCTCGCGGGTGGTGCTGCAAGGCACCGGCGAGTGGCTGATGTCGCTGTTGCCGGAAGACCCCGAGAACACCATCTTGAAGAGGCTCAAGAAGAAGCCCCCCGACGAAGAGGGGCCGGATGTTCCCGGCCAGCGTTCGGACCGGGACGGCCGCCATCGCGAGGCGATCTTGGCGAGCGACAAGCAGGCAAACGGACAGCACCTTTCCGAGGGGCGGCGCGGGGCGACCTGCGCAAAACGTCCCGCCTCGGCCGTTTGATACGGCCATGTCTTACAATCGAGGGACCCGATGAGCACGCAGCACGAACCAGGGCCCCTCGATCGCAGCCACGATCTCGACGGCGACCGCCTGCGCGAGGAATGCGGCCTGTTCGGGATCTATGGCCACCGCGACGCCGCCGCGATCACCGCGCTCGGCCTGCACGCCCTGCAGCACCGCGGGGAAGAGGCGGCCGGCATCGTCACCTTCGACGGGCAATTCTACCATTCCGAGCGCCGGCTCGGCCTCGTCGAGGAGACCTTCTCCAAGCGCCACGTGATCGAGCAGCTGCCCGGCCAGATCGCCATCGGCCATGTGCGCTACTCGACCACCGGCGCGACGCTTCTGCGCAACGTTCAGCCGCTGTTCGCGGAACTCAATTCGGGGGGGTTCGCGGTCGGCCATAACGGCAATCTCACCAATGGCATCACGCTCCGCCGCCAGCTCGTGCGCGAAGGCGCGATCATGCAGTCGACCACCGACACCGAGGCGATCCTGCATC
>CAYGZV010000140.1:4394-6512 GCA_964354425.1 uncultured Rhodoplanes sp. | reverse complement strand
AAGGCGAGCCGGCGACGCCCGATCCGGCGCTCGCCCAACGCCTGGCTGCTTTGGAGGGGGTGGCGAAATCGCTCGCCGACGGGCTCGCGCTGCTCGATCGCCGCGCGGACGAAACCGCATCCGCCATGCAGCAAGTGCGCGCGCGCGCCGAGGCTGCGGTCCGCGCCGGCGCGGAGCAGGGAGCGGCTGCGCGGCAGCAGCCCCCCGCCATCGGCAAGGCGGAATTCGATGCGCTCGCTGCGCGCGTCGCATCCCTGCAGCAGGCCGCGGCGTCGCTGCAGCAATCGGTCGAGCAGACCACGACGTCCCTGCAGCAAACGGTCGCGCGCGGCACGGAGACAACCGCGGCCGCCGACCGTGCGGTCCGTTTCGCCCTGGTCGCCTCGGGACTGCGCAGCGCCGTCGAGCGCGGGGCCCCGTATTCGGGCGAGTTCAAGGCCGCGAAGGCGTTGGCGTCCGACCCGCAGCTGCTTGCTCCGCTCGAACCGTTTGCCGCGTCCGGCGTGCCGACGGCGGAAGCGCTCGGGCGCGAGCTTGCGGCGCTCGCGCCCCAACTGGCGCAGACCGGCAATGCTGCCGCCCGCGATACCGGCTATCTCGATCGCTTGCAGGCGCATGCCGAGCGGCTCGTGCGCGTGCGTCCCGTGAGCGAGGTCGTGGGCGACGATGTCACGGCCGTGGTCGCGCGCATCGAAGCAAAGGCCAAGCAGGCCGACCTCGCCGCCGCCCTGACGGAGCTGCGCAAGCTTCCCGAATCCGCGCGCGCTCCGGCCGCCGCCTGGATGAAGAAGGCCGAGGAACGCGAGGCGGCGGTCGTCGCCGCCCAGCGGACCGAGAATGCGGCGCTCGCGGCGCTCGCCAATCCATAGGACGGGAGACGATGATACGCGTCCTTCTGTTTTTCGTCGGCGTCGCCGCTCTCGCGCTCGGCGCGGTGTGGCTTGCCGATCGGCCGGGCGACATCGCCATCACATGGCTCGGCTACCGGATCGAAACGTCCGTGATGGTGGGTGCGGCGGCGCTGGCGCTGCTCATCGCCGCGGCAATCCTGGTCTGGTCCATACTGAACGGCATTGTCCGAGCCCCCAAGACCTTCTCCGCCTTTCGCGCGAACCGGCGCACCAGTCGAGGTTATCGCGCCATTTCGCGCGGCATCATCGCGATCGGCGCGGGCGATGCGCCGGCGGCGCGCCGCTTCGCTCAGGAAGCGCGCCGGCTCATGCCGAACGAACCGCTTGCCCTCCTGCTCGGAGCACAGACGGCGCAGCTTGCGGGGGATGGAACCGAGGCCGAGCGGAATTTCCGCACCATGGCCAAGCGGAACGACACCAAGCTGCTCGGGCTGCATGGCCTCTTCGTCGAGGCTCAGCGCCGCGACGATCCCGCCGCCGCCCGCGCCAATGCCGAGGAGGCGGTGAAAACCGAGCCGACGCTCGCCTGGGCGGCCGAGGCGGTGCTGCAATATCGCTGCGCCGACGGGGACTGGAACGGCGCGCTCGCGGCGCTCGACAGCAATATGCACAACGGGCTGTTGACGAAGGACGTGTACAAGCGGCAACGCGCCGTCCTGCTCACCGGTCGCGCTTTGTCGGGCGAAACCGACCGCGAGACGGCGAAGGGGCTTGCGCTGCACGCTCTGAAACTGTCCCCCGGGCTCGTTCCGGCCGCGGCGCTCGCCGGGCGGCTTCTGGCCGAAGCGGGGAGAGCCCGCAGGGCGAGCCGCGTGATCGAGCGCGCCTGGGCGGTCAATCCGCATCCCGATCTTGCCGCGGTCTATTCCGAGATCCGCCCGCGCCAATCGAGCCGCGACCGGCTCAGCCGCATCCGCAGCCTTGCGCGGCTCGCTCCCAATCATCCGGAGACCGCGCTCGCGGTCGCGCGCGCCGCGCTCGACGCGCAGGAGTTCGGCCTCGTCCGCGAAAGCCTCGCTCCGCTGCTCGACAATCCCACGCAGCGCGTCGCTGCGCTCATGGCGGAGCTGGAAGAAAGAGAAAGCGGAGATATCGGGCGCTCGCGCGAATGGATGGCGCGCGCGCTCAACGCGCAGCGCGATCCGGCCTGGACCGCGGACGGCCTCGTGTCGAACGCCTGGATGCCCGTCTCGCCGGCGAGCGGACG
>CAYGZV010000140.1:0-4294 GCA_964354425.1 uncultured Rhodoplanes sp. | reverse complement strand
ACGATGAGGTCGACCCCGCGGCCGATGCCGACGAATTCGGCGAGCGCGGTCGCATGCGCCGGGAACCAGACGAAATAAAGCCCCGCGAACGCCGCGGCAACGGCGAGCAATCCGACCGCCGGCGCCAGCCGATAGGTGCGCCAAGCATAGAGCAGGATGGCGAACAGCATCGCGGTGAGAAGAAGCTGGGCGATCATCGGTGCATCCGTCGCGCGAACAGATCGATCAGGATCGCGAGCGACTCGCTGAGCGTCTGGCCCTTGCCGAGCGAATAGGCGCTGTATTCGATGGTCACCGGCACCTCGACATAGGGAAGGCCGCTCTGCGCGATCTGGTGCAGGATTTCCGAGGCGTGCGCCATGCGGTTCTGCTTGAGCCCGATGCGGGAGGCCCCGCGCCGCGTCATCGCGCGCAAGCCGTTATGCGTGTCGGTGAGGTCGAGCCCGGTGGTCAGCCGCGTGAACCGGGTCGCCGCAGTCAGCATCAGCCGGCGTTTGCGCGGCAGATTGACCGCGTCGCCGAGAAAGCGGCTGCCGAGCGCGTAATCGGCCTTGTTCGCGGCGAGCGCCGCGATCAGCGGGGCGATATCGGCGGCGCGATGCTGGCCGTCGGCGTCGAAGGTGACGATGATGTCCGCGCCTTGGGCGAGCGCGAAGTCGAGGCCGGTCTGCAACGCCGCGCCCTGGCCGAGATTGACGGGATGGGTGACGACGAACGCGCCCGCGCGGGCGGCGATCTCTCCGGTCGCATCGGTCGAGCCGTCATCGACCACCACGGCGGGATAGGAGGCGCGCCGCACGTCCGCCACCACGGACGCGATCACCGACGCCTCGTTGTAGGCGGCGATCACGACGACGATCCGGTCGCTCGATGCCACGACGCGTCATCCAGCGACGAGATAGAGGCCGCCGACGACGACCGCGAGGCCGATCAGCAGCCGGGCCGAGAGCGGCTCGGCGAAGACGAGCCCGCCGAGCAAGGGGGTGAGCGCGAAGGCGATCGCGACAAACGGATAGGCGCGCGACAGCGGCGTGAAGGTCAGGACCCATACCCAAAGCACGGAGAGCGCCGCGTAGAGCGCGACCGCGCCGAGGAAGAACCCGTTCTGCAGGAGACTGGCGAGCCGGGTCGCGAGCGGGCCGTCGCCCGGCAATTGCAGGGCCGCCGTCTTGAACAATAGCTGGCCGCCCGCCATCCCGACCGCATAGGCGGCCAGCAGCGCGATCTGGGAAAGGTTCAATCCGCTGTTCATATCCGCTCAATCCGTGTCGTCGCGCGCCCCGGACGCGGCGCAGCGTGAAACGGTGCGCCGCTGATCCGGGGGCGAAACGGGGGGACGGACCAATATCATCCTTTCCGCAACACCACGCGCATCGCATCGAACAGATTGACCGGCAGCCCGATCCGGCTCGACCCTGCGCGTGCGTCGGTGCGCAGGCCCAGCATGCGGCGGACCTGGAACAGAATGAGCGAGAGCGGCACGGTTTTCCAGGGGTGATCGATGCGCTCCACGCCGAGCCCGGTCTGGCGCGCCAGCCGGCGGAAGCTCTCCGCGGTGAAGAACCACAGGTGCTGCGGCGGCGTCATCAGCCGCCAGCCCGCGCCGAGGACGCGCGCGGCGAGCGAGCCGAAATCGCCGGTCGTGAGGACGATGATCCCGCCCGGCGCGAGGCGTTGCGCGGCGAGCGCAAGCGTTTCGTGCGGCTGCGGCAGGTGCTCGATCACGTCGAGCAGGACGATCACGTCGAACGGCGGGCCCAGGCGATCGAGCGTCGGCGCGTCGGCAAGGCCGGCGACGACGTCGAGACCGCGGCTGCGGCAGAACTCGGCGGCGTCCGCGGCGAGCTCGATGCCGCACACGTCGTAGCGCTGCTTTGCCTCCTGCAGGAAAAATCCATAGGCGCAGCCGAGTTCGAGCAGCCGTCCGCGCGGGACAAATGTGCGAATGAACGCGACGGTGCGGGCGAACTCGCGCCGCAGCACCTGTTCCGCGCCGACATAGTCGGCATAGCCGTCGGCATGCTCGCCGGAGAAATAGCCGCCGGTGTAATAGGCGGACGGATCGAAGTTTTCGACGCTCTCCGAGCGGCCGAGCCCGCACGCCGCGCAACGAAAAATGTCGCAGCCGTTCTTGCGATAGAGACGCCGCTGCGACGTCGCTGTCCCGCAGGCGGGGCAGGGCAGGGTCGAAGGTGGCGTCGTTTGCAGCACGGAGCTTGTTCCGCTCGGTCCATCCAAATTCCGCTCATTCCGGCGAAAAGCGGAATCCAGTTTGCCGACTATGTCCGGGTCCCCGTTTTCCGCGGCGACGAGGGGAAGCGCTCGACCGATCCAATGCCGGCACAATACACCACCAGCTTGTTCCGATCGGAAAGGCTGGTCACACCTCTTCCACCTCGCGCCGGCGCTCTTCCTTCTTGCGGTCGTTGGGGTCGAGAATGCGCTTGCGCAGCCTGATCGATTTCGGGGTCACCTCGACGAGCTCGTCGTCCTCGATATAGGCGAGCGCCTTTTCCAGCGTCATGCGGATCGGCGGGGTGAGCCGCACCGCCTCGTCCTTCGCGGTGGTGCGGATATTGGTGAGCTTCTTTCCCTTGAGCACGTTGACGATGAGGTCGTTGCCGCGGGTGTGCTCGCCGACGATCATGCCGCGATACACTTTCCACCCGGGCTCGATCATCATCGGCCCGCGGTCTTCCAGGTTCCACAGCGCATAGGCGACGGCTTCGCCCTGATCATTGGCGAGCAGCACGCCGGTGCGCCGGCCCTGGATGTCGCCCTTGTGCGGCGCATAGCCGTGGAACAGCCGGTTCATCACCGCGGTGCCGCGGCTGTCGGTGAGAAGCTCGCCCTGGTAGCCGATCAGCCCGCGCGTCGGCGCATAGAAGACGAGCCGCACCCGCCCGCCGCCGGAGGGGCGCATCTCGATCATCTCGCCTTTGCGCTCCGAGAGCTTCTGCACGACGACGCCGGCATATTCCTCGTCGATGTCGATCACGACCTCCTCGATCGGCTCGAGCATCGCGCCGCTTTCGGGATCGCGCTCGAACAGCACCTTCGGCCGCGACACCGACAGTTCGAAGCCCTCGCGCCGCATCGTCTCGATCAGAATGCCGAGCTGCAATTCGCCGCGCCCGGCGACCTCCATCGCGTCCTTCTCGGGCGATTCGCTGATGCGCAACGCGACATTGCCTTCGGCTTCGCGCAGCAGCCGATCGCGGATGACGCGGCTCTGCACCTTGTCGCCTTCGGTTCCGGCGAGCGGCGAATCGTTGATGCGGAACGTCATCGAGAGCGTCGGCGGATCGATCGGCTGGGCGGGGAGGGGGGTCGTCACCTCCGGCGCGCAGATCGTGTGCGAGACGGTCGCCTCGGGAAGTCCCGCGACGGAGATGATGTCGCCCGCGAACGCCTCGTCGATCGGCTGGCGCTCCAGCCCGCGGAAGGCGAGCACCTTCGACACGCGGCCCTGCTCGATCAGCGCGCCGTGGCGGTCGAGCACCTTGGCTGCCTGGTTGGGCTTGATCGAGCCCGCGGTGATGCGGCCGGTGACGAGCCGGCCAAGATAGGGATTGGCTTCGAGAATGGTGCCGATCATGCGGAACGGGCCGTCGTCGACCTGCGGCGGCGCGACATGGGCGAGGACGAGGTCGAACAAGGGCGCCATCGAGGTTTTCGGCCCCTCGATGCTCGTGGCCATCCAGCCCTCCTTGGCGGAGCCGTACAGCACCGGGAAGTCGAGCTGGTCTTCGTGCGCATCGAGGGCTGCGAACAGATCGAACACCTCGCTCGCCACCACATCGGGCCGCGCGTCCGAGCGGTCCACTTTGTTGATGGCGACGATCGGCTTCAGCCCGACCTTGAGCGCCTTCGACACCACGAATTTCGTCTGCGGCAGCGGACCCTCGGCGGCGTCGACCAGCACGATCGCGCCGTCCACCATGTTGAGAATGCGTTCGACCTCGCCGCCGAAATCGGCATGGCCGGGCGTGTCGACGATGTTGATGCGCACGTCATTCCACACGACCGAGGTCACCTTGGCGAGGATGGTGATGCCGCGCTCGCGTTCCAGGTCGTTGGAATCCATCGCGCGCTCGGCCACGCGCTGATTCTCGCGGAACGCGCCCGACTGCTGCAGGAGCCGGTCGACCAGCGTTGTCTTGCCGTGGTCGACATGGGCGATGATGGCGACGTTGCGAAGCTTCATTGTGTTTCCCGGAAACGGAACGCGGGCCATTGCGGCCCGCGGACATGCACTGAATATAGTCTCGATCAAACCCGAGGCAATGACATC
>CAYGZV010000139.1:0-6574 GCA_964354425.1 uncultured Rhodoplanes sp. | reverse complement strand
AACATCATGTTGGACGTATTGTCGGACTGCAGGACCTGGCCGTTGAGCCGCGTCTCGAGCTTGAGGCCGTGGCCGGCCGCCGGAAGTTCGTCCGCAGTCACCATCCACGGGCCGAAGCCGCCGGTGCGATCGAAGTTCTTGCCCATGTCCCACTGGGTGCTGCGGCGCTGGAATTCGCGCATCGAGCCGTCGTTGAAGCAGGCGAAGCCGGCGATGCACGCGGGGGCGGCGTCGGCGCTCAGGTGCTTCACCCGCTTGCCGATGATGACGGCGAGCTCGCCCTCATAGTCGAGCGTCTCCGACACGCGCGGACGAATGATCGCGCTGCCGTGCGCGACGAGCGAGGTGAGGCTGCGGAAGAAAATCGTGGGATGCTGCGGAACGTTGTCGCGCTGCGGCCCTTCCTTCACATGATCGAGATAGTTGAGGCCGAGGCACACGATCTTGCCGGGCTTGGCGACCGGCAGGCCGAACCGCAATCCCTGCAGCGGCGTCCGCGCCGCGGCGGGCGCGCGGGCGACGAGGTCGCGCACGACGCGCATATCCCCGTTGGTCTGCGCGAGCAACGCGCCGAGATCGGTCGGCGTATTCGCATCCACGGCCTGCAGGTCGACGACCTCGTCTCCTTCGACGACGCCGAGCCGCAGCCCCGCATCGGTTTCGAACCCAACGATCTTCATGTACGGTCCCGGAAATGGCTGGTGTGATGACAATCGTCGCGCAGCGGCGCGCGGGCAAAGCTTTCGCGCGCCGGCCCGCGTCGCTCGACTATAATGAAAGCGCGCCCGCGCATCTACGGCGCGCGGCTGGCCTTCGGCTTGCCGCGCGCCCCGCCGCTAATCGCTGATGAAGTTGTCTTCCTCGCAGACGAGGGCGTGAACCGAGAAGTAGCGCTCGGGATCCTGCCACACTGCGGCCTGTCGCCAGCCGGCCCCAGCGGCGTTCGTCCGGAACATTCCGAGCGTATACTTGTAGCTGTTCTCGGTGTGGATCGTCTCGCCGCGCCGGAATTCGAACTGCCGCCCGCCGACCCGGACCTTCTGGCGCATGCGGCTCACCAGATGCATTTCCACCCGGTAGCGCTCGCGATTGTACAAGGCGCAATGGCAGAAGCCGCCGATATCGAAATTGGCGTCGAGCTCGCGATTCATGCGGCGCAGCAGATTGATGTTGAAGGCGGCCGTCATGCCCGCCGCGTCGTTATAGGCGTGGTGAAGGATATCGGGCTCCTTCACGAGATCGACGCCGATGATCAGCCGCCCGTCGGGACCGAGCAGCTTCGCCGCATGGCGCAGGAACGCGGTCGCCTCGTGCTGCTCGAAATTGCCGAAGGTCGAGCCGGGGAAGAAACCGACGCGCGGCATGCCCTCGATCGCCTCCGGCAACGCGAAGGGCAAGGTGAAGTCGACCGCGACCGGCAGCACTTTCAGTCCGGGCAGGTCGCGGTCCAGGCGGTTCGCCTCGCTCGCGAGATACGCGGCGGAAATGTCCACGGGCACATAGGCTGCGACCTGCGCCGCCTGCAGGAGTATCCGCGCTTTGGTGGTGGCGCCGCTGCCGAACTCGATCAGCGCCGCGCCGGCCGGGATATGCCCGGCGATCGCCGACGCATTGTCGTTCAGGATCGCAAGCTCGGTGCGGGTCGGATAGTATTCCGGCGTCTGCGTGATCGCTTCGAACAGCTCGGACCCGCGCTCGTCATAGAAATATTTCGGCGGAATGCGCTTCGGATCCTGGGCGAGGCCGTGCCACACATCCTTGAGGAAGGCGGCTCGCGCGGCATCGTAGGATTCGGCCCGGTGCAGGACGCGTGCATGCGCTGTCATGGTGTTTCTCGTCGTCCCCGGGAAAGCTTGTGTCTGCGTCAGACGGAGGGCTCGGCAAGCCTGAGCCCGGTGAATTGCCAGCGCGAGGGCGGATAGAAAAAATTGCGGTAGGTGCGGCGCGCATGCCCTTCCGGAGTTGCGAACGAACTGCCGCGCAGCACCATCTGATTGACCATGAACTTGCCGTTATACTCGCCGAGCGCGCCGCCCGCGGCGCGGAAGCCGGGATACGGCGCGTAGGCGCTGCGGGTCCATTGCCAGACGACGCCGAAGGCGTCGTCGAGTTTGCCGGTCTGCGCCGCCGTTTCCCATTCCGCCTCGCTCGGCAGATGCCGTCCGCTCCAGCGGGCGAACGCATCCGCTTCGTAATAGCTCACATGGCAGACGGGCGCGCCCGGATCGATCGCACGCAGGCCCCCCAGCGTCATCGAAAACCACGCCCCGTCGATCTCACGCCAATAGCCCGGCGCGCGCCACTGCTCGGCGCTTGCCGCGGCCCACCCGTCGGACAGCCAGAGCGCGGGTTCGTCATAGCCGCCTTCGCGCATGAAAGCGAGCCATTCGCCATTGGTGACGAGCGAACGGGCGACGCGCACCGGCCCGACCAGCACGCGGTGCGCCGGCCCTTCATTGTCGAAGCTGAACTCAGCCCCCGCGTGACCGATCGTTTGGATCGCTTCGGGAAGTTCGACGAAGCCCCCGTCGCGCCTTGCCGGCCCGTCTCTGCGGCCAGATGCCGCCGTTTGCGCGGACGGGGATCGACCTGCGGTCGCCGCCCCCGCGGAGGGGAATCGCCACGCCTCGTCATAGGCGGGGGCGCAGGGATTCTGGGCGAAGGCGTGCAGAATATCGGTGAGGATCAATTCCTGATGCTGCTGCTCGTGATTGAGGCCGATCTCGAGAATGCGCAGCGCCTCGCTCAGTCGATCGTCGCAATGCATCAGCAATCGCTCGACGGCGGCGTCGACATGCGCCCGGTAGGCGCCAACCTCCGCCGCGCTGGGACGCGTGACCAGCCCCCGTCGCGGCCGCTCGTGGCGCGGTCCGGCCGCGACATAGTACGAATTGAACAGGTAGGCGAACCGCGCGTCGAAGGCGCGGTAATCCCGCGCCTGCGAGTGCAGGAGGAATTGCTCGAAAAACCAGGTCGTGTGCGCGCGGTGCCATTTGGTCGGGCTTGCGTCCGGCATGGACTGGACGACCTGATCCTCGGCCGACAGCGGCGCGGCGAGTTTTTCCGTATGCGTCCGGACGGCGCGGAACGCCTGCACCGCAGCAAGACGCGATGCCTCGTCCGCGGCGCCGTGAGCGGCGGCGGAATCCGCTTTGAGGTCGGCGGCGCCGGCCGATGTCGAAGAGGATAAGCGTGCGGCGATGGTCATGCGGTCTTCCGGTCGCAGCCCCGGCAAACCGGTCCGGGGCCTCTCTTACAGGTGATGTCCAGACCGGTGTTTTGCCCCCGAATCCGGCGGCAGCCCGCGCGAAAGGCGCAAAACAGACCTGCCCATGAGGTCACATAGGAAGCCTTCACGACACTGCAATGTCGGCGCGGGAAGGATGGAGATCGAGAGCGAAATCAAGGCGAGTTGACGCGTGGCGCGCCCCTGGCGTCTGCGACGGGCGCTACTCGACCACGACCTTGACCCGGCGGCCCGGCTTGAGCTGATCGTTCGGGCCGAGCCCGTTGAGCACGCGGAAGCGCTCCGCCTGGCGATCGAGCAACGCCATGCGCGCCGCCAGCCGCTCAACGGTATCGCTGGGCGCCACAGTCACGATCTTGATGCGCAGAGGCTTCACCGACGACGCTTCGGCGAGCGACAGCCGGCGAAACGTATTGATCGATTCGCGGAAGGCGCGATCGATCTCGGGGGTTCTGGTCTTGGACGCGAAGATGAACCGAAAGATATCCTTGCCGTAGCGCACGACATAGAGCCGGAACCACCAATCCTCGCCCTTCGCCGTCGCGGTCGCGGCGGGAAAGCCGGCGATCACGATGTCCTCCACCGATCCCGGCTCGATGCTCTCGATCCATCCGGAATTGATGTAGGAGGCGAGCGCCGGCTCCGTCTCCAGACGCACGATGTCGAGGCGCAGCGCCTGGTCCCCGTCGTGCTTTGCGCCCAACACCGCCTGCGCGGTGTTTTCCAGGTTGAACCCCTCGGGCGCGGTGAAGGCGAAACCGAGCTTCGGGTGCACGAAACGGCGACCGCGCACGAAACCCTCGATCGGATCCTCGCCATAGACGAGCTTGTCGAGCGTCGCGAGGTACTCGGCCGCATCGCGCGCGCCGCCGACATGTTGGCGCGCATTGTTCGCGGCATTCTCGATCCGCTCGGGCGTCGCCGGATGCGACGACATAAAGTCGAGCGAGCGCGGATCGGAGCCGCTCGCCGAACGCAAGCCGCCGAAATTGCTCATGGAGGTGAGGAAGCGCGCCGCGCCATGCGGATCATAGCCGGCGCGCGCGGCGATGCCGACGCCGATGCCGTCCGCCTCGAACTCCTGCGCGCGCGAGAAGCTCGCAAAGGCGAGCTTCGATTTCGCGAGCGCGAGCGCGCCCGTGGAATCGTTCACCGCGCCCACGGTCGCATTGGCGACGATGGCCGCGCGGCGCGCCTCGCTTTCGCGGATTTCGGCATGATGAGCGACGACATGCGCCATTTCATGCGCGAGCACGCTCGCGAGTTCGGCGTCGTCATTGGCGAGCGCGAGCAGGCCGCGCGTGATGTAGAGCTGGCCGGACTGCAATGCGAAAGCATTAATCGCCGGCGAATTGAGAATGGTGACCTTGAAGCGCTGCTCGGGCCGCTCCGACGCCGCAACGAGCCGGTCGACCATACCGGCGATCATCGCTTCGAGCTTCGCATCCGTATAGGCGCCGCCATAGGCGGCGAGAATGCGTCGGTGCTCGCGTTGCTGAGCGGGCGCGACCTCGCTCTGCCTGACCGGATCCGGCGTGCCGACCGGCCGGTCGATATTGATCAGCGACGAGCAGGCCGGCAACAGCACGGCAAGCGCAACGGCGAGCGCGGCGGCGATGGGCCGCCCGGCGAAGCGCACGGCGCCGCCGGCGCGTCGTCTGACCGCTGTTATCGGCGCCATGTCCTGCCCATGATTCACCGTCCCGCGACGACGGCGATCTGCTCGGGACGCGCGACCTCGATGCGCGGCCCGCCCCGCAGTTCGACGAATCCGCGCACTTCCACGCGACGCCCCTTCAATCGTTTCGGATCGAGACCCGCGGCCAGCAGCGCGGCTGCGTTCCGCTTCAAAATGACAGCAGCGAAGCTGTCCGACCAGCGGCGGCCGAAATTGATGTAGGTCGTTCCCCGACTTTCCCGCACCGAGACGACCTCGCCTTCGACCACGCTGAAGCGGCCCCGCCGCGCTGTGATGTCGGCCGGTTTCTCGGCGCTCTGCGCAGAATAATGCGGGTCGGCCCAAAGGCCAAGCGCGGCGCGGCGGGCGTCGCGCTCGCGTGCGCGCAATTCGCCGAGGCATGCCTGCGGCTCGATACGCGCGGCGACACGCGCATGCCCCTGCGCCACCAGCTCGTGCTGCAGCGAGCGCTCGGCGTTGTCCCGCGCGACGAAGGCGAAGGCGACGATGCGCCCGTAGCGATCGGTCGATCCGGCCGCCTGCCGCAGCACAACGTCGCGTCCAAGCGCGAGCTCCGCCAAAGCCCGTTGGGCGGCGCGACCGGCGCGGTCGCGCTCCTCCCCGTCCGCTCCCGCTGCAATCAGCGGCGCGACCTCGATCGCGGCGAGGCGCGCCTCGCGCCCGTCGTCGAGCATCAGCGTGCGCCCGTCGATCACGCTCTTGACGCGCCCGGTCGCGACAGGCGGGAGATCGCAGCCCTCAGCCGGCCGGGCGCGCTGGTCGGGCGCGCGCGCCTGCGGTTGCGCCGGCGCGGCGGCCTGCGGCGGGGACGGGCTCTGCGCGCGCAGGGCCGTGGGCGAGGCGGCCGAAATGAGCGCCAGGGCGGCGAGGCCGGCCCCGGCGCGAACCTGCTTCAGGGAACAAAATCCTTTCAGAACAAGCTCTTCCGCGCTAACGCCCGCGGCGTGTCGCCGCCCAGATTGCGGCATCCGTTCCCTTCCCTGCCGAATTTGCAGCCCAATGCGGTCGAACAACCGCGCCAGTGTCATGCGATAATTTGCGTAAAATAACGTCGTTTCTTGGAAAGGGGGCGTCATGCCAAAGCACACGGCCTTTGCCGCAGCGGGATATGTGCTCGTCACCGCGCTGGCGTTCGGCGCGACCGGCCCGGCCGACGCCGCCGAATGCCTGACCGCGCCGGACGGCGCCGCGCCGGGCGGCCAGCACTGGTATTTCCGGCTCGACCGCGCGACCAAACAGAAATGCTGGTATCTCCGCGAGGCGGGCCTGGCGACCCGGCCGGCCGAAGCGCCGAAGAGGTCGCGGACTGCAAGTTCGGCCGGCGAGAAGCCAGCGCCCAAGACCGCGCCGCTGAGCAAGAGCTCGCAGGAAGCGCTCTTCCGGGAGTTCCTGCAGTGGCAGAAGAGCCAGAACCCGTGAGCGCCGTGACGTCGCCCCCTCGGGCGATCGCCGATCGGGCCGCCGCGGCATCCGTCGATAGCGGCCGCTTCCGCTCAGTCCGCGTGTTTGAACCGTTCTGGCGCACGAATCGCGTTGGCGCTATAAAGCGCGGACCGTCAGGCATAGTTCCGCCGGTGCGGCGCGGTCCCGTAGCTCAGCCGGATAGAGCAGCGGTTTCCTAAACCGAA
>CAYGZV010000138.1:0-6583 GCA_964354425.1 uncultured Rhodoplanes sp. | reverse complement strand
ATCGCGATGCCGCGCCGCCCCTGCTCGTCATGCACGAATTTCGCGGGGGGCGAGAGTTCCGCGAAGGTCCAGATCGGCCAGTTGTGATCGAACAGATCGAGCTGCGGCACGACCGCGGTGAGGTCGATATTCGCCTCCCAATAGGACTCGATCGTGCCGACATCGCGCCAATAGGGCTGGGCTTCCTCGCGCGAGCGCACGCAGGAGCGGGAGAAGGGGTGGCACACCGCCTTTCCGTACTTCACCAGATAGGGAATGATGTCCTTGCCGAAATCGTGGCCCGAATGCGGATCGGCGGCGTCGCGGCGGACCTGCTCGATGAGGAAACGCGTATTAAAAGCGTAAATGCCCATGCTCGCGAGCGCGAGGTTCGGCTTGCCCGGCACATGCGGCGGCTTCTCCGGCTTCTCGACGAAATCGATGATCAGGTCGTTCTCATCGACATGCATGACGCCGAAGCCGGTCGCATCCCGCACCGGCACTTCCAGCGCGGCGACGGTGATGTCGGCGTTCTGGTCCAGATGCTGGTGGAGCATGGGCTCCAGGTCCATCTTGTAGATATGGTCGCCCGCGAGGATGACCATGTATTCGGGATTGTAGGTCTCGATGATGTCGATGTTCTGGTAGACCGCGTCGGCCGTGCCGGCGTACCAACTCGCCCCCGCAATACGCTGGCTTGCCGGTAGAATGTCGAAGCTTTCGTTACGCTCGGGGCGGAAGAAGTTCCAACCCCGCTGCATGTGCCGGATCAGGCTGTGCGCCTTGTACTGGGTGGCGACGCCGATGCGATGAATGCCCGAGTTGAAGGCATTCGACAGGGCGAAGTCGATGATCCGCGTCTTGCCACCGAAATAGACGGCCGGTTTGGCGCGATTGTCGCAAAGCTCGTGAAGCCGGCTGCCGCGACCTCCGGCCAGCACATAGGCCATCGTCGAGCGAGCGATCGGCGCTGCTTTCAAGGGATTGATGGGCACGATTGGCCTCTGTTTCTTGCTGCTGCCTCCTGGTCGCTGCCCCGCTAGCCGTGCTCTTCGACGTGCGTGAATTGACCATGAAGTCGGGTAAGATTAGGACCGAATATATGCTTCCGTCGCATAGCGCCGCATCATGCGGGCGCTGTTGAACATCGCGCCGATCTTGGTGATCGTCTGCTGCATCATCCAAATCCAGCGCGCGTGATTGTCGTAATACAGCGGAAGCACGACATTTTCGAGTTTGTTGTAGAAGTCTTCGGCATGCGCCTCGGCGGAGGGGTCGCTGCCGTCCGAGCCGATCGACCAGCCGGTGACGCCCTCTTCCCAGCCCTCGAGCCACCAGCCGTCGAGCACGCTGAAATTGAGAACACCATTGAAGGCCGCCTTCATGCCGCTCGTTCCCGACGCTTCGAGCGGCGGGATCGGGTTGTTCAGCCACACATCGCTGCCGGACACCAGCTTGAACGCCAGCGACATGTCGTAGTTCGGCATGAACGCCATCGGGATGTCTTTGAGCTTGCTCATATCCTGGTGAATCTTGCGGATGATTCCCTTGCCCTCGAAGTCGCGTGGGTGCGACTTGCCGGCCATGACGATCTGGAACGGATAGCGCTTGTTGATCGAGCGCAGCCGATCGAGGTTGCTGAACAGGAGATCCGGCCGCTTGTAGCCGGTCATCCGGCGCGCAAAGCAGATCAGCGGCGCGTCCGCGGTCATCTTGACGCCGACCGTAGCCTCGATATGGGCGATCAGCTCGCGCTTGGCCTGCTGGTGCGCGCCCCACAGCGCCTCCGGCGCCACTTGGTCCGCCTTGAGCAGGTCCTCGGGCTCGTGCCCCCAATGGGGGACGAGGTTCTTCAGCAGATTGAAGATCGCGGGATGCATCCAGGTGCGCACATGCGCGCCGTTCGTGATCGTGTTGATCTTGTAGTCCGGAAACATGTGCTGCGCCGTCTCGGCATGCCGGCGGGCGACGCCGTTGGCGTAGCGCGAGAGATTGAGCGCAAGCCGCGACATGTTCAGGCGGTCGCGCCCGGCCAGCAGTTTCAGCTGTTCGATCTCGATCAGGTCCCCGACGATCCGGCGGACATCGGCATAGTCGAAGCTGTCGTGCCCCGCTTCCACCGGCGTGTGCGTGGTGAATACGCATTTTTCGCGCACGGCGTGGACATCGTATTTGAAGGGCTCGGGAATGCCCGGAATCGGCGTGATGCGATGCTGGTCGAGCAGCGCCAGCGACAGAAACGCCGCATGGCCTTCATTGAGGTGGTAGGTCTCGATGCTGAATCCGAGCGCGCGCAGCACCCGTACCCCGCCGATGCCGAGCACGGCTTCCTGCTTGATGCGGTCGCGCTGGTCGCCGAAATAGAGCCGGTTGGTGATGGTGCGGTCGCGCGCTTCGTTCTCCGACACATTGGTGTCGAGCAGAATGATCGGAATCTGGTGTCCGCGCGGCGATTTCAACTCGTAAAGCCAAGGCCTGATCCAGACCGTCCGGCCTTCGATCTTCACCGCGACCATGGCGCCGATCGGGGTGGCGTATTCCTCGGGATTCCACGGGTCCGGGGCGTCGATCTGGTTGCCGTCCGCATCGATCTCCTGCCGGTTCGACCCCTCGCGCGAGGCGAGGGTCACGAAGACCACCGGAAGCGTGAGGTCTGCCGACGAGCGCGCGGCATCGCCGGCGAGAAGCCCGAGACCACCCGAATAGGTGTGCATCTCCGGCCGGATCCCGATCTCCATGGTAAAATAGGCGATCCGGTTCGAAGACAGGTAGGGCTCGACCTGGTTCATTGATACTCCCCGAAGGATTGAGAACGAAGTCCGAACGTTCTTCTGGATTCGGAACGTTTTGGCTGGTGTGTGGTGCTGAAGATACGTCAGTTGGCGTTGGATAGCCGATCCGGGACGGGGCTGTACACCTCCTCAAGCTTTGCAATTGTCGCTCTCTTGTCGCCAGCCTTAGCCCGGCACGCATTCGTCTTGCAATCTTTCGCATACTTCCCGCGGGCGGTGCAAAGGTCGCGGACCGGACGCCTGCGGGCCGCGTCCGGCGTATGGTTCCGGCCGGCCTCGCACTCTCGGCGGCGATAGCAATCCCCCGATTTTGCTCAGACAAAACACCCCCCGCCACCTTCGTTGGAGAAGGCAGTTCGAATTGGCTCAACTTGACGCGGGGGCGCGGACGGCCCCGTTTTCCCGGCTCGCTGTGGCCAGCGATATCAAAGGCGGGGGTAACGGACAACCGGTCCATGCCCGTCAGCGGCTAAAATAAGCGGCGCTCGGTCGAAGAGATTAAAAAAGGAGCGCCCCAAGGGCGCTCCGTTAGCCTGCAGGGGGGCGCGGCGGTCAGTTCTTGACCACGCACGAGAGCGCGTCAGTTTTTGACGACCAGGAGAGTGACGGAGGTGAGCCCGGAAAAGCCTAGCGCTCCGGCTGCCGCCGGCGTTACGTCGATCACGCGCCCGCGCACGAATGGCCCGCGGTCGTTGATCCGGACAACGACGGAGCGGCCATTGTGGCGATTGATCACCTTTACCTTCGTCCCGAACGGCAGCGAACGATGCGCGGCGGTCATCCGGTGCGCATGGGCATACTCACCATTCGCGGTCCGCTCGCCCGAGTATACAGAAGCAATTCCCGATTGTGCTTCCGCTTGAGCGGCGAAGAAGAAAGTAGATAAAGCTACAAGTGAAAAAGCGCCGTATGTCGTGATGTACTTTGCCTTGTACATACTATTTTTAACCTCGCTGTTATTGCGTATAACGGCGAAGTGATCGGAAAGTCGCGCATTTTTCAGTCAGAAATCAGGCTACAATGCGATGCACAATCAACTAGTATTAAATGTTGTTTCATTGTTGATGTTCAACATCATTTTTGTAAAAAAGAATAAATAATTACAGATAGATGTATAGACTTATTTGACTGAATTGCGAGCTTGATCCTGCGCACGCTCACACCTGCGTTTAAGTTCGCGGCGCGCCGTGCGCGGGGAACCGGTGCTTGTCGTTGGTCAAGGCAAGCCGTCGCCGCCGAGCCGAAGGTCGCATGCCGCCGTCCGATGTGCCGGTTCGATGGCGAGGCGCCGGGGCGCGCCACGGTTTGTAAGGAGCGATCGTGCCCATTCCCAGACTGCGCAGCTTCGCCGGGCCGGCGATCCTGAGCTACGGCTTCCGCCCGTTCTTCCTGTTCGGCGCGTTTTATGCCGGCCTCGCGCTGCTCATCTGGCTGCCGATGTTCGAGGGACGCTTCGCGCTCGCCACGAGTTTCTCCACGCAGGACTGGCACGTCCACGAGATGCTCTACGGCTATGTGGCCGCGATCGTGACCGGTTTTCTCTTAACGGCGATCCCGAACTGGACCGGGCGGCTGCCGCTGAACGGCATGCCTTTGCTCGTCCTGGTGCTGGCGTGGGCGGCAGGCCGCCTTGCGGTCGCCTATTCCGGCGTGATCGGCTGGTGGCTCGCCGCTCTCGTCGACGCGGCGTTCCTCTCGCTCGTTCTCGCCGCCGCCGGGCGCGAGATCGTGGCGGGGGAAAACTGGCGCAATCTGCGGGTTCTCGCCATTGTGGCGGTTTTCGCGCTCGCGAATGTCACCTACCACATTGAGGCTCATGTCTCGGCGGTGGCGCTCTACTCCCAGCGGCTCGGCCTGTCCGCCGTCATTCTGCTGGTGATGCTGGTCGGCGGCCGGGTCGTTCCGAGCTTCACCCGCAATTGGCTCGCGCGCGAAAATCCCGGACGCCTGCCGGCCCCGTTCGACCGCTTCGATGCCGCATCGATCGCCGCCGCCGCGCTCGCGCTCGCGGCGTGGACCGCCTTTCCCGACGCGCGCGGCACGGGGCTTGCGCTAATCGGCGTGGGCGTGCTGCATGCCGCGCGGCTTGCCCGGTGGGCGGGGGAGCGGACGCTGCGCGATCCGCTCGTCCTGATCCTGCACCTTGCCTATGCCTTCATTCCGGTCGGTTTTCTGCTGGTCGGCGCCGCGGCGCTGGGCGCGCCGGCTCCGCCGAGCGCCGGGGTGCATGCGTGGTCGGCGGGCGCGATCGGCACGATGACGCTCGCGGTGATGACGCGCGCGACCCGCGGCCATACGGGACGCTCGCTCACGGCGCCGCTCTCGACCCAGGTCATCTATGCCGCCGTCATCCTTGCGGCCGTGCTGCGCATCCTCGCCGCGCTCTTGCCTTCGGTCAGCGAGCCTCTGCTGTGGGCGGCGGCGATCGCCTGGCTCGCCTCCTTCTGGGGCTTCTGCGCGGTCTATGGGCCGATGCTTCTGCGTCCGCGCCTAAAAGGCCCGTAGCGGACGCGGTTATTGCGCAACGCGGCCGCGCGCCATATTGCACCGCCTCCGGCGCTGTGTTAGCACACGCGCGATTTCTCGGAGCGCCCGTCGCTCCGCAACGCTCCCATACTCTAAGTCCCGCTTGCGCCAGGGACTTATGCGCGATTCCTCAACGCGCCGTACCTGGTCGTTGCAAGCCGAAAGAGAGCGCCGTGGCAGGACCAGATCCGACCGTATCGGGAATGGCGGGCCGTTATGCGACCGCCCTGTTCGAACTGGCGTTAGAAGGCAATGTCATCGACGCGGTGAAGAGCGATCTCGACCGCTTCGAGGGCCTGATGGGGGAGAGCCCCGATCTGCTGCGCCTCGTGCGCAGTCCGGTGTTCACCGCCGAGCAGCAGACGCGCGCCCTCGCCGCGGTGCTCGAGCCAGCCGGGATCGGCGGCCTCGCCGCGAAGTTCCTCAAGATGGTCGCGGCGAACCGGCGGCTGTTCGCCGTGGGCGACATGATCAAGGCCTTCCGCACGCTGGTGGCGAGCCACAAGGGCGAGGTCACGGCGGAGGTCACCGTCGCCGACAACCTCAGCCCCAAGCGCCTCGCCGACATCAAGGCGGCGCTCAACGCGGTCACCGGCAAGGACGTCCAGGTTGACGTGCGGGTCGACCCGGCGATCATCGGCGGGCTCGTGGTCAAGCTCGGCAGCCGCATGGTCGACAGCTCGCTGCGCACCCGGCTCAATGCACTCAAGCACGCGATGAAAGAGGTCGGCTGATGGATATCCGCGCCGCAGAAATCTCCTCGATCCTCAAGGAGCAGATCCAGAATTTCGGCCAGGAGGCCGAGGTCTCCGAGGTCGGCCAGGTGCTCTCTGTCGGCGACGGCATCGCCCGCGTCTACGGGCTGGACAATGTCCAGGCCGGCGAGATGGTCGAGTTCGAGAACGGCGTGCGCGGCATGGCGCTGAACCTCGAAATCGACAATGTCGGCATCGTGATCTTCGGCAATGACCGCGAGATCAAGGAAGGCCAGACCGTCAAGCGCACCCGCGCCATCGTCGACACGCCGGTGGGCAAAGGCCTGCTCGGCCGCGTGGTCGACGCGCTCGGCAATCCGATCGATGGCAAGGGGCCGATCGAGGCGGCCGAACGCCGCCGCGTGGACGTCAAGGCGCCCGGCATCATTCCCCGCCGCTCGGTGCACGAGCCGATGGCGACCGGCCTGAAGGCGATCGACGCGCTCATTCCGATCGGCCGCGGCCAGCGCGAACTGATCATCGGCGACCGCCAGACCGGCAAGACCGCCATCATCCTCGACACCATCCTCA
>CAYGZV010000137.1:3932-6612 GCA_964354425.1 uncultured Rhodoplanes sp. | reverse complement strand
GCCGCACCCGGCGCCGCCGCCGCACCAGGCGCCCCCGGAGCAGCCGTCGCCGCGGCCGCGGCCGCCGCAGCCTCCTGCGCCGCCCGAATTTCTTCGGCGTAACCGGAGGGCGGCACAATGGTGACGAGGGTCAGGTCGGCGCGGCCCACGACGCGGACATTGGCCGGCAGTTCGACGTCGGTGAGATGCTTCGAGTAGTTGATTTCAAGACCGGCGACATCGACCTCGATCGCTTCGGGAATCGCTTCGGCGGGGCATTGCAGCTCGATTGCATGGGCAACGATGTTCACCGTGCCGCCGCGCTTGACCCCAGGTGAAAGGTCGGCGTTGCGCACCCGAACCGGGACGCGCACGCGAATGGTCGCGCCCTCCCCCAGCCGCAGGAAATCGACATGCAGCGGGCGGTCGCGCACCGAATCGAGCTGGAAATCGCGGGGAATCACGCGGTGCCTCGCCCCGTCGATCTCGATCTCGAAAATGCTGGTGAGAAAACGCCCGCTGAAAATGCGCTGGCGCAGCTCCTCCTGATCGACAGAAATGCCAAGCGGCGGCTGGTGGTCGCCATAGATCACGCCCGGCACGCGGCCTTCGCGACGCACGGCGCGCGCGGCCCCCTTGCCGGTTCCCGGCCGGGCCGACGCCTTCAACTCGTTCACCACCGCCATTGTCGCATCCTTCCCTGAACGGATACTCGCCGCGGCGGCGATCCGTCTTCGCATCGAGAAATGAAAAAGCCGCATGCGCGGCGAGCGGCCGGGGTGACGATGGGCAACGCGGCCACGGGTGCGCGCTTATAGAACAGGATCACCCGCATTGACAAGGAACGGCAGGCGCCGCGACGCCCGCCGCGGGCCCGCCGGTCGGGCGCTTAGGGCGCTCCGGGAACGGGAGGGGGCACGCTTACGCCTTCGCCGCCGCTGATGCCGAGCCTTGCCTCGATCGCCGCGATGCGCGCCTTGAGGGCGTCGTTCTCCTCGCGGGCGACCTGCGCCATCTCCTTGACCGCATCGAACTCCTCGCGCCGCACGACGTCCATCTCGCGCAGGATCTTTTCGCCCTGGGTGCGCATGACGGTCTCGACCTCGCGGCGCACCCCTTGCGCGACGCCTGCCGCATCGTTCATCAATCGCGCGATCTCGTCAAAGAATCGGTTGCTCGTCTGTGCCATGCTTGCGACTCCGGGGCGGAGAGCGATCCGATCGAGCCGGATCTCGCTCTGTTCGAATAGACGCCGCATTTTCTACGACGATTCGGCGCTTGTTTCGTCGGAAAACGCGATGAGGTGTTTTCGCACGAATTAATGGCGATCGGCATCCTCCGACGCAAGGCCCATCCCCGTTCGCCCCGCGTGACGTCGGACCGGCGCGTTTCATCAACCATCGCCAGGGAAGCTCCATGCCGCTATTGGCCCTGCCCTTTCCCGCCATCGATCCAGTGCTGGTGAGCATCGGCCCGTTCGCGATCCGCTGGTACGCGCTCGCCTATATCGCCGGCATCCTGCTCGGCTGGTTCTATGCCCGCCGGCTGATCGCACATCGGCGGCTATGGGGCGGAGAGCCGCCGATGACGGTTGCGGACTATGACGACTTCGTTTTCTGGGTCACGCTCGGCATCATTCTGGGCGGACGCACGGGCTATGTGCTTTTCTACAACCCGGCGTTCTTTGCCGCCAATCCGCTCGAAATCCTGCAATTGTGGAAGGGCGGGATGTCCTTCCACGGCGGCTTTCTCGGCTGCGTGCTGGCGGCGGCCTTGTTTGCCCGGAGTCGCGGCGTCTCGTTTCTCTCGCTCGGCGACATCACCTGCGCGGTCGGGCCGATCGGCCTGTTTCTCGGGCGGCTCGCCAATTTCATCAACGGCGAGTTATGGGGCCGCCCGGCCGAGGTGCCTTGGGCGATGGTTTTCCCGGGCGCCGGTCCCCTCCCCCGACACCCGAGCCAGCTCTACGAAGCAGCGCTCGAAGGCCTCGTCCTGTTCGTCGTTCTCGCGATCATGGTGCGGGCGGGCGCGCTCAGGCGGCCGGGGCTCATCGTCGGCGCGTTCGCCTGCCTTTACGCGCTGATGCGCGCGTTTTGCGAGTTTTTCCGCGAACCGGACGCACAGCTCGGCTTCCTGTGGGGCGGATTGACGATGGGCATGCTGCTGTCGATCCCGATGTTTCTCGCCGGACTTGTCTTCCTCGCCATCGCGCTCCGTCGCCCGCCGCTGCGGGAAGCCTGAGGCGAGGATCGATGTCCCCGCTCGAAGCCGAGCTGCGCGCCATCATCTCCGCGAGCGGGCCGATCCCGGTCGCGCGCTACATGGCGCTCTGCCTCGCTCACCCCGAGCATGGCTACTACATGACCCGCGATCCGCTCGGGCGCGCCGGCGATTTCATCACTGCGCCGGAGATCAGCCAGATGTTCGGCGAACTGCTCGGACTGTGGGCGGCGGGGGTGTGGCGGCAGATGGGATCGCCTCCGACCGTGCAGCTGATCGAGCTCGGGCCGGGCCGCGGAACGATGTTGGCCGACGCAGTGCGGGCGGCGCGGGCGCTGCCCGCTTTCCACTCGGCCCTGCAGGCGCATCTCGTTGAAACGAGCCCCGGGCTCGAGCGCCGCCAGCGCGCGACGCTCGACGCGTGCGGCGTCCCGGTCGCCTGGCATCGGGCGCTCACCGACATTCCGGAAGGCGACGCCAT
>CAYGZV010000137.1:0-3832 GCA_964354425.1 uncultured Rhodoplanes sp. | reverse complement strand
CGAAAGCGCGCTCGGCGACACGCTGCAGGCCGTGCGCGGCCACCGTTTCGCCGACGCGCTCGCCGATCCGGGCGAAGCCGACCTCACCGCCCATGTCGACTTCGCCGCGTTGCGCGCGGAGGCCGAGGCCGCCGGCGCGCGGGCGCACGGGCCGATCGAACAGGGGGTTTTCCTGCGCCGGCTCGGGATCGACGTGCGGGCCGCACGGCTGAAAACGGCGGCGCCGGCGCAAGCCCCGGCGATCGACGCCGCGCTTGCGCGTTTGACTGCGCCCGGCCGGACCGGCATGGGAACGCTGTTCAAGGCGCTTGCGCTGTCCGCCCCGCAACTCGGACCCCTGCCCGGATTCGATCCATGACGATGATGCTGCAAGCCCGTTCGCTCGCCGCCCTCCCGGCGGTTCGCCACGCTTTCTTCACCCGCGCGGGCGGCGTCTCGCAGGGGGTGTATGCCAGTCTGAATGCGGGCGTCGGCTCGGGCGACGACCCGGGCCTGGTTGCGGAGAACCGCGCCCGCATGGCGGGCGCCCTCGGCGTCGGCCCGGAGCGTCTCGTGAGCGCCTACCAGGTCCATTCGCCCAAAGTCGTGGTCGCCGAGGAGCCATGGCCGGCCGACGCGCGGCCGCGCGCGGACGCCGTCGTCACGCAAAGGCCGGGGCTCGCCATCGCCGCCTCGACCGCCGACTGCGGGCCGGTGCTGTTCGCCGACGCGACCGCCGGCGTGATCGGGGCCGCCCATGCGGGATGGCGCGGCGCGCTCGCCGGCGTCACCGATGCGACGATCGATGCGATGGAGCGGCTGGGCGCGCGCCGCGCGCGCATCGTGGCGGCGATCGGCCCGATGATCCGCCAGTCCAATTACGAGGTCGGCCCGGAAGTGCTGGACCAGTTCGTTTCCGAAGAACCGACCAACCGGCGCTTCTTCGCGCCGTCGCCGCGGGCCGGACGCGCGATGTTCGACCTTGCCGGCTATATCGCCGCCCGTCTGGTCCGCGCCGAGGTGATGAGCATCGAGGATATCGGTGTTTGTACTTATGCCGATGCCGAGCTGTTCTACAGCTACCGACGAATGACGCATTTAGGCGAATCCGACTACGGCCGCCACCTCAACGCGATCGCGCTCGCGCCCGCGTGACGCTTTTGCTGGACCCGGGCGGCCGGGAATAGTAAATTTCGGATCGGCTCAGCACGCGGATCAATCCGCAGGCGAGGCCTGCTTCGCAGGCCTACGCAGCAAGCCGACGGGGGTGTTGATGGACGGGGGAATGGACCGGCGCGCTGGCGCGCCGCGGTCGAACGCGCGCGGGTTCGGGCTGATCGCGGCGCTGATGCTGGCGCTGAGCGGCGCCGCCTGCAATTCGACGACCGCGCAAATGCCCGCGCTCGCGACCGTTTCCGCGGGCCGCGGAGCGACGATCGCCTTCGAGTCGGTCGACGGCCCGCCCGAGAGCATCTACGCAAAGCTCGTGCGCAGCCTGTCGGAGGAAGCCGAAGCGCGCCAGATCGCGGTCGTGCCGCGCGGCGCGCCCGCCAACTATCGCGTCCGCATCTACGCGGCGACCGTGGTTTACCAGAAGCGCTCCGTCGTTCATTGGGTGTGGGACGTATACGACGCCAATCAGCAGCGCGCCCGCCGCCTGTCGGGCGAGGAGCCGATGAGCGGCGCCGGCCGCACCACCTGGGCGGCGGCCGACGACCAAATGATCCGCAAAATCGCCAGCGTCGGCATGGATCGGCTGGTCGCCTTCCTCGGTTCCTCGCCGCGCGCGCCCGCAACCCCGCAGCCGCCGCCGAACGACGCGCCGGCCATGGCGATGGCGACTGCGCAGTGAGGCCGAAGGCACGCGCGATCATCGGCGCAAACGCGATGTGGCCGAGCGATTTCGCTCGGCGAAAATGCTCTCGAAAACAAATCCTTCGTCTTGCTAAGCCGCAGACCTGCCTGTAATCAGAGCCGCGTCCGGGGGGCGCTGCGCGATGAGCGTTCGGGAGGTGGGAATGGCTGGCATCAACGGAGCGATCAAGCTCGTCGCCGGCAATTCCAACCCGAGACTAGCGGAAGCGATCGCCGCCTATCTCAAGACGCCGCTCGCCAAGGCCGTGGTCCGGCGCTTCGCCGACATGGAAATCTTCGTCGAGATCGTCGACAATGTGCGCGGCACCGATGTGTTCGTGGTTCAATCGACGTCGTATCCGGCCAACGATCATCTCATGGAGTTGTTGATCATCATCGACGCGCTCAAGCGCGCGTCGGCGCGGCGCATCACGGCGGTCCTCCCCTATTTCGGCTATGCGCGGCAGGACCGCAAACCGGGGCCGCGCACGCCGATCTCCGCCAAGCTCGTCGCCAATCTGATAACCCATGCGGGCGCCAACCGGGTGCTTACGGTCGATCTCCATGCCGGGCAGATCCAGGGTTTTTTCGACATTCCGACCGACAATCTCTACGCCTCGCCGGTGATGGTGCGCGACATCCGCGATCGCTTCGATCTGTCGAACGTCATGGTGGTCTCGCCGGACGTCGGCGGCGTCGTGCGCGCGCGGGCGCTCGCCAAGCGAATCAACGCGCCGCTCGCCATCATCGACAAGCGGCGCGAGCGCGCGGGCGAATCGGAAGTCATGAACGTGATCGGCGAAGTCGAGGGACGCATCTGCATCCTGGTCGACGACATCGTCGACTCCGGCGGCACGCTCGTCAACGCGGCCGACGCGCTGCTCGGACAGGGCGGCCGCGAGGTCTACGCCTATATCAGTCACGGCGTGCTGTCGGGCGGCGCAGTCGCGCGCGTCACCGCCTCCCGCCTCAAGGAGCTGGTGATCACCGATTCGATCCAGCCGACCGAGGCCGTCCGCGTCGCCGAGAATATCCGGGTCCTGTCGATCGCGACGCTGCTCGGCGAGGCGATTGCCCGAACGGCCTCGGAACAGTCGGTCTCGACCCTGTTCGATTGACCGCTCGCAATCGCCTGAGCGCCGGGACGCAGCCAGTCACCTCCTGGGGACGCCGGAACGAATGGCTTCCCCCGTCCGTTTCTCCCTCTCTTCGCAGACGACCGCGAGAGCGCGCGTGACGTGCAAAGCGCACCTTGAGTCAACATGTCGCAGTCTTCGCTGTGGACCGAGCAAACACGCACGTTGCTAAATTTCGCCGAATCTACAATCCCTTGCACCAGCGTGGGTGGGCTAGTTGGAGGGAAGGCTGATGGGCGAGGTGATTTGGCGCCGTTCGGGAGCCCGTCAGTCGTCGTCTGTGCGCACGTGAGCCTCGGTCGATCAGCGCAGACGCCCGGTCTGCGCGGGTAGGCACGTCAACAGCCGACAACAGGTGGAATTGGCATGTCGCTCACGCAAATCCCGATGCCACGGCCGGCCAACCCGGTTGAGACGGTCGAACATGTGGCGGCGTCGCACGGCTGGTCGTTCGCCCGGGCCAGCGAGGACGAACTCACCCTCGTGATTTCGGGACTCTGGGCCGACTACCAGGTGTCCTTCACCTGGATGGGCGAGATCGAGGTGCTGCACCTTGCCTGCGCGATCGACCTGAAATTCCCCGAGCGCCGGCGCGCGGAGATGACCGAGCTCATTTCCATTATTAACGAGCAGCTGTGGATCGGCCATTTCGACGTGTGGGAAAAAGACGGGCTCGTGATGTTCCGCCATGCGCTCGTGCTCGCCGGGGGCGCCGCTCCCTCCGGTCCCCAGTGCGAGTTCCTGCTTTCGACGGCGGTCGATGCGTGCGAGCGCTACTACCAGGCGTTCCAGTACCTGCTCTGGGCCGGCAAGAGTCCGCGCGAGGCGATCGAAACGGCGCTGTTCGAGACGCGCGGCGAGGC
>CAYGZV010000136.1:0-6668 GCA_964354425.1 uncultured Rhodoplanes sp. | reverse complement strand
CAAGGTCGGCCGCCCATCCGGAGAGCACGAAGTGATCGGCGTTGCGCGCGACGATTTCCACGACGCCGGCAAAACCGGGGGTGATCGGAAAGCGTTCGTTGCCGAGGCGCATTTCCTCCAGCGCGAAGTCAAGAACGCCGGTCGTCGCGCCATCATTGGCGGCAGCGATCCTGATAGCGTCGAACAGGCGAACGTGGTCCTGGTTCATCGCAATCCAGTTTCGCATCCCGGCGAGTCGCACGGCCAGGGCGCGCTCGACGGTGTGCGGCGTGATCGCCAGCATGAAATCAGGCGGCGCATCGACCGCCGCCCCGGCAAGCGATCGCTGCATGAGTTCGCCCATCGCCAGACTGAAATGGAGCGGATCGTACCAGTAGCGCATGCTCGGCGATGCCGGTTCGCCGGTCAGGTCGTTGAACTGCGCGAAAGCGTACACGCGAGGCAGTGTCGCAACGTGCGCATAGAAATTGCGAATCAGGTCCCAGTCGCCGGTCGAGTAGAGCCGGTAATCGGCCCATGGATAGCTCGGCGCGATGACGAAAGTGAGTTCGATGCCGCGCTGATCGCAGAGCTCCTGCGCCCGCTTGAGCGCCTTGAAAGTCGATTCGTAGAGCCGCAACCCTCCTTCCCGCTTCGTTGCGTCCAATACAAACTGGAAGAAACTATGTGGGACGAAGTGCATGGACGGATCGAAGCGGGCGTTTTGCAACAGGTATCCGCCGGGAGCCACCTGCGCCGGCGCCGGTCCGTCTTTTCTGTTTTGCATCCATGTCGCAATGCCGTCGCGGATCGCGCTCGTGCTGAAATGGAGCTTGGGTATGTCCTCCAGCAGATCAAACGGCCCTTTCTCGGGAATCGCGTTGGTCGGGCCTATAAACGCGTAAAGGAACAGCTCGAAAAACACGTGTTTCAGGTTCCGGTCGAGCTGGATGTATTGCTCGAGGAAGGCGATGTTTTCGGCGATCGAGGCGGCCGGCACCGAGGCGTTGTAGGCGGGCGCGTATCGCGTCCCATCCAGCGCGGCAGGATCCATCGACTGGTGGATGCGCGAGGTGCCGAGGAAAACCGTGCGCGGCTGGCGGGCAAGAACCTCCTGGGGCTTGATGATTCGATCGATATTGTGCCGGCTCGGCTTGAGCGCGTTCACTCCAGGAAGCGATACTTTGATCGGCGACGTGCCGTACGGATCGATCATCCAAATGAACGCGATGGCGAGAGCCGCCCAGCCGAGAGCGGATAGGGCGATCGCGCTCAGATAGCTGCGGCTGATCATGGGATCGCATCGGCCTTGGTTGAACGGACGATGTGTTCTACCTAGCTTACCTCCGGCAATCAATCCGACCCGCGCCCGGGCGGCTCGAACCAAGCCGCCCGCGGCCGGCGAGTGCGCGCTTCTTGATCGTTTTCGATGATTCAAAGCGGGCGGCGGCGTTGCCGGAGGCGCAGGGCTGCCGCTAGACTAACGCTTCGCCACCCGCAGGTTTCGCAGCGTGCGCCGCAGGTCGCCGGACACGAGCGCCGATCGTTTGAGGGCAACGAAACTTGCCGCTTTGTGCCGGGCGCCGGTCGCGCCGTTGAAGACTTTCAGGCCCTGCGCCGTCGCCACGATGTCGCCTGCGCGCAGCGTCGGGTCGGCGGCGAGGTCGATCTTGGCGAGCCCGAGCGCGGACTTGCCGTTGCAGGTGCAGTTCGCCATCAGTTCCTTGCGGAACAGGAACGCCGTGGGAAGACCGGCATAGCGCGCGCCGTCCGCGGCGGTCGCCTCGTCGATGCCCGCGCCTTCGAACACTTTGGTGCGGCTTGCCGGGCAGAGCGCGCTGCAGAGTTTCGCTGGCGTCACATTCGCTGCGGTCGGGCTGAGCGGAAAGAAGCGCCCGTCGCACAGCCGCACGCAGAACGTGGTGGCAGGCTCCGCGGGCGGAATTTGCGCCGGGTTTGCCGCAGGCGAGGGCGAGAAGCGCCGCACGGCGTTCGGGTCGGCATAGGCCAAGGGCTGAGCGGCGCGCTGCGCCGGCGCGGCGGTCCGCTGTTCAGGCGGAAAACGCGACCAGCCGCCATTGCCGAACGGCCAACTGCCGGACGATGAGCCGGAGGTCCAAGCCTGGGCCCGAGCGTCGGACGGAGCGGAAACGAGGACAATGACGAATGCAGCCAGCAGCGCGAGCTTCGATTTGCGGAGCAGAGTCCTTGCCGCGAACCGGGTGATCATGCCTCAGCCGTTGTTTATCGCCGCTCGCAAATAGGAAAGCAGCTTCGCCGGACGGCGAAGCTGCTCCACAGTGTCGCTCAGTTGACGGGCGCAGGCGCGCTCGCCGTCCGCCGACCGCTCATCGGCAGCACGACCACCTTGGCGCCGGGCTTGATGCGTCCATAGAGATCGATCACGTCCGAGTTGGCGAGGCGGATGCAGCCGCTCGACACGCGCTGCCCGATCGTCGTCGGGTCATTGGTGCCGTGGATGCGGTACACCGTGTTGCCGAGATAGAGCGCGCGCGCTCCCATCGGATTGCCCGGCCCGCCAGCCACGAAGCGCGGCAGATAGGGCTGGCGCGCGATCATTTCCGGCGGCGGCGTCCAGTCCGGCCACTCGTTCATCCGGCTGACATACTCAACCCCGGACCAGGTGAAGCCTTGACGACCGACGCCGATTCCGTAGCGGAGCGCCTTGCCGCCGCCGAGCACGAGATAGAGATAGGTATTGGGCGTATCGATGATGATCGTGCCGGGCGGTTCGCTGGTGGCGTAGCTGACCGTCTGCCGGCGCAGATGCGCAGGCGCGCTCGCCTGCACGTCTTCGCGGACGCGATCGTCACGCACATAGCGGTCGATCACCGACGAAGTGCGAACGCCCGTCGCCGCCAAGGGCAATGGCTCGGCTGTGCTCGGCGTCGCCAAGCCGATCGAAACGAACGCCAATGCAGTGCTGATAAGGAGAGAAAGCTTCGCCGTGCGAGCCATCACCCACCCCCGTATTTTCCCCTCGGCATAACGATTGCCGTCGAAACAACGTGGAAGGGGCGGAAAAGTTCCAGCGAGAGTTTCGATCCAGCAAGAAATCTGCGGCCGAATGTGTTGTCGGTCCATGGCTTTAACATAAACACGCGAATGCAATACCGCGCTCGGAATGAACGAAAGTTCGATGACAAACAAATGGCCGGGCAAGGCCCGGCCATTTCGAAGCGATCCTATTTCCGACAACCCACTGCGCCGTCGAGCGTCGTCGCCTCACCAAGTGCAGCGAGCTCTACTCTTGTCCTCGCTTAGACCAGGCACTTGCTCAGGATGTGCGAGAGCTGCGGCGCTGCGATCGGGCTTGCAGCCGCGTCGCAACCTTCCGGAATGCGCGGCCGACGCTCGTTGTTCTGCGGGGCGACGCCGGCCGGCTGGCGCTGGTCGCGCGAGTCGACGATCGGCTGCGCCGGCTTTGCTTGGACGGGAACGGTGGTCGTCACCGGCCGCACGGCGCTGTTCGCCGTGTCGCGCACCGTGACTTCCGGCAGCACGACGCCCTTTGTCACCAGCGTCGCATTGCTCAGCGGATCGGAGTGATACAGAACGCGCCCGTCGCGGTCGCGATAGATGATGGCTGCATCGCGAATGCCGACCACCTCGACTGCGGAAATCGTGCGCGGCTCACCGCGCGCGGTCTGCGCCGCCGTCAGGCGATCACTTTTTTGTGTTCGATCGATCTGCGTCGCGGAAACTTTGGCGCCCGCGGATGCGTCGACAACGCGCGTGCCAAGCGGGCCAGAGGCGCCTACCGCCGCGCCGGCGACAAGCGCGGAAATGCCGATAACCAGAAGAGATTTCAGCTTGAACATCGGAGTGGTCCGATTGGCTGATTAATGGCCCCGTGCCATGAACCGTCCCCCTGACGATCCACCGCGATAACTCGTTGTTAAGGGTTTGGTTCCGTGCGGCGTCGCCGGGGTTCAAACTTTTTTGGCGTGGCCGCGGGGCTGGGTCAGCGCCCGCCGAGGAGGTGCGACGCGGGGATCAGCATGCGGCAGCGCACGCCGCTCGGCTCGAAGGTCAAGGCGACGTCGGCGTCGAGCGCGCGCGAAAGGTTCTTTTCCACGACCAGGCTGCCGAAGCCGCGGCTGCTCGGCGCGGTCACGTCGGGCCCGCCATGTTCGGCCCAGACGATTTCGACGCCCTCTTTATCGCTCGCCTCGGGGGACAGCAACCGGCGCCAGTTTATTTCGACGCGGCCTTGCGGCACCGAGAGCGCTCCAAAGCGCTCGGCGTTCATGGCCAGTTCGTGCAGCGCCAAGCCGAAGCTTTGGGCCGCGCCCGGCTTGAGATGCACGGCGGGTCCGGACAGCGTCACTCGGTCGGCCGCTCCGTCGAGATATTTCGCGAGCTGCCGCCGCGTAAGGTCGTGCAGCGAGGCCCCGTACCATCCTTCCTGCACCAGCAGATCGTGCGAGGTGGCGAGCGCCTGCAGCCGATTGCCGAACGTGTCGAGAAAGTCGTCGATTGTTCCCGCGTGCCGCGCGGTCTGGCGCGCCATCGATTGAATCACCGCGAGGAGGTTTTTCGACCGATGCGTGAGCTCGCGCATGAGAAGGCGCAGATGGCTCTCGCCGGTCTTGCGCTCGGTGATGTCGAACATCGCGCAGGTCACGCCGACAATGTTTCCGTTTTCGCCGGGCAGCGGCTCGACATGGAGGTCGTACCACCGCGTCTTGTCGGCCTCCTTCACGCTGATTTCGCCGCCCTGGCCGCGTCCGGTCGCGAGCGCCGCGCGCACGAGCGTGGCGAGCTGCTCGCGGCTTTCCGGCGGCAGGATTTCCGCGTCGGTGCGGCCGACAATGTCGGCGACCTCGCGCCCGAACAGCGGATTGCTGATCGACGTGAAGCGCAGATCGCGATCCTGGGTGAACAAGGTCACGTGCGAGCCGCGCAGCGCGATCTCATAGCGGTGCAGGGCGGCGCGCAGTTCGTCGGCGAGCCGCCGCTGTTCGCTCTCGAGCGAGCGTACGCGCGAAATATCGATGGCGGCGCTGGTGATTCCGTCGACGCGGCCGTCGGGTCCGAACGCCGGCGCGATATGCAAGGAGTAGAGCGCCTGCCCGCGCGAATTGAGCGAGCAGGCCTCGCAGGTTTCCGGCCGGCCGGTTTCCAGCACGCGCCGCTTGACGGCGATGATCGCGTCTTTGGCCTCCGCCGGAAGAATCTCGTCATCGGTGCGGCCGATCATCTCCGCCGCCGCCTCGGCGTTGTCGGGGTTATAGACCCAGGTATAGCGCAGCTCGCGATCCTGCGAGAAGGCGTGGACGTAAGCGCCGCGCAGCGCCGTTTCGAGCCGCGCCTTGACCAGGCTCAGCTCACGGGTGCGCTCCTCGACCCGCGTTTCGAGTTCGCGCCGCGCCGTCTCCAGTTCGTGCAGCGTCTTCGTCTCGGGGCCGGCGGCGGCCGCGTGGGGCAAAAGCGCGTGGGGCAAAGGTCCGTCTGCAAACGCAAAGCCCGGCGCCGCCTGCCGGGCGCGCCCCGCATATCCTCGGTACAGGAGCATGGCGGTCGCTCCGCCCAGAACCGCGGCGAGCGCCTTCGCCGCCAGCGCCCATCCAGGTGAGAGCAGGCCGGGGCTCAGGGCATTGCCGAGATGGACGAGGCTTAACAGGCCCAGGAACGCGCCGGACGTCCCGACAAGGATCCGAGGCGACTCGCGCGGCCAGCCGGGGCGGCGCGCCGCGATCCAGACAAGGGCAAGAATGGCCGCGGTGCCGAGCGCAATGCCGAGATCCGCCGCGCGCGCCAGCACGGAATAGAGGACACCTGATTCAAGGCATGACGGTCCCTCGCATGCGACCGCAGCGACCCAATCTAGGGCGGCGCTCATCCCTTCCGACCCCGCTGTTGCCTGTCCGGTAGGCAATAGGCCTTTGGTTCATAGCGGCGCGTTGATTTGGGGCAATAGCGGAAACCGGTGGGCGTCGCGTGTTCTCGTGTCTTGGTTGCAGGGAAAAGCGCCGGACAGGTTGGCGAATTGCTCCGTTCTAAAGGGAACGTTGCAGCAAGCCTGCTTGTTTCCTTCGGGCCGCCATTCTGGCCGAGGCCGCCGCCCCCGCGTGAGTGGCTCCGGTGGAGCGATGCGGTCGAGAAAATTCTAAATATTTTTGCGATTATCGGGAACCAACCGGTAGAAGGCACGTTACGCCACTGACCGGCCGCCATTCCCCCTCCCCCCGTGCTCGGCCGGCCATCTAAGGCGTGGTTGACATTCCGTCAGCCACGCCTTTTTCTTTGCCCATCCGCAGGTATCAACCTCAAGTATAATCCAGGCCATTGAGCCGGACGGGGAGGTTGCGGCGCGCACCCGCACCCGCATCCGCCCGCCAGCGTCAAGCCCCGACAGGCGTGCTCTTCGGATAGACCGGACGGCTCTGGGTCGGGCTGGTGCCCTCTCGCAGAGCGTACGCACCGGGATGCCGGCCGGGGCTCCGGCGGCCGCTATTTCTTCAACACCTCGATCAGGGTGCTTCCGAGCCGCGCGGGCGAGGGAGACACATGAATGCCGCAGGCTTCCATGGTCGCAATCTTGGATTGGGCGTCGCCCTTGCCGCCGGAGATGATCGCCCCCGCATGGCCCATGCGGCGGCCGGGAGGGGCGGTGCGGCCGGCGATGAAGCCGACAACCGGCTTCTTGCGGCCGCGCTTGGCCT
>CAYGZV010000135.1:0-6682 GCA_964354425.1 uncultured Rhodoplanes sp. | reverse complement strand
CCGCGCTCCTGCATCAGGGCGACCTGCCGATCGATGACCTCGCGCTTGTAGTCGGCGTGTCTGCCGGGGACTTTGTCCATGTAGAGGTTCTTCGGATAGATCGGCTGCTCGTAGATGATCTGCGCGAGCTCCGTGCGGACGTCCTTCATCCAGTTCGTGACCTGCGCCGACTGCCGGTGATGGCGCAGCGCCTCGATATTGATCACCCCGGACACGAAGGTGGAGCCGTTGGTGTCGCGCTGCTTGCCGACGATCTGGCCGCGATAGTCGACGATCATCGACTGCCCGCCGCCGGCGTCGATCCCGGTGTGGCTGTCCGGATAGAGGTGATAGCTGCCTATATTCGGCGCGACGATATACATGTTGTTTTCGAGCGCGCGCGCCCGGTTGGATATTTCGAAGAAATCGTTTTCGGTGAACGGGGCTGGGAGCGAGGCCCGATATACAACCTCCGCGCCGTTCATGGCGAGCCCGCGCCCGTTCTCGGGATAGTTGCCTTCCATCGCCATCATGATGCCGAGCCGCCCGATGGCGGTGTCGGCGACCGGCCAGAAGGCGTCGAGGGTGCGGCCGTGCTTCTCGATCCACCAGTCGTAGATGTCGTGCGGCGACACCGAGCGCTCGACCGGCAGCAGCGCGCCGAGCTTGTAGTGCTGCAATATGACATTGCCGTCGGGATCGACGATGAAACCGATATTGAAGAAGCGGTCGGGCCAATCCTCATGGCGCGCCTTCGCCTGCGCCATGATGAAGACTCCCCATTCGCGGGCGAGCGCGCCGATCTCGTCGGTTTCCGGCCCCGGAATATCGATGCAGCAGGTGCGCGCATAGTCGGCGTGATCGACGTCGAGCACCTCGTCGTTGAAGCCCATCAGCGCGCCTTCCGGGATCGCGAGCAGGCGTACCGGAATGTCGAGATTGGACAGCCAGAACGCGGCCTTGGTCAGGCTCTTCAGGTGCTCGATATTGTGCTTGATATCCTCGCGCCGACGGATGCCCCAGAAGGTCGGGATGAGACCGACCGCGTTGTATGGCTCGATCATGGCTGTTCCCCCGCGACGTTCGCTCCGCGCCGGCGGTAAGGTGTGCCATTCCTCAACCCTGCGCAAGATTGCGATCCTCCGCCGGCCGCCCACCGCTCCGTCCCCTTGAGACAAATTCGTGCTTGAAAGAAGCAGGCTTGAGCGGCTTATTCCGATGCTTTACCGACACACAGCGCTGACCGCGAAACGTGATCCTTCGCGGCGCCAGGGAGAGCCCGACATGCAGAGATTGTTTCGCACGCTCGCCGCCGCCGCGACGCTCGCCGTTCTGGCGTCGGCGGCGCAGGCGCAGGAAAAGCTCAAGATCGGCGTGATCGCCACGCTCTCGGGCCCGCCCGCGGTGCTCGGCCAGCAGCTCCGCAACGGCTTTCAGCTCGCCGTCAAGCAGCTCGGCGGGAAGCTGGGCGGGCGCGACGTCGAGATCCTGGTCCAGGACGACGAACTCAAGCCCGACGTGGCCGTCACCAAGGTGAAAGCGTTCGTCGATCGCGACAAGGTCGACTTCGTGGTTGGGCCGATCTTCTCCAACATTCTCCAGGCGATCGTGAAGCCGGCGACCGACGGCGGGGCCATCCTGATCAGCCCGAATGCCGGCACCTCGAATTTCGCCGGCAAGGACTGCAACCCGAACTTTTTCGTCACCTCCTACCAGAACGATCAGGTGCACGAGGTGCTGGGCAAATACGCCGAGGACTCCGGGATGAAGAAGGTCTTCATCATGGCGCCGAACTATCAAGCGGGAAAGGATTCGCTCGCGGGCTTCAAGCGCTATTTCAAGGGCGAGGTCCTCGACGAGGTCTATGTGCCGCTCAACCAGCTCGACTACTCGGCCGAGCTCTCGCGCATCGCCGCGGCCAAGCCGGAGGCGATCTTCGTGTTCCTCCCGGGCGGCATGGGCGTGAATTTCGTCAAGCAGTTCCGGCAGGCCGGCCTCGCCGACAAGATCACCTTCCTGTCCGCCTTCACGGTCGACGAATCGACGCTGCCGGCGCAGCAGGACGCCGCGCTCGGCTTCTTCGGCGGCGCCAACTGGGCCCCCAATCTCGACCTGCCGCAGAACAAGGCCTTCGTCGAAGCCTACGAGAAGGACTACGGCGCGGTGCCCGGCAGCTACGCGTTCCAGGCCTACGACGCAGCGCTCTTGATCGACAGCGCGCTCAAGGCGACCAAGGGGGATACGGCCAACAAGGACGCCTTGCGCGCCGCCTTGCAGAAAGCCGACTTCCAGTCGCTGCGCGGCGACTTCAAGTTCAACGCCAACCACTATCCGATCCAGGACTTCTATCTGGTCAAGGTCGCCAAGCGCGGAGACGGCAAGTTCCAGACGGAGATCGTGCAGAAAATCTTCGATGACTATTCCGACCAGCACGCCAAGGATTGCGCGATGAAGTGACTGGCTCGCCTATGCCCGCGGTTCCGCGCTCCAACGCAGCGCCATTGCGCTTGACCTTACCCTCCCATGAAAGGGGAGGGTCGGACCGCGATCAGCGGTCCGGGGAGGGGTCGCAGGCCGCTCCGGACCCCCTCCCGGCGCGTTGCGCCGACCTTCCCCTTTCAGGGGGAGGTGTTTTGCAGTACCGCCTGCGCGACGGCCGGCCGGCAATCAGAGCCGGTGAGCAACGGCAGGCGTAATGTCCAGCACGCTCCTTGTCGTCCAGGTGCTGAACGGGCTCCAGCTCGGCGTGGTCCTGTTCCTGATCGCGGCCGGGCTGACGCTCGTGTTCGGCGTGATGGACTTCATCAATCTCGCGCACGGCGTTCAGTACATGCTGGGGGCGTATCTGGCGGTCGCCTTCTATGCGCTGACCGGAAATTTCCCCGCCGCCCTCGTGCTCGCGCTCGCCGCCGCGCTCTTCTTCGGCCTTGCGCTCGAATTCCTCGTGTTTCGCCATCTCTATGGGCGCGACCACCTCGACCATGTGATCGCGACCTTCGGGATCATCCTGTTCCTCAACAGCGCAGTGAAGATCGTGTGGGGCGCGGCTCCGTTGACCTTGCCGATCCCCGAAGCCCTGTCCGGCTCGGTCCGGCTGATGGACGGGCTGCTCTATCCGGTCTGGCGGCTCGCCATCATCGCCTCCGGCCTCGGGATCGCCGCGCTCCTCTACGTCCTCGTGACGCACACGCGCATCGGCATGCTGGTGCGCGCCGGCTCGACCAACGCCCCGATGGTGGCGGCGCTCGGCGTCAATATCCGCCGCCTGTTCATGCTGGTGTTCGGCTTCGGCGCGATGCTCGCGGGCTTTGCCGGCATCATGATCGCGCCGATCCTCTCGGTCGAACCCGGGATGGGCGACACGATCCTCATCCTCGCCTTCGTGGTGATCGTGATCGGCGGGATCGGCTCGATCCGCGGCGCGTTCGTCGCGGCGCTTCTGATCGGCCTCGTCGATACGCTCGGCCGCTCGTTCGCCGTCGATATTCTGCGGCTGTTCATGGCCCCCTCGCCTGCCCGCACGGTCGGGCCCGCCATCGCCTCCATGCTGATCTATCTGTTGATGGCCGTGGTGCTCTACGTGCGGCCGACCGGGCTATTCCCGGCCAAGGGACGCTGACATGGCGGAGGCCGCAGCCTCGCTCCCGGCGGCGGCCGCCGCGCCGCGCCGCCCGCTCGCGAGCGCGATCGCCCCGGCCATTGTGTTCGCCATTCTCGCGCTCGCGCCGCTCGCGACGTTCGCCACCGGAAACGGCTATATTCTCGACCTGTTCACGCGGGTGATGATCTTTGCGATCGCCGCCTGCGCGGTCGATCTGCTTCTGGGCTATGCGGCGCTCGTGACCTTCGGCCAGGCGGCGTTCATCGGGCTCGGCGCCTATGCGGTCGGGATTCTCGCCAAGCACGGGGTCGGCGAAGCGCTGGTATCGTTGCCCGCGGCGCTCGCGGTTTCCGGGCTCTTCGCGTTGGCGACCGGGATCGTGTGCCTGCGCACCAAGGGCGTTTATTTCATCATGATCACGCTTGCGTTCGGGCAGATGGCCTTCTTCACCGCAAGCTCGCTCGCGCCCTATGGCGGCGATGACGGCCTCACCATCGCCTCGCGCAACACCATTGCGGGGATGCGCCTGCTCGATCAGCCGCTCGCCTTCTACTACCTCGCCTTCGGCTGCCTGCTCGCGACGTTCCTTCTCTGCCGCGCGCTCGTCGCCTCGCGCTTCGGCCGCGTGCTGCGCGGGGCGAAGGAAAACCCGGTCCGCATGACGACGCTCGGCTTTGAGGTCTATCGCTTCCAGCTTGTCGCCTATGTGATCGCGGGCATGCTGAGCGGCCTTGCGGGCTTCCTGCTCGCCAACGCCACCGAGTTCGTGAGCCCGGCCTATATGTCGTGGCAACGCTCCGGCGAGCTGATCATCATGGTTCTTCTCGGCGGCATGGGAACGCTCTACGGCGCGATCATCGGGGCCGCCGCCTTCCTCCTCACCGAGGAGTGGCTGTCGGGCGTGACCGAGCATTGGAAGGCGATTTTCGGCCCGCTCCTGGTGCTGATCGTGGTCTTCGCGCGCGGCGGCCTGCTCGGCGTCGGGACCGAGCTCGCGCGGAGATGGCGTCGTGACTGAGCCGGCGCTCGCTCTCACGGCTCTGCGCAAGAGCTTCGGCGGGCTCGTCGTCACCGACGACGTGACGCTGTCGATCATGCCGGGCGAGCTGCACGCCGTGATCGGACCGAACGGGGCCGGCAAGACGACGCTGATCAATGAAGTGTCCGGACTGCTCCCGCCCGACGCAGGCCGCGTCGTCTTCGCCGGCCGCGACGTGACCGGCCTGCCGGCGCATGCGCGCGCCCGGCTCGGCCTTGCCCGCTCATTCCAGATCACCTCCGTGCTGACCGGCTTCAGCGCGCTGGAGAATGTCGCGCTCGCCGTGCAGGCGCGGAGCGGATCGAGCTTCCGCTTTCTCGGCGACGCCGCCGCCGAAACCGCCCTCAACGCTCCGGCGATGGCGGCGCTCGCAGAGGTCGGCCTCGCCGATCGCGCGCATGTGCTCGCCGGCCATCTCGCGCATGGCGAAAAGCGCGCGCTCGAACTCGCCATCGCCCTTGTCGCGGAACCAAAACTGCTCCTGCTCGACGAGCCCATGGCGGGCGCCGGCCGCGAGGAAACCGCGCGCCTGATCGGGGTGCTGCAGCGGCTCAAGGGACGGTTCGCGATCATGCTGGTCGAGCATGACATGACCGCCGTGTTCGCCCTCGCCGACCGCATTTCGGTGATGATCTATGGCCGCATCATCGCGAGCGGGCCGCCGGACGCCGTGCGCGCCGATCCGCAGGTGGTCGCCGCCTATCTCGGCGACGAGATGGAGTGAGCGCGGATGCTGGCGGTCGAGCGGTTGCGGGCGGGCTACGGGCCGACGCCGGTCCTGTTCGACATCGGCTTCACCGTGGCCGCCGGCGAAGTCGTGACCCTGCTCGGCCGCAACGGCATGGGCAAGACGACAACGATCCGCGCCATCATGGGGCTCGTCCAGGTCTCGGGGGGCGAGGTGCGGTTCGAGGGCCGCTCGCTCGTTGCGCTGCCGTCCTACCGGATCGCGCAGTGCGGCCTCGGCCTCGTGCCCGAAGGCCGCCAGGTGTTCCCCACCTTGACCGTGCGCGAGAACCTCGTCGCGACGGCCTCGACCCGCTTCGGCGCGCGCTGGACGCTGGAGCGGGTTTATGCGCTGCTCCCGCGGCTCGCGGAGCGGCGCGGCCATCTCGGCAACGAACTGTCGGGCGGCGAGCAGCAGATGCTCGCGATCGGCCGCGCGCTCATGACCAATCCCAAGCTCCTCATTCTCGACGAGGCGACGGAAGGGCTGGCGCCGCTGATCCGCGCCGAGATTTGGGGATGCATCCGGCTGCTCAGGAGCGAGGGCCAGGCCATCCTCCTGGTCGACAAGCACCTCGACGCGCTGACGAAGCTCGCCGACCGGCATGTCGTCATCGAGAAGGGGCATGTCGTGTGGACGGGCGATTCCGTGGCCCTCGCCGCCAACCCGTCCATCCGGCGCCGCTGGCTGCAGGTGTGACGCTCGCCGACCCCCGCAAGCCTCAGCCAGGAAAAGCGCAACGAAGGCCGATCACGGGGCGCCCGGATCGAAATTGCAGGTCGCCCCGCCGCCGGCCTTCTGCTTCACCTCGTTCGGGTCGATCGTGCAGACGAGATTCGACAGGCTTTCGCGGATCGTGCCGGCGGCCCCGTCCGGCGGCACGCCCACTTGCGCGATGGTCGCGAACAGCTCATGCGCCGTGCGGCCTTTCACCGAGACCCGTCTTGCGCCGAAGGTCAGGTCGCACGCGCGCGACGTGATATCGACATTGCTCGCCCGGCACGCGACCGCATCGGCGCGGATGGTTATCTTGCGGTTGGCCGGGAAGCTGAAATTCAGCTGCCCGGCGAACATGCGCGCCATCACGATACGCTCACGCCAGGCGAGCAGCGGCGACTGCGCGGCGACGAGCGAGGCGAGCGCCAGGCCGCTGCTCCCCGTCGCCGTCGCGGCCGATGCGGCTTCGCTTGCCAGCAGCAACGAAAGGACGAAAAACGCTATCCTCATCATCTCAAGGTCCTCCCTTTTATTCCCGAAGCCGGTGGGCTCGGCTCGGGTAAGTTCGTGACCGATGATTCGCTCGAATTGGCGGCAAGCTCATGTTGCGCATGCTCCT
>CAYGZV010000134.1:3549-6712 GCA_964354425.1 uncultured Rhodoplanes sp. | reverse complement strand
AGCATCTCCCGGATGCGGTCGTAGATCACCACCGTGTCGTTGACGGAATAGCCCATGATGGTCAGCACCGCGGCGACCGATGAGAGGTCGAAGTCGATCTGGGTCAGGCTGAAGAAACCGATCGTCAACACCACGTCGTGCAGCGTCGCGACCGTCGCGCCGACCGCGAACTGCCATTCGAAACGGAACCAGAGGTAAAGAAGGATGCCGAGGATCGCGACCAGCATGCCCAGAATGCCGTTCTGGACCAGCTCGCCGGACACGCGCGGTCCGACCACCTCGACGCGGCGATAATCGTAGCCATCGCCAAGCGCCCCCCGCACCTTGCCGACCGCCGCCTGCTGCGCCTCCTCGCCGCCCGGTTGCTGGGCGAGGCGGATGAGCACGTCGTTCGGTGCGCCGAAGCGCTGCAACTGGACCTCGCCGAGATCAAGTTCGGCCAGCTTGGTGCGGATCGCACCGAGGTCGGCCGGCCCGCCCTTGGATTGGATCTCGATGAGCGTGCCACCGCGGAAGTCGATCCCGAAATTCAGGCCAGCGGTGAAGAAGAGCATGATCGCGACGAGCGACAGCAGTCCGGACAGCGGAAACGTGATCCGCCGCCAGCTCATGAACGGCAGGTTGGTTTCGTCAGGAATGAGGCGCAGAAGCTTCAAGACAGACTCCAAACCATCAGAATCGGCGCCAAGGCAGGCGCCATCAGATCGGCACTTCGGCCGGCCGCGTCATGCGGACCCAAGCCGCCACGATCAGGCGTGACAGGGTAAAGGCGGTAAAGATCGTCGTGAAGATGCCGATGATGAGGGTCAGGGCAAAGCCGCGCACCGGCCCCGAGCCGAGAAAGAACAGCACCACCGCGGCGATCAGCGTCGTGATATTGGCGTCGAGAATCGTCGCGAGCGCGCGCGAGAAGCCGGCATCGATTGCGGTGATGGCGGAGCGCCCGCCGCGCGCCTCCTCGCGCATGCGTTCGTAGATCAGCACATTCGCATCGACCGCCATTCCGACCGTCAGCACGATGCCGGCGATGCCCGGCAGCGTCAGCGTAGCGTTGAGCAGGGACAGGATGCCGAAGATCATCGCGACATTGATGACGACCGCAATATCGGCGAACAAGCCGAGCAGGCCGTAGGTCGCGAACACATAGATCAGCACGAGGGCCGCGCCGACATAGGCGGCGGTCTTGCCCTTCTCGATCGAATCCTGGCCGAGGCCGGCGCCGACCGTGCGCTCCTCAATGACGGTCAGCGGCGCCGGCAGAGCGCCCGCCCGGAGAAGGATGGCGAGATCGTTCGCGCTCTCGACGCTGAAATTGCCGGATATCTGGCCGGAGCCGCCGAGGATCGGCTCCCGGATCACGGGCGCCGAGATCACCTCATTGTCGAGCACGATCGCGAAGGGCCGGCCGACATTCTCCTGCGTCACCTGGGCGAAGCGGCGGCCGCCCGACGTATTGAAGCGGAACGACACGATCGGTTCGCTCGTGCGCTGATCGAAGCCGGGTTGCGCGTCGTTGAGGTCCTCGCCCGACACCATGACGTGCTTCTGGACCAGCACGGGGACGCGCTGAGCGCCCTTGCCCTCGTAGAGAATCTCGGTGTCCGCCGGCGCGCGGCCCTGCTGCGCGGCTTCCTGCGGGTTCATCGACAGGTCGACAAGGCGGAAGGTTAGCTTCGCGGTCTTGCCGAGCAGGTCTTTCAGGCGCGCGGGATCTTGCAGGCCGGGCACCTGCACCAGGATGCGGTCCACGCCCTGCCGCTGGATCGACGGCTCGACCGTGCCGAGCTCGTTGACCCGGCGTTCGATGATCTGAATCGACTGATCGACCGACTGCCGGACGCGCTCGGTCATCGCCGCCTCGGTCACCTGCAGCCGGATCAGCCCGCCTCCGGCGTCGCTGATGTTGACGCTGCGCTGCCCGGTGCCGCCGAGCAAGCCGCCGAGGGGCTGCGACAGTTCGCGCAATTTGGTCAGCGCCTGGGCGACGTCCGCGCCGTCGCGAATGCGGACCTCGACCGTGTCGCCGCGGGCGACAAGCCCGGAATAGCCGATGCGCGCGTCGCGCAGGACGCGCCGCACATCGTCGCGCAACGCCTCCACCTTCTCCTGGCGGACGGCGTTGGCGTCGACCTCGAGTAGGATATGCGAGCCGCCCTGGAGATCGAGCCCGAGCACGATGTGGCGCTGCGCCCATTTCGGCCAGCGCTCCACCACCGATTCCGGGAACAGGTTCGGCACTGCGGCGAGACAGATGAGCAACGCCGTCAGCACGATCGCCAGGGCTTTCCAGCGCGAGAAGTACAGCATCGGCTACTCTAGCACTCTTTGTCTTGGGCGACCTGGGTCTTGGGCGACCTGGCGCGCCGGATCAGCTCGACTTGGCGGCGGTTTCGTCCTTCACCGGCTCGCCCTTGGTGCGGACCTCGGCGACCATGCCGCGCAACTGGCGCACGCGCACGCCGTCGGAGATTTCCACTTCGATCTCGTTGTCGTCGATCACCTTGGTGATCTTCCCCACGAGCCCGCCGGAGGTCACGACGCTGTCGCCCCGGCGCATGTTCTTGACCATCTCCTGATGCTGCTTCGCCCGCTTCTGCTGCGGCCGCAGGATCAGAAAATACATGATGACGAATATAAGTACGAAAGGCAGCAACGACACCAGCATGTCGCTGCCGCCCGCTCCCGCGCCCTGAGCAAAGGCGGGCGTAACGATCATAAGCTCTCTCCTTGAGCGGCTTCTCGAAATCCGCGTGACAGTCCGATATCGGCGTCTGCGGCCCGATGACGTCCAATCCACCAAAGCCGCGGGGACTATACCGGCCGAAATGCCTTTTGCAACGCCGCCGGAATGCGGCGAAAGGCGGCCGGCCCGCCCGGCGGGGAGGCGACGCCCCGCCCGGCGGGGGCCCGCCGCGCGGCCCTGCCCTGCGGAATGCGGCGACCGGCTCCGAACCGATGCGGCCGAGCCGGCGCGGGCGGCGCGCGCGCCTCGCTTGCCGCTCCCGGCAAAGAACTTTATATCTCGCCCCGCATCCCGATCGCGTCGCCGCTTCCTTTAGGCGGACCGACGCCATGGCGCCCATCGTCTAGCGGTCCAGGACGTCGCCCTTTCACGGCGAAAACAGGGGTTCGATTCCCCTTGGGCGCGCCACTTCGGTACAAA
>CAYGZV010000134.1:0-3449 GCA_964354425.1 uncultured Rhodoplanes sp. | reverse complement strand
CCTCACCGAGGCCAGACCAGCAGGTCAGCCTGCGGGCGGCGCTGCCGCACAGGTGCGACCTGGATCGTCACTGAATCTCCTAGCGGCAGAATCTCCTAGCCGCAGAGCGTCATGCTGCATTCGGTGAGCGGCACGTTGCCGTCTTTGACAGCTGTATCATTCATTGATACATATTGCCCGTGATCAGGAGCTTCCGGAACAAGACCACCGAAGCCGTCTTCACAGGCGAAAGTCCGAAGGGCTTTCCGGCCGATTTGGTCAAGGTTGCACGCCGGAAATTGCGCTATCTTAACGCCGCGGTCGATCTCGGCGACTTGAGGTCGCCTCCAGGCAACCGTCTTGAGGCGCTGGCGGGCGATCGCAAGGGACAACACTCGATCAGGATCAACGACCAATTCCGGGTGTGCTTTGTGTGGACGGCGGAAGGCCCGGCGGAGGTGGAGATCACGGACTACCATTAGCAGAGGACGCGACAATGGCGAAGAAGCTCAAACCCATGCATCCCGGCGAGGTTCTGCGGGAGGAGTTTCTGGTTCCGCTGAAAATGTCGGCTGGCGCTCTTGCCAAGACCTGCGGCTTACCTCGCACACGGATCGAGCGGATCGCCAGCGAACAGACCGGCATTTCCGCCGATACTGCGCTTCGGCTGGCCAAGGCGCTGGGCACAACGGCGCAGCTTTGGCTTAATCTGCAGAACGACTATGACGTTCAGATCGCGAAGCGCGATCTCGGAAAAATTCTTGATCGCATTGAGACGGTAAACAAGCCGAAGGCGGCCTAACCGGCGGCGCTTAGCGGGTTCGTAACAGCGGAAAGGCCTGCGAGCGGCGGCAGGCGCACGCTTACTCGGGAATCGCAGCTCTGGTTATTGCCGCCGCGGGCGCCGGATCACGCCGAGCGGATGTATTCGCGCAGCGCGTTCGATTCCTCTTCCATCTGCTCGAGGCGAGACTTGACCACGTCGCCGATCGACACGATGCCGACCAGTCGTCCGTCCTCGATGACGGGGAAATGGCGGAACTTCCCTTCCGTCATGCGCTGCATCAGGTCGACCAGCTTGTCCTGCACGGCGCAGGTGAGGACCTTGCGGGTCATGATTTCGGCGACCGGCGTTTCCAGCGCCGCGCTGCCGCGCGCGCTCAATGCGCGCACGATGTCGCGCTCCGAAACGATGCCGACGGGCCGGCCCTCCGCCCCCGTCACCACCAGCGCGCCAATGGCGTGGTCGGCGAGAGATTTGGCTGCGTAAGCAATCGAAGCCGTAGGTTCAATAGTGTAGACGGTCGAACCTTTGCGGGAGAGAATGTGGTGAACGGTCAAGCTCGCCTCCTTGAATCACACCGGAGCACGACTGGCGTCGTTTTCCTTGTTTCGCGTGCGCGGCTCCTCGCGCGGGCCGGATCGTGAGGCCGAGCAGACGAACCTGGCCGCCCGCGCGCTCCGGCGGGCAATCGCAGATCATCGGACAAATCCGCCGGGGGTGCAAGGCGCGAAGCGCATCTGCGCCGGCCTTCGAAGGAGAAATGCGACGCGAGCGCTCGCCTGCAATGCGTCGGCGCTCAGTCCTTTGCTGCGTTCGCGACGGTAACCCGATCGAACAGGGGAAAAAGCAGAAGCCCGGCGAGGAACCCGCCGATATGCGCCTGCCAGGCGACGGGCTGTTCGACGCCGAGCAGGCTCACCGATCCGATCCCGAATAACGCGTTGAGTCCGAACCAGACCACAAGGAACGCGAGAATGCGCGGATCGCGCAGCGCCTCCCGCAGCGAAACGGCGGGCACGTGATAGACCGGCGCTTCCGCGCCGCGAAATACGCCGAGCGGGCCGCCCGCCTGAAACACGAAGCGGATCGCGGCCGCCATGAACCCGGAGACCGCGGCCGAAGCGCCGATCATGGGCAACAGTTCCCCCGGGTGAGTGAGCAGATGGACCGCCGCCCCCGCCGCCGCGGTCGCGCCGAACAGGGCGAGGAAACGCGCGGTGCCGACGCGGCGCGCCACTGCGCTTCCGAACGGCAGCAGCCAGATCACATTGATGGCGAGATGCGTCAGGTCGCCGTGGAGGAAGGCGTAGGTGACGAAGGTCCAGAGGTCGGCGGCAAAACCGCCCGGAATGGCGTCCGCGGCCAGCATCGCCGGCGTGTAGCGCGCAGGGATGAACGCGAACAGCAGCAGGAACTCGACATCCTGTTGCGGCGTGAGGATCAGTTCGCGGATGGCATGGACGATGCCGAACGCGGCGATCGTCAACACGATCACGGCCGGCACATTGAACATCGGCTCGGAGGTTTTCGTCACGAATCCAATCCAGCGGGCCCGGCTCACATAGGCCAGCCCTGACCGCATCGCAAGCAAGCAGGCAAGCGCCGCATCCCGCGGCAATGCCGCTGCGCGCGCCGTTAACCTTAAATCATCGTTAACGCCCGCGCGCGGTCGGCTTGCGCTATCACATAGCGGGCCTGCGGATGACCTGACAAACGCCGTCCGCGGAGTTTCGAGCACCAGCTCGCCGGCCCGTCAGAGCAAAGCCGATGAAGCACGCATCGAGCCGCGAGGTGTTCTGCTACTGGAACGCGCTGCGCGGTCGGCGCATTGCCCCACAGCGCCAGGAACTCGATCCAGCCGCCGTCCGCAAGGCGCTCGCCGACAGCGTCGTTCTGTCATTCGATCGGGACGCCGGACATCCGGTCCTCCTGGCCGGAACCCGCGTCTGCGCATTGTTCTGCCGCGAGTTGAAGGCAGCGCCGTTCGTGCCGCTGTGGGATGCCGGCAGCCGTCCGCTGCTACGCTCGCTCGTCGCCAGGGTCGGCGAGGACGTCACGGCGGTCGCGGCGGGCGTGGTCGGCCGAACCCGGTCCGGACATTCGGTGGCGCTCGAAATGCTGCTCCTGCCGCTCGCCGGCGGGATCGAGTCGGACCCCCGAATCCTCGGCGTGCTCGCCCCGCTTGCCGTTCCTGCTTGGATTGGGACGAGCCCGGTCGAGGCGCTGACGCTCGGCGCGTTCCGCCCTGTTTCGGCGGAGGCCGCGCTTCCGCCCCATCGGCCATCCGCGCCGCGCAGAGGCCGCAGGCCCGCCCGGCTCGTCGTGTACGAGGGCGGAGCGGCCGGTCGCGCCACGCGGCTGATCGGCGCGCCCCGTGCAGTCGGCGCGGCTTTTACACCGGGCGTTAACGTCGTCTACCATAAGTTCGGGCGGTCCGACGATGGGGCGGATACGTGATGGCGATCACCGACCGCAAGCCGAGCCTGCGCACGCTTTCCGGCGACCGGCGCTTCCACCATGTCGCCGTCAACCTGCTCGGCCGCTATATGCTCGAGAACCGCCGCGAGTTTCCCTGCCAGGTGGTCGACATGTCGCCCGGCGGAATGGCGCTGATCGCGCCGGTCAGCGGTCATGAGGGCGAGCGGGTGGTCGCCTATGTCGACCGGATCGGCCGGCTCGAAGGCGC
>CAYGZV010000133.1:0-6765 GCA_964354425.1 uncultured Rhodoplanes sp. | reverse complement strand
ACGTTAGCATTAAATTTCGGTCATTTTCAAAATCGATAGGACATAAGAACTCCATTCTATTTAACCCGTTGCTGAACGCCCCTTTTTTCCCGGCCCCAACCCGACGGTATTATTGTCATCTCGGGCGGCGATCGCTCGTCGCCCCGCGCGAGCACTTGCGCCCGGCCAAAGCGTTCACAGGAACGTGAACTCCTGCGCGAGCAACCTTTTCGAGCTTCCGCCGTTGCTCGGTTCGCACGGGGCAACGTCGTGTTTTTACTCGCAAACAAGAGAACTCTCGCACGGGTTGGGGATTGAACCGAGGCGCTCGTTGCGGCGACCAAGCAAGGTTCGATCATGAGGGGTTTGTTATGACTAGCAACGCGTCGGCGGTCGCTACGGGCGGCCACATCAATCACGTCAAAGTTGTCGTGCTCGCCCTTCTGGCGTCGCTCATCATCATGCTGATCGGCATTACCGCGCGCGCGACGGACGACACCAATGGCTACGGCGTCGTCATGGTCGGGAATACCGTGGCGATCCCGGATCGCGCCGTCGAGTCAACGCACTGACGGACGTCCGCCAGCGCCGCCCGGCTTCGTCGGCTTTGCCTGTCTCCGTTCCCATTGCCGCTGAAACGCGCCCGAATACGGCGCCGGCGCAGTCGGCCGGAGGGAGCGTCAAGGCGAGCGCGTCGGCGGCACCGCTTCCAAGAGCTTTCCGGAAAACAGCACCGGCCCGGTCGCCGTCCCGGTCGGCGACCCGCCTTCCGGTTCCAGCGACACTGCGAAGGTCGCCGTGCTGATCGTGTTTCGATCATAGGCCGACAGCGCCGGCACCTGCGTGAATTCGCCCGAGCCGATCAACCCGAGCGACCGGGGCGAAGGATACTTGTCCGAGACAAGCCAAAGCTCGTAGCTCTTCCCGGCCTGCTCCTCGGCGGCGACGCGGCGGACGGTCAGGTTCCGCTGGGCGAGATCGACCGTCATGATGAAGGCCGGCGCGGTCGGTCCGCTCTGAAGAACGGCGACGAAGCGGCTGGGTGACGGAACCTCGACCGTGCGCACCACCTCGCGGGTGACCTCGACCGTCTCCACCCTCGGCTTCGGCCGCAGCGGCTGCGGCAGGCGCTCGGGCGCGACCGCGGCGGTGACCACCACGCCGGCGAGCGCCGCCGCAAGCGCGCCGAGCCCAAGCGCGCCGCCCCGCCAGCGCTTCATCCGCCGGGTCAGATCGACGACATTGGTCGGCTCCGCTTCGGCACGCGGCGCAGACGATGCGAGAAAGCCGGGCAAGCGCATCTCGGCGGCGGGGGGCTCGATTTCGGCCAGCCGGCCCTGGATCGCGATCCACAGTTCGGGCGGCGGGGGCACTGGATCGACCATCGCATGCAGTTCGCCGAGCCGCCGCTCCCAGTCCTGCACCAGGGCCGCGAAACCGGGATCGGAGCGAATCTGTTCCTCGGCCTGTTCGCGCTCCGCGGCGTCGAGGGTGCCGAGCACATATTCGGCAGCAAGACCGGCTCTATCCTCGTCCGCCGTCATGAATCCAGGCACTCCCGAATGTCGGCCAGCGCGCGCCGCAGCTGGGTCTTGACCGTATTCACCGGCCGCTCGAACTGCACGGCGAGCTGGTCGCGGCTCACGCCGGTGTAATAGGCGAGCAGCACCAGCCGTTGCCGGTCGGGATCGAGCCGCCCAAGGCAGGTAAGCAGCCGCTTGAGCTGCTCGCTCGTCTCGCGGCGCGCCAGGGGGTCGGCGCTTTCGGCTGCTACGGCCATCACCTCCGGTTCCTCCTCGATCGAGGCTTCGGTTCGCTTCCGCACGACATCGATGGCGCGGTTGCGGGCGATCGAGACCATCCAGGTGATCGGCGAGGCGAGCGCCGGATCGAACTTTCCGGCGCTCGACCAGATCTTCAGATAGGCCTCTTGCAGGACCTCATTAGCAAGGTCGGGACGGCGCAAGATACGCAGGACAATTCCGTAGAGTTTCGCGCGCGTCGCCGCATACAGGCGCTCGAACGCCGCCTGGTCGCCTTTGGCGACCGCGGCCAAGAGCCATACGAGTTCCGCCGATGTCAGCATCCGTATGGCGCCCAGCCCATGCGCCCGCATCCCCATCTGGGTTGATTATGGTGCGAATACGTGGCGGCCGAAAGATGGCTCATGCTGCGCGACCGATTGTGTCGCCGTGGTCTTCGGCCCGCCGGCGCGTCGACGCACGCATCAGCCAAGGGCGCCCCGCATCCGCAGCACGCCGATTGCGTCGAGCTCGGCCTGCTCGCGCGTTCCTTCGGCGGTGCGCTCGCGCATCTGGTCGCGCGCGCCGAGCAACTCGACCTTTTTCAGCTCATCGAGGGATTCCTGCAGGGCCGTCTGGGCGCGGTCGAGCTGTCCGGCGAGTTCCTCGGCCGAGCGCTTGAGATTCTCGCTCCGGCCGAGCGCCGCCCTCGCATAGGTCGAATAGGCGAAATGCGTCGGATCGTGGATTCCCGTGCGCTCCTGCTCGGCGTGGATCTCGCGATCGAGATCGCCGGCGATGCGCTCGAATTCGGCGATCATCGCTTCGATCTGCACGACTTTTCGCCTTTTCTCATCGACCTGAAACTTCTTCAGCCGAATAATCGAATCGCGCGACTTCATCGACCTGTACTCCCCCAGACGCCCGAGAGGGCGACCCCAGCTTGAAGCGGCGCCGCTCGATCAGGCGCAACTCGGGCGATTGTGGCGGCACAGTGTTAGTTTTCGGTTTCCGCAATGACTTGTGCCAATGCTGGTTAAAATGCGCTCGCTCCGCGCGCTCGGAGCAGCGCCTGAGATCGGTGTTTGGCCTGTGCTGGCGCTGTAACCGGGGGCATCGAGGGTTCCTGCGGAACGGCCCGCGCACGGCCGGCGGCCGGCGGCGCTCCCCGCGCCGCGCGTTTTCACGCCCGATCGTGTCGCACCTGCAACAACAAGCTTAACCGACGGAAACCAAAGCTAAACCTTTAACCTTGTATTTACCCGAAGCGTTAATGATTGCATCACCGTCCTTCGGGCCGAAGGCATGGCTCGGTAACGACGGGAGTGATTCGTTCGGACCGGTTAACGCCGGTTCCTCAAGTGGGACGTGAGCGGTCTGGTGCATAAAAAACCAATTCGGTGCAATATCTTAAGCCAGACCTGGCAAAAAACTTCAGCCCGGGCTTGCGCACACGAATCATGTTTTGTTAAGCATCGTTCGTTAACGTTTCGAATCGGTTGGAGTCCAAAGCGTATGGCAAGGCCGCCAGACTGGCTGGCCACCCTCAATCCGACGCGGCATGGAAGGGGACTGGCATGCGCGTTCTACTGATCGAAGACGACACCGCGACCGCGCAATCCATCGAGCTGATGCTGAAGTCGGAGAGCTTCAACGTCTATACGACCGATCTCGGCGAAGAAGGCGTCGATCTCGGCAAGCTCTATGATTACGACATCATCCTGCTCGACCTGAACCTGCCCGACATGTCCGGGTTCGAGGTGCTGCGCGCGCTGCGCATCTCCAAGGTCAAGACGCCGATCCTCATTCTATCGGGGCTCGCCGGCATCGAAGACAAGGTGAAGGGATTGGGGTTCGGCGCCGACGACTACATGACCAAGCCCTTCCACAAGGACGAGCTGGTCGCGCGCATCCATGCGATCGTGCGCCGCTCCAAGGGGCACGCCCAATCGGTGATCCAGACCGCCGACCTGATCGTCAATCTCGACACCAAGACGGTGGAGGTGAGCGGCCAGCGGGTGCATCTCACCGGCAAGGAGTACCAGATGCTGGAGCTCCTGTCGCTGCGCAAGGGCACGACGCTCACCAAGGAGATGTTCCTCAACCATCTCTATGGCGGAATGGACGAGCCGGAGCTGAAAATCATCGACGTGTTCATCTGCAAGCTGCGCAAGAAGCTCGCGAACGCATCGAGCGGCCGCAACTACATCGAGACGGTGTGGGGCCGCGGTTATGTGCTGCGCGAGCCCGCGGAGGACGAAGCGCGGATTCCTGCGTGAGGCGATCGCACGCGGCGCAGACCAGATCGGAGAGTTCTCCGGGAGCCACCAGGCTCTCTCCCCCCGACTCGGAGATTTCCGGCCCCCGCCGCCAATGGCGGGGTTTTGTTTTTGCGCTGGCGACGAAACCGTAGACGAAGCAGGGCTTTGCGCGCGCGCTCGGGGCGGTTAGAGCTTTTCCGGCGAAGCCGCCTTCGGACTTGATCCGGCGCAGCGGGAACCGGTTCGCCGTAGAAAAAGCGATCATGCAACAATAACTTGAGCGAATTCCGATTCCACCGGAACGGAATTCGCACTAGTCTCGCTCTCCGACGGCAGCGCCTTGTTGCGAGCTTTGCTTGCCGCGCCTGCCGATCAGAATTGGTGAGAGCGATGACGAAGACCCCGCTGGCGGGCGACGACATTCGGCTCGGCGAGGACGCGCTCGACCTCGAACATCAAGGCCAGCTCGATCTCCTGCTGGCGGTTGAGGCGGAGCTGCGCGCGGGCGCCGACCAGGCGGCGCTTGCCACGCTGCTCGACCGGCTGATCGAGTTCACCAACATCCATTTCATGAGCGAGCAGCTCGTGATGCGCCAGCAGGCCTATCCCGGACTGCCGGCCCACGCGGCCGAGCACGACCAGCTGATGGACCAGATGCGCGAGTTCCAGACGCGCATCGCCGCGGGCGAGCGCGCCCTCGCCGCCGCCGACCTCTCCATGCTGCGCGCGTGGGTGGTCCGCCATATCCGCTCCAAGGATGCGGCCTTTGCCCACTATCTCGGCGAGATGGCGACCGCGCCGCCGGCGCCCGGAGCGCAGGCGAGATGAAGGCGATCGGGCCGTTCCCGCTTAGGACCGGGCAAGCGTTGACATCACATCAGCGGCTTTATGTGTTGATGCATGCGAACGACTTTGACCCTCGATGATGACGTAGCGGCCGCGATCGAGCGCTTGCGGCAGACGCGCGAGGCGAGTTTCGAGGACCTCGTGAACGAAGCGCTACGGCGCGGCCTGAAGGAAATGGCCGAGCCACGCAAAACGCGCGAGCCCCGTTCCGCACGCGATCGGTTATGCTCGGGCCTGCGCTCATCGGCATCGACAAGGTGAGCGAGGCGATCGCCATCGCGGAAGGCGTGCGCCCGGAGTAATTCGCGCTCTGTCCCCGACCCGTCGCTTCCGATAATCTCGCCGCCTTGCCGGACCGGGGAGGAATTGCGCGTGGCGACCACTATCTTCAATGCCCTGCTGCCTGTTGTTCTCACCATGCTGCTCGGGGTGGTGGCCGCGTGGGAGCATGACTTCGACCAGAAGCAGGCGGCCGTGCTCAACCGCATGGTCATGGTCTATGCGCTGCCGCTCGTGATGTTCGCCGGCATTGCGGCGACGCCGCGCGAGCAGTTGGCGGGCGACATGCCGCTGATCGGCGTGATCGTGTTCACCCTGCTGGCAAGCTACATCGTGCCGCTGCTGATCGCCCGCTATATCGTCGGGCGCGATCTGATGACCTCGGCGCTGCAGGCGCTCGCGATCGGCGGCCCGTCCGTCGCCTTTGTCGGGCTGCCCGTGCTCGGCTATCTGTTCGGCCAGACGGCGGCGACGATCCCGGTCGTCGTCAGCGCGATCGTCCTCGTGGTGCTGCAGATCCCGGCGACGCTGATCCTGCTGTCGACCGGCGCGGCGCGGCGCGGCGATCAAAGCGGGCCGCAGCCGACCATTCTCGATCACGTCCTGTCCGCGCTCAAACAGCCTATGGTGTGGGCGCCGATGCTCGCCTTCGCCATGATGCTGCTCGGCATTCCCATCCCGGATCCGATCCGCCAGTCGATGAATCTGTTGGGTCACGCGACGGGCGGCGTCGCCTTGTTCGCGGCGGGGGTCATTCTATACAGCCAGCGCGTGTCGTTCAGCCTGCCCACCCTCGTCTCGACCGTGTCGCGCAATGTGGTGATACCGGCGCTGGCCTGGGGGCTGATCGCGGCGCTCGGCCTTCCGCCGGAGGTCGAGCGCGAGGCCGTGCTGACGCTTGCCATCCCGACCGCCGTGATTTGCGTCATTCTCGCGGTCGAGTACCGGGCCGCCGAGCAGGAGATGGCGTCCACCCTGTTCCTTTCGACCTTCCTGTCGCTGCCGACCATGGGGGCGTTTATCTGGCTGCTCGGAACCTGATGCCGCGTCCCGCGCACTAATGTGCGAGGCGGCGTCAGCGCAGAGCAAGATGCTGGCGCTAGGAGCGGCTCTCGCCCGGAGGGCCGCATTAACGCGCGATTGACAACGATGTTCTTGTTTTGTCTAACGCTGCCCCGGCGGGCTGCGTCTGGGGGAGTATGACAAATACATTAATGTTCCATCACAATATATTTTCGAGTTAAGAGATTTTTTACTTGGCTGGGCACCTTATGCCCACAATGCTTTGCGAAAGACTCCAAGCGAAACGGCGAATCGGTTCGGACTTTGTCAGTGTTATGAAAGTCGTCATGCGTGCTTTTCTGTAGGCGTCCTGTTCGTTTCACTTTTCGCTCACTACGATCCTTCAATAGCACATGGAACTTACATGAAAACCGCAGACCAGCGAATCTCGACTTCGGAGTATGCGCCGTATGAGGCGTTCTGGGAGGGGTTCGTCGATTATCGCCACGGCCTGCAGCGCAATCCCTACGAGGCCGTCCCTGCTCAGGGTGTCGAAGCCCACGCGTGGGATCGCGGCCGGGAAGCCAGCATCAGGGTCACCGGGGCCATCGAGAAGGTGTAGGCGCCGCCGGAGCCCCGTCTCAATGGGCTAAATC
>CAYGZV010000132.1:1334-7013 GCA_964354425.1 uncultured Rhodoplanes sp. | reverse complement strand
ATGCGTCTGTCGCACGACGTCTTTTATACGCTGCTCGAATCCTCGCCGAATGGCCTGCTCGTGATCGACGCCGAGGCGCGGATCGTTTTTGTGAACGAGTATGCGGAACGGATGCTCGGCTACGGCCGCGACGAACTGCTCGACAAACCGGTCGACACCCTGGTGCCCGACCGGTTTCGCATCCAGCATTCGGACATGCGCCGGGCGTTTGCACGCGTGCCGCGGGAGCGCCCCATGGGGGTGGGACGCGATCTGTGGGCGCGACGTCAGGACGGCAATGAAATACCGGTCGAGATCGGACTCAAGCCGGTGAGGTCCGAGGGGCACGACCTCGTGCTTGTCGTGCTGGTCGACATCAGCGAGCGCAAGCGCATCGAAGAGCGGCAGCGCCTGCTGATCGGCGAGCTCAATCATCGCATCCAGAACCTGTTCGCCGTCGTCCAGTCGGTGGCGCTGCACAGCCTTGGCGGAAACCGCCCGCTGTTGGAGACCCGCGAGGTCTTCATCGACCGCCTGCAATCGCTCGGCCGCGCCTATACGATGATGACCGAGCAGGAATGGCGCGGCGCTCCGCTTCGGCAAATCCTCGCGGCGGAGACCTCGGCCTTCGCCGACCGCGTCAGTCTCGACGGGATCGACGTGATGGTGCGGCAGAAGGCGGCGCAGAGCTTCGCGCTGCTGCTGCACGAGCTGACCACCAATGCGGTCAAATACGGCGCGCTCTCCGTTCCCGCCGGCCGCGTGGATGTGTGCTGGCGGGTTGACCGGACGGACGGCGAAGACGACAGCCCCGGGCAGTTCTTTCTGTCCTGGGAGGAGAGCGGCGGACCCGCCGTGGTCGTGCCGACCCGCACCGGCTACGGACGCAAGATCATCGAGGACACGATGCGGCGCATCGGCAAGCACAAGATCGAGTATGCGCAGACGGGCCTGAAATACCGAATGGAAGCCCCGATCGCGAAGGTCGGTTGGATCATCGACGAAAAGCCCGCGGCGTAGATCGCCTCGGAGATCGCAGAAAAAACGGGTGCGACGACGCCGTGCTTTGCGCGCCGACGCCGTCTCGTCAGCAGGGATCATCCTCGGCCGGCGCAGTCGGTGTGGACGGTCGCGCGCGAAAGGGGCGGATCACAGATCGCGTGCGGCGCGAAAGCCGTTGGCGAAATAGCGCACGTCCTTGTCGTAGCGGAAGCGGGCGGCGGAGCGGACCGCAACGGCCTTATTGCCGAACGCGCCGCCGCGCAGCACGCGCAGCGCGCATTGGCCGGCAGTCCAGGCCGAGCCGTCTTTCGGGGCGCCGCGATAGCTGTCGTTCCAGCAATCCTCCACCCATTCGGCGGCATTGCCGGCGGTGTCGTACAAGCCGAACGCGTTCGGCCGGAACGACCCCGCGGGCGCCGTTTTCGAGGCGCCGCCCGGCGCGCCGCAGCCGTCGCAATTGGCGAGGCCATTACCGCCATCGCGCCCCCACCAGAAGGGCGACGTGGTGCCGGCGCGCGCGGCATATTCCCATTCGGCCTCGGTCGGCAGGCGATAGCGCTGTCCGGTCTTCTGCGACAGCCAGGCGAGGTAAGTCTTGGCGTCGTCCCAGCTCACATCGACGACCGGTTGCTCCCCGCGTCCCCAGCCCCGATCCTCGGGCCGATACTTGCAGGCGCCCGCGGCGACGCATTGGTCCCATTCGGCGAACGTGATCTCGCGCCGGCCGATCGCGATCGGCCGTTCGATCGTCACCCGGCGCACGGGTTTTTCCATCGCGCTGTCATTCGAGCCCATGTCGAACTCGCCGGCCGGAATCACGACCATCTCGGGACATTCCGCGCAGTCGCGGAACGTCTCGCCCGGCATGCTGCCGCTCGACGGCGCCTGTCCCGCCGTCGCCGGGGCCGCCGGCCCCTCGGCCTTGCGTGTGGGCGGCTCCGCCGGCGGCTCGGCCTTGCGTGCGGGCAGCGGCTCCGCCGGCGCGGGCGGGGTCGCCTCGGCGCCGGGCCGGCGGAAGTAGAAATCCTCGATGAGGGAAGACGATATCCAGGGCACGCGTTCGCCGTTCGAGGCGCGCGCGACCCCGTTGCGGGTGCGCAGAAAGATCTGCTCGGCGGTCGCCGGTGCGGGCGCGCGCATTTCCTTCAGGAGTTCGCCCATGAACAGGCTCGGATTGCTGTCGACGTCGTCATGCACCTTGTCGAGCGACGCGCTGCTGATCGCGACCGTGCCCTCCGGAACGGCGGTCGCCGAAAGGCCGGCGGAATAGCTGCGGAAGCGCCGTTCGAACGGGTTCTTGCGCGATGCGTCGACGACCAGAAACACGACCTTCGCGCCCTTGGCATGCACTTGCCCGAGAATCTTTTCGACGCTGATCCCGTCCTGTTGCGCGTCGCGTTCGGCCCAGATCCTCGCATCGGTGGGAATGAGATAGTTCTGGCGGTTCACCTGAATGCTGAACCCGCTGAAAAAAAACAGGGCGGCGGCGCCGGGCGAAATGGTCGCCGCGAACGCGTCAATCGCACGTTGCATCTCCTCCTTGCCGGCATTCTCCTTGATGGTGACCTCGAACCCGTTGCGCCGCAATTCCTCGGCGAAAGCGCGCGCGTCCCTGCCCGGATTGGCCAGCTTCACATCGGATTCGCGGTAGTTCGAATTGGCGATGAGCAACGCCACCCGGGAATTCGTCCGGCCGGCGGCCGGCTGCTGCTGGGCGTAGGCCCACCTGAGGTTGGTCGCTGTCCCGACAATCAAAAGAAAGAGAAGTGCAAGGCGCCACTTCATTTTCCGCTTCCTGTTCGCTCACCGATAGGCGACAAAAGCAAAGGTGCGCGAGTCAGGAGCTGCAGATGCGGCGCGGCGCAATGCGGAGGCATGTGACGTCCTCGTGATGGGCGGCAACATTGCTTTGGCTCATTTGAACTACGCCTCTGTTTGCGGCGACATCCTATGCACGAAGGAGAGGTTGGACAACGATCAAACGCATCGGTCAACGTTTCGTGCGCGCGCCGGGAAATAATGGGCGCATCGTTCGTTGGCGGACCGGAGCGAACGTGATTGAAGTGCGTCGGGCGCCGGGTCGTCGGCCGCCGCAGATCGGAGTTCGGGTCGACATGATGGTGCAATGCATTCGCCGGAGGATGGCCGTGTTGCCAAACAAGTTGCTGCTGACGATTTTATTTGTGGGCGCGTTTTGCGGCGCGGTTCATGCTCAAAGCGGCGAGGGGGGACCCACGCCGTCGCCTCCCGGCGCGCAGGTGTATTTCGTCGACGTGAAGGACGGCGACACGATTCCGACCAAGGCGACCGTTCACTTCGGGCTGCGTGGAATGGGCGTTGCTCCGGCGGGCTCGGACCGTGCGAATGCGGGCCACCACCATCTCCTGATCGATACCGATCTGCCGCCGCTCGACAAGCCCATTCCGAACGACTTCAACCATTTGCATTACGGCGCGGGGCAGACCGAAGCCGAGGTGACGCTGACGCCGGGCGAGCACACGCTGCAGCTTCTGTTCGCCGACAAGGACCACGTCCCGCATTCGCCGCCGCTCTCCTCTCCGCGCATTCGTGTTCGGGTTGCCGAACCAGCCCCGGCGCCCGCAACGGCGTCAGCAGCGCCGCCGCCTGCGCGCCGGAATCCGTCGCCGGCGGACGCGAAGGTCTATTTCGTGTATCCGACCAACGGCGCCTATGTGTCGCGCACGCCGGTCATCCGCTTCGGGCTCGTCAATATGGGCGTGGCGCCGGCGGGGGTCGCCAAACCCAATACCGGGCATCACCATCTTTTGATCGACACGCCCGTGCCGACGCTCAGTCAGCCGATCCCGAACGACTTCAACCATCTGCATTTCGGCGCGGGTCAGACCGAGGCCAAAGTCACGCTTCCGCTCGGCGAGCATACGCTGCAGCTGCTGCTCGGCGATGAAAACCATGTCCCGCACGATCCGCCGGTCCTTTCCAAGCCGATCAAGGTTACGGTGACCGAAAGCGGCCGCCGGCCGCGTCCGCGCGTGGCGCGCAAGTACAAGCGTTATCGGTGACCGCCGGAGCGCTGCAGGAGGCACGATGCACAGACGCCTGCTCTCCGCACTTTTCGGCCTGGCGGGCCTCGTTCTCGCGCTCGCCGCGCCGGACAGCGCCTGGGCGGAAAGGCGCGTCGCGCTCGTGGTCGGCAACGCCGCCTATCAAAACGCCGCCGGCCTGTCGAACACCGTCAATGATGCGACGGCGATGGCGAACCTGTTCGTCAAGGCGGGGTTCGACGTGGTCGAGTCGCGCAGCGATCTCGGCGTCGTGGAGTTCAAGCGGGCGGTCCGCGACTTCATGTTCACGGCGCGCGACGCCGATATCGCGGTCGTGTATTTCGCCGGGCACGGCATCGAAATCCGCGGCTCCAACTATCTGATCCCGGTGGATGCGAAGCTTCGCAGCGACTACGACGCCGATGACGAAGCGATCTCCCTGGAGCGCCTCATTCTGGCGGTCGAGCCGGTCAAGCAGTTGCGTCTCATCATTCTGGACGCGTGCCGCGACAACCCGTTCATTCGCCGGATGCAGCGCGCATTCGCGGCGCGGGCGGTGACGGGCGGCCTCGCCACCGTCGAACCTAGCACCGGCAATACGCTGATCGCCTACGCGGCCAAGGCCGGGTCCGTCTCTTATGACGGCGCCGGGCCGAACAGTCCGTTCACCACCGCCCTGATGAAATACCTCACCGAACCTGGCCTCGACATCAGGATCGCCTTCGGCCGCGTTCGGGACGAGGTCATGAAAGCCACCGCGAACCGGCAGGAGCCGTTCGTGTACGGTTCGCTCGGCGGAACGACGATCTCGCTCGTGCGGCCTGCCGATCCGCCGCAGCCTGTCGCAGCGAAGGCGGGTTCGGTCGACACCAAATACGACATCCAGCGCGATTACGAGTTCGCCGAACGCATCGGCACGCAGGAGGCCTGGGAGTCGTTTCTGCAGGCGCACAGCACCGGCTATTACGCAGGCCTCGCCCGCGCGCAACTCGGCAAGCTCGGTCAGACCGGTGAAAAAGCGCTGCCGCCCGTCATTGCGACGCGCGACCCGCGCGGCCGCGAGGACAGCGGCGCGGCCATCAAGAAAGCGCCGCCGCAACAGAAGGACCACCGTGCGAAGCTCGAGGTAAAGCCAGCCGACGACGCAGGCGCCGCCGCTCAGCCGTCCGCCGCTCCGAGCATCGTGGTCGATCCCTGCAAGCGCGACCAGGAACGGCTGGCGCGTCTGCGCGCCGACCCCGCGCCGGAGCAGGTGATCCGCCTCGAGCGGGAGCTTGCCTGCGAGCGGCTCCGCCCGCAGGTCGTACGGCTGCGCGAAAGCGTCGTCGGCTTTGGGCCGGCGGCGCCGGACAAGACGGCCGTCGCGCCCGCCGCGCCGCTGCAAGGCCAGGGCGCCGCCCGCGCGCCGCAGAATGCTGCGCCGCTCAGGCGCGACGAGGAATCGAAGGTCAAGGGGACGGAGGCAGGCGCGCCGCCGCAACAGGACAGCGGGAAAGTTTCGGCGGCCCGATCCGATCCCTGCAAGCAGGACCTGGAAAAGCTCGCCCGGCTGCGGGCCGGACCGGTGCGCGAGGACGTGCTGCGCTTCGAGCGGGAGCTTTCTTGCGAACGACTGCGCCCGCAAGTTCTCCGGCTGCGTGAGAGCCTGGGCGCCGAGTAGACCGACGACCGTTCC
>CAYGZV010000132.1:0-1234 GCA_964354425.1 uncultured Rhodoplanes sp. | reverse complement strand
GCAAGTTCTCCGGCTGCGTGAGAGCCTGGGCGCCGAGTAGACCGACGACCGTTCCCATCGCGGAAACGTCCCGCTACCGATGCGGACCCCAGGGGCCGGGCAGAGGCGGGACCGGGGCGGCCGGCGGAGCGTCCGCTCCGCTCGACCACGGCCCGGCCGGGGGCGGGGCGGGTTCGGCCGAGCCGTCCGGAAATTGTCCAGGGTCGGGCGCGGGGTTTTCGTCCGGTCCCGGCGCCGGCAGCGCGATCGGGCCGGGGTCGTGGCCGCCGGCGAATTTGACGAGCGCCGCGACGCGGCTGTCGATCGAGGGATGCGTCGCGAACAGGTCGGCGAAACCCGACCGCGGATTGTCGACGCACATTTCCATGACGGCGGAGGTCGCGCCATCGAGCTCGCCGCGGCCCTCGATCTTGCGCAGGGCGGCGATCATCGCGTCCGGGTTCTTGGTCAGTTCAACCGATCCGGCGTCGGCGAGGAATTCGCGAGAGCGCGAGAGCGCGAAGCGGATCATCGCGGACAGGGCCCAGGCGAGCGCGATCAGCACGGCTGCGATGAGGAGCGCGGCGGCGGCGCCGCCCTTGCCGCGGCTGCCGCCATCGCCGTCATCCGAGCGCCGGCTGCGCCAGCCGAAACCGCTGTTGAACCACATCCGGAACAGGAGCTCGGCGAAGAAGGCGATCACGCCGGCGATGATCACGGCGATCACCATCATGCGGACATCGCCATTGCGGACATGCGTCAGTTCGTGGGCGAGAACCGCTTCGACCTCTGCGTCGTCGAGCCGGGCGAGCAGCCCGGTCGTCACGGTGATCGCGTATTGCTTCTCGTTCATCCCGGTGGCGAAGGCGTTGAGCGCGTCGCTTTGCATCACCTTCAGCTTCGGCATCGGAATGCCGCGCGAGATGCACAGGTTTTCCAGCAGATTGTAGAGGCGCGGCTCCTCCTTGCGGGTCACTTCGCGCCCGCCGGTGACGGCGTCGATGATGCTCTGGTGAAAATAATAGGCGATGACGATCCACACGGCCGTGCCTATCGTTGCCCACGGCGCCGCGGTGATAAAATCGCGCCAGGCGCGTTGCAGCAGCCATTCCAGCGAGGCGTCGCCGGACAGCGCCTCGCCCGCGAGCGCGCCGGCATAGACGAGCAGATAGACGAGCAGGAACAGGCCAGCCAGCAGCGCGATCGAACGGCGCTTGTTGGATTGGATATGCGTGTAGAGCCCGTAAGCGGCCAT
>CAYGZV010000131.1:4220-7091 GCA_964354425.1 uncultured Rhodoplanes sp. | reverse complement strand
CGTCACCGCAGTTCCGCGCGCATCTCGGCGCGCAGCGCGTCGATCGAGGTGAGGCCGGTCGGCGTCTCGACGTGCCAGAAGGTCCAGCCGTTGCACGCATCGAGCCCCTGCGCCAGTGCGCCGATTCGGTGGATCGACCCGATCGTTTCGCCGAGCGCGATCGCGCCGTCGGGGCGCACCAGCGCCTTCACCCGGCGCTTCGCGTCGACCAGTCGGGCGCCGGCCGTGACCAGGCCACGCTCGACCAGCGCCGCGAACGGCACGCGCGGGGCGTCCCGCGCGGTCAGCACGGGCGCGAGCGTCGACGGGGCGAGCGGCTCGACCGCGGCGATGCGCGATTCGGCGGCGCGCGCATATTCGCTCAGGCGCTCGAAGCCGACGAACCGCCGGCCGAGGCGTTTGGCCGCCGCCCCGGTGGTGCCGGTGCCGCAGAACGGGTCAAGCACGAGGTCGTCGGGCCGCGAGGCCGCGAGGATCACGCGCGCAAGCAGCGCTTCGGGTTTTTGCGTGGGATGGAGCTTTTTTCCGTCCGCCGTCTTCAGGCGCTCCTCGCCGGTGCAGAGCGCAAAAGTCCAGTCGGAGCGAACCTGGATGTCCTCGTTGCCGGCCTTGAGCGCGTCGTAGTTGAACGTATAGCCTTTGGCGCCGCGATCGCGCGCCGCCCAGATCAGCGTTTCATGCGCATTGGTGAAGCGCCGGCCGCGGAAATTCGGCATCGGATTCGCCTTGCGCCAGATCACGTCGTTAAGAATCCAGAAACCGAGATCCTGAAGCGCCGCGCCGACGCGGAAAATATTGTGGTAGGAGCCGATCACCCACAGCGTCGCTGAAGGCTTCATCACGCGGCGGCAGGCGGTGAGCCAGGCGCGCGTGAAATCATCATAGGCCGCGAAGCTCTCGAACTTGTCCCAGGCGTCGTCGACGGCGTCGACACGCGAATCGTCGGGCCGCTTGAGGTCGCCACGAAGCTGCAGGTTGTAGGGGGGATCGGCGAAAACGAGATCGACCGAGGCTGCGGGCAGCTTCGCCATCTCGGCGATGCTGTCGCCCACCACGATGCGGACGCGGGAATCGGGGGTCGAAGTTAAGCGGGGCGTCCCAATGGACGCCCCGCGACGCGCTGCACCCATAACTCAACTCGAACTCAGGCGACGCGATCGGCGACGCAAGACCTACATCCGACGTCGAGCATCATGACGGGGCAAAGTAAAAATGCGCTTAATCGCGGTGCACTAGCGCCATATTCTTCTCAGGACCATATTTCTCGCGTCCATGGATCGCTGGGCGTGCGGACGGGATGCGGCGGAGCGCGGACTTGCGCGGCGCGGTTTCTGCGCGATGGCGGACGGAGCAAACGGGATGCGTTGGGAAAACCTGCCGGGCAGCGACAATGTCGAGGATCGCCGCGGCGAGGATGGCGGCGCGCGCGGGGGCGGCGGCTTCGGCCTGCCGATGGGCGGCGGCCTCGGAATCGGGACGATCGTGGTGCTCGGGCTGGTCGGCTGGGCGCTCGGCATCGATCCGCGGCTTCTCATCGGCGGCGCGGAAGTTCTGTCCGGCGGCGGCTCGCAGGCGGAGCAGCCCTATCGCCAGCCGTCCGACCAGGCGCGCCGCACCGGCAAGCCGGACGACGAGATGGGCAAGTTCGTCTCCGCCGTGCTCGGCAGCGCCGATGTCCAGTGGAAGGAGATTTTCGCCAAGGACGGCAAGCAGTATCGCGGGCCGGTTCTTGTGCTCTATCGCGACGTGACCAACCAGGCCTGCGGCGGGGTCGCCCAGAAGGCGATGGGGCCGTTCTACTGCCCGGCCGACCGCAAGGTCTATCTCGACACGTCGTTCTTCCGCGAGATCGAGCAGCGGTTCCGCGGCTGCCAGGTCGGCTCCCGCTCGTGCCAGTTCGCCCAGGCTTACGTGATCGCGCATGAGGTCGGCCATCACGTGCAGAACCTGCTCGGCATTCTCCCGCGCGCGCAGCAGGTGCAGCGCGGCCTGCCCAAGGCGGAGGCCAACCATTTGCAGGTCCAGGTCGAATTGCAGGCCGACTGCTTCGCCGGCGTCTGGGCGCACGGCGCCGACCAGCGCTGGAAAGTCCTCGAACCGGGCGATATCGAAGCGGCGCTGCAGACGGCCTCGGCCATCGGCGACGACAAGCTGCAGAAGCAGGCGCGCGGTTATGTCGTACCCGATTCGTTCACGCACGGCTCGTCCGAGCAGCGGCGGCGCTGGTTCCAGACCGGGTTCAAGGAAGGAACCATCGCCGCCTGCAACACCTTCCGCGCCGCCAATCTGTGACGCTTCCGCCGCCTCGCTTCGCGGCCTTGCAGGATCGATGGAAATGACCGGGTTGGACGAGAGCAAAGAATTCATCCCGCTGCGAATCGCCGTGCTCACCGTGTCCGACACGCGCACGCACGAGGACGACCGCTCCGGCGCGACCCTTGCGGAGCGCATCGCGGCGGCCGGTCACGCGGTCGCCGACCGCGCGATCGCGCCCGACGACGTCGGCGCGATCCGCAGCCGGGTCGAGACGTGGATCGCCGATCCCGAGATCGACGTCGTGATCACGACGGGCGGCACCGGCTTCACCGGCCGCGACGTCACGCCCGAAGCGGTCGAGCCGCTGTTCGAGAAGAAGATGGACGCGTTCGCGACCCTCTTCCTGCTCGTGAGCTTCCAGAAGATCGGCACCTCGGCGATCCAGACGCGGGCGACGGCGGGCGTCGCGCGGGCGACCTATATCTTCTGCCTGCCGGGGTCGCCGGGCGCGTGCAAGGACGCCTGGGACAACATCCTCGTCAATCAGCTCGATTATCGCTACCAGCCGTGCAATTTCGTCGAGCTGATGCCGCGGCTCGACGAGCATCTGCGCCG
>CAYGZV010000131.1:0-4120 GCA_964354425.1 uncultured Rhodoplanes sp. | reverse complement strand
TGGGTCAGCGGCACATCGGCGGCGTCGCGCCCATGCGCGATGAGGATACGCCCGATCCGCGGCGCGTTGTTGCGCGGATCGAAAGCGTGCCACCGGCCGCCGAGATAGACTTCGATCCATGCCGCGAAATCCATCGGCGCATACGGCGGAGGCAGGCCGATGTCAGTAATGTATCCGGTGCAGTAGCGCGTCGGTATGTTCAGACAGCGGCAGAAGGCGACCGCAAGATGCGCGAAGTCGCGGCAGACTCCGCGGCGCTCCACATAGGTTTCGTAGGCGGTCTTGGTGGAGCGCGAATGCTCGTAGCCGAAGGTGATGTGATTATGCACGAAGTCGCAGATCGCCTGCACGCGCGCCCAGCCGAGCGGCGTATGCCCGAACAGGCGCCACGCATCGTCGGACAGGCGATCGGTCTCGCAATAACGGCTGCCGAGCAGAAACAGCATGCTCTCGACCGGGAGGTGCTGGACCTGATGCTGGAGCGCAGCGAGATCGACCGGATCGGGCGCGCCCGAATCCCGCACGACCGTATCGGTGCGAAGGCTGAATTGTCCGGCCGGCGCGACCAGGCGCGTGCACCAGTTTCCGAAGCTGTCGCGATAGCCTTCCAGAGGGACCGGCGGGTCGGTCATCAGGTAGTCCGGACGCTCCAGATCGGAAAAACGCGAGGAATGCACGTTCAGCGTTACGATCATCGGCGTCGTCTGTGGAAATTGAAAGCCAAGCTGACATCCGACATGAATACGCATGCTGGCTCCGTAATCTTCGATCGGCGGCTTTCCGCTGCGACGCGCGGGCCTGGCGATTATCAATGTAACCCAAGCCGCCGGAGCAATTTCCGTTCCAGTCGCGTCGCAACTCGCCTTTTGCCGGGCGGCCGGGCGATCTGCGGGCGTATTACAGGTCGCGCTCCCAAGTCTCGCCGACGAGATCGTGGCCGAAGCTGCAGTGCCGCTCCTCCTTCACAAGCCGGAATCCGGCGCGCTGATAGATCGCCCGCGCCCCGGAGAGGATGCTCTGCGTCCACAGCGTGATGCGGCGATAGCGGGCCTCGCGCGCAAAGCGGACGCATTCGTCGACCAGGAGACGCCCGACGCCGGCGCCGCGCGCGTGCGGCTCGACCAGCAACAGGCGCAGCTTCGCGACGTCATCGCCGCCCTTTACCAGAAACACCGATCCGACCGGGGCGCCGTCGATCTCGGCGATCCAGCACCGCTCGCGCGCGGAATCGAACTCGCGCAGAAACTGCGCCACGATCCCGGCGACCAGCGCCTCGAAAGGCGCGCCCCAGCCATACTCCTGCGAATAGCGCGTCGCGTGGCTCGACAGCACCCAGCCCATATCGCCCGCCCGGTGCGTGCGCAGCACGACGACGGGGGCGGCCTTGTCCGGCGCCAATGCGCGTTCGATCGTGCGCATGGCGCCGACGAGGCTGCGCTGACGCGGCTCGGGCAGCGTTTCCAGCATGGCGGCGACCAGCCGATGCGAGCCGCGGTCGAGCGTCCGGAACGCGGTTCGGCCCTTGGCGCTGAGCGTCAGCCGCATTTGCCGGCCGTCCTCGGGCGACGGCTTGCGGGTGATCAGGCCGGCCTCGGCGAACGCGCCGAGGATGCGGCTCAGATAGCCGTGATCGAGCCCGAGCGCGCCGGCGATCGCGCTCGCCGTCGTGTCCCCGGCCTGTCCAAGCTCGTACACCACGCGCGCCTCGGTCAGAGAGAAGCGGGTGTCGACGAGGCCGTCCCGCAACAGGCCGATCTGGCGGGTGTAGAAGCGGTTGAATTGGCGGACGGCGGCGACGCGCGCCGCAAGATCGGGCATAGGCATCGGGCCATCGTGAAACAAGGTGACAGAGTCACGTAATTGCTTGCTTGAGTCAAGCAGCTGGCGCGGGCCGGAGATCAGCCGCTGCCGTCGTCGAACGGCATGATCGCGCTGCGCAGCCGGACGAGACGGCCGGTCCCGATCCGCCGCAAAAGGTCGGCCTCCGGATCGCCCGCTTCCAGCCGATGCCCGCCGACGGACGCGTAGAACTCACGGCTGATGATCAGTCCCTGCTCGGCGGCGGGCGTCCGCCGCAGCGCCTCCTTGAGGAGGGCGAGCGTCTGCGCGGCGAAGGAGCGGCCGGCCTGCGCCCATGGCTGCGCGCGAAACACCGCCGCCGCCTCCACCCTGCGGCGCCGCTCGGCGTCCGTCGTGAAGCGCAAGGCCTCCTCGCCCCAGCCCGCTTCCAGCACGGTTCCCGCCGGCAGGAAGAGCAGCCAGGAGCCGCGCGCCGCGGCAACCGCCTCCCGCAACCGCGTCGCGAGCGGCGCGCCGGAGACGAGCAAAGTGCAGCCCGCGATATCGGCGATCTCGCCCGTTTCGTCGTTCGATCCCGCATCGGCGACCACCACGTCGCGCACAACGCCCGCCACCGACGCGCTGACCAGCATTGCGAGCGTGCACACAAGCGCGCGCTCGCTGTTTCGGGTGGGGATGACGACGCTCAGCATGATCCGCGCTCGGATAGTATGGTTGGATCGCCCGCGTGGCGAGGGAGTCGGGTCTGGTCTTGGCAGGCGCCAAGGGGAGGGACTGTGGAAGCCTCAACAGAGATTTCGGTGCGCCGTCTGCCGCCGGCCGAGTGGAAGCACGCCTATCCGATCATCGTACAACTGCGCCCGCATCTCGACGAGGCCGCGTTCCTCCGCTTCGTCGAACGCCAGAGCCATTCCGGCTACGAGCTCGTCGGCGCCTTCCGCGCCGGCGCTCTCGTCGCCGTTCTGGGCATGCGGCCGGTGCACACGCTCGCCCGCGGTCCGCATCTGCATATCGACGACCTCGTGGCCGACGAGGCCGCGCGCCGCAGCGGTCTCGGACGCGCGCTGATGGGCTTCGCCGAAGCCGACGCCCATGCGCGGGGCATGGAGGCGGTCCATCTCGATGCGCGTCCGGCCGCGATCCCCTTCTATACCGCCTTGGGATACGCATTCCACCCCTCGCCTTCCATGCGCAAAGTGTTCTGAAAGAGCTGCTTGGCTGACCCTTCCGGCAGGCCTCACGCTTATGTGTTCTTGTTATGTTCAGGTTTGTGCTAAGCGAACGGCATGGCCAGATCGTCCTCCAACGCTGTCCGCCGCCCTTCGCCGGAACCGCCCCAAGCGGGACCGGCGGATGGCGTGCTTGGCGCGGCCCTCAACGGGGCGCGGCGGCGCGGGCGCGGCGCGCAGTCGAACGCGAGCGGCCGCTACGAGCCGATCGCCCGCGTCGCCTTCGACGACGGCTGGCAAAGCCTGGAAGACCTGCCGCCTTTCGCCACCAGCGTCGCCGTCGACACCGCGCGCAAGGTCATCACCCGCAACGATTCTCCCGACATTTCCTTCGACCGCTCGATCAACCCGTATCGCGGCTGCGAGCACGGCTGCGTCTACTGCTTCGCGCGGCCGACCCATGCCTATCTCGGCCTCTCGCCCGGCCTCGACTTCGAATCGAAGCTGTTCATGAAGCCGGATGCGCCCGAACTGCTCGAACGCGAGCTTTCGGCCGCCAACTACGTCCCGCGCACCATCGCGATCGGCACCAATACCGATCCCTACCAGCCGATCGAGCGGCGCTACGAATTGATGCGGCGCATCCTCCAGGTGCTGGACAAGGCTGGGCATCCGGTCGGCATCGTCACCAAGTCCGACCTGATCCTGCGCGACATCGACATTCTCTCGCGCATGGCGCGCCGCCGGCTGGTGCGCGTCGCGATTTCCGTGACGACGCTCGATGCGACGCTTGCCCGCGCGATGGAGCCGCGCGCGCCAACCCCGGTGCGGCGGCTCGCCGCGCTGCGCGGGCTTGCGGCGGCCGGCGTGCCCGCCTCCGTCATGGTCGCCCCGGTGATCCCGGCGATCAACGACCCCGAGATCGAGCGCATTCTCGATGCGGCCGCGGCGGCCGGCGTCGAGGGGGCGGGCTACGTCCTGCTCCGCCTGCCGCTCGAGGTGCGCGACCTTTTCCGCGAATGGGTCGCCGCCCATTTCCCCGATCGCGAGAAGCACGTGTTCGCGCTCATCCGGCAGATGCGCGGCGGCAAGGATTACGATTCCGCCTTCGGCAAGCGCATGACCGGCAGCGGCCCCTATGCCTGGATGCT
>CAYGZV010000130.1:4954-7160 GCA_964354425.1 uncultured Rhodoplanes sp. | reverse complement strand
GAATGGAGCGTGTCGGAGCTCGCCGCCGCGCTCAAGCGCACGGTCGAGGACGCCTATCCTTACGTGCGGGTGCGCGGGGAGATTTCCGGCTTCCGCGGCCCGCACAGTTCGGGCCATGCCTATTTCGCGCTGAAGGACGAGGGCGCGCGCATCGACGCGGTGGTCTGGCGCACCGCTTACGCGCGCATGCGCATCAAGCCGGAGGAGGGGCTGGAGGTCATCGCGACCGGGCGGCTCACCACCTATCCGGGGCGCTCGACCTACCAGCTCGTGATCGAGTCGCTCGAGCCGTCCGGCGTCGGCGCGCTGATGGCGCTGATCGAGCAGCGCAAGAGGAAGCTCGCCGCGGAGGGCCTGTTCGACGCGGCCCGCAAGCAGCTCCTGCCGCGCCTGCCGGAGGTGATCGGCGTCGTCACCTCGCCGCACGGCGCGGTGATCCGCGATATCCTGCACCGGCTCGCCGACCGCTTTCCGCGCCGCGTGCTGGTGTGGCCGGTGCGCGTGCAGGGCGACGGCGCGGCCGAAGAAATCGCCGCCGCCATTCGCGGCTTCAACGCGCTGCCCGAGACCGGCCCGATCCCGCGTCCCGATCTGCTGATCGTCGCGCGCGGGGGCGGCTCGATCGAGGACCTGTGGGCGTTCAACGAGGAGATCGTCGTGCGCGCGGCGGCCGAGAGCATGATCGCGCTCATCTCGGGCGTCGGCCACGAGACCGACGTGACGCTGATCGACTTCGCCGCCGACAAGCGTGCGCCCACTCCGACCGCGGCGGCGGAGATGGCGGTGCCGGTGCGCGCCGAGCTGATCGTGCGGGTGGAGAGCCTCGCAAGCCGCGCCTTCGCCTGCTGGCGGCGCGGCCACGAGAACCGCCGCACCGAGCTGCGCTCGGCGGTGCGCGCGCTGCCCTCGGCCGACGCGCTGCTCGCGCTGCCGCGCCAGCGGCTCGACGCGGCGGCCGCGCGCCTGCCGCGCGCGCTTATCGCCAATGCGCATCTGCACCGGGCGGACTTCTCGCGCATCGCCGGCGGGCTCAACCGCCAGCTCCTGCAGGCGCGGCTCGCGCGCGAGGGCGAGCGCGTGACCGCCCTGTCGCGGCGCACCGCGCATTGCACGCGCGTCCTGGGCGAACGCCGGCGCGAGCGGCTCGCAGGTGCGGCCGGGCGGCTCGCGGTCAGCCTGCGCACCAATATGGACGCGCACCGCGTCCGCATCGCGCGCGGACAGGAACGGGCGGCGGCATTGTTCGCGCGGTCGGAGCGCGCGATCCGCATGCTCGTTCACCGGCGCGTGGGGCGCGTCGAGCAGGCTGGCCAGCTGCTCGAGGCCCTGTCATATCAAAGTGTGCTCAGCCGCGGCTTTGCGCTGGTGCGCGGCCCGGACGCGCGTCCCCTGTTCAGCGCCAGCGCGGTCACGTCCGGCTTGCGGCTCGAGATCGAGTTTGCGGATGGCCGCGTGGGCGCGACCGCGGACGGGAAGGTCACGCCGAAACGCACCCGGCGCGACCGCTCGGGCGGGCCCGATCAGGGCAGCCTGTTCTGAGTGCTTCGACAGGTCGGGCAATGGCCGTGATTTATTGCCGCGACAGCCACTCCGGGACCCGCCTGAGCGCGTCGGCGCGCGCCGCCGGGTCGGTGCCGAGATGCACCGCTCCCGAGCCGTCGGCGGAGGCGGCCATCCCGGTCAGAATCCTGACGGGCCGGTTCGGCTCGTCGAACCCGTGATAGGCGCCGGGATAGACGACGATCGAGACCGGCGCGCCCGCGCCGCCGCTTGCGCCCGCGACCATCTGCTCGCAGGCCTCCGCCGGCGTCCAGTCGTCGGCGCCGCCGATCAGGATCAAGGTCGGCACGCGCGCGCGCCAGCCGGTCGCCCGCAGCTGCCGGCAGCCGGGATAGAACGCGACCGCGGAGCGGAAATCCGGATGGTTCTCGTCGGCGGCGCTCCCCGCGCGGACCGTGTAGAGCGCGGTGGTCGCGCCGTTCGACCATCCGAGCAGGGACACGCGGTCGGGCTTCACGAACGACTGCTCCTGCAGCCAGCGCCGCGCCGCATTCGCGTCGGCGACGCGCTCGCGGCCGGCCCGCGCGGACCGTTTGCGGGTGCGGCATTGCGGTCCGAGGCCGCGCGATCCGAAGCTGTCCGGGAGCAGGACGGCGAATCCGATGCTGACCAGCCGCTCGGCCCAGTCGCGGTAGCGCGCGGCGAG
>CAYGZV010000130.1:0-4854 GCA_964354425.1 uncultured Rhodoplanes sp. | reverse complement strand
CCGACATATTATGTTCGATCGAAGCGTCCGCTCATGATCGAAAGGCCGTTCACGATTGCTGCGCGGTGCGATTGCGCTTTGGAGGTCGTTTGTGCTGAACCGCTTCGACCCTCGTTCGCCGCAGGCGGGGGAAGCCGAGGTCCGCTATCTCGATTCGGATTTCCGCGTCATCCGCGCCGGCGCGTTCGTTCGCTGCGCGGTCACCGGCGTGGCGATCCCGCTGGAAGAGCTGAAATATTGGAGCGTCGACCGGCAGGAGGCCTATGCCACGCCAGAGGCCGTGCTCAAGCGCTGGCACCCCGACCGCGTGAAATGATCCTCAGACCGGCAGCCCGGTCCGTTCGCGCAGGAACGCGCGCAAACGCTCCTCCTCCGCGACGACAAGCGCGACCGGCAGGACCTTGCTAAGCGCCGCAAGCGCGGCGGTCGTGGGATCGCCTTGCAGCCGCGCCGCATCCTTTTCCGTCGTGACGAGCTGCAGGCCGTCGCGCTCCGCGCGCGCGATCAGCGCCGCCGCGTCGGCAGACGAATAGCGATGATGGTCCGGGAAGCCGCATTGCGCCGCGACCGCGACGCCCGCGTCGGCGAGCGTCGCGAAGAACTTCCCGGGATCGGCGATGCCGGCAAAGGCGAGCACGCGCCGCCCCGTCAATTCCGCGGCGGCAGAGCCGACCGGTTCGAGCCGCCCGGCAAATAACGGAAGCCCGCGCCGCTGCGCCTCACGCATCGCCTCGCGGGCGCTCTCGCCGGCGTCGCCCACGACCAGGACGGCATGCGCGCGATCGAGCTGCGCGGCGAGCGGCGCGCGCAGCGGGCCTGCCGGGATCCCGTATCCATTGCCGACGCCGCGCCGTCCATCGAGCGCCACGAGGGCCACGTCCTTGACGAGCGCCGGGTTCTGCAGCCCGTCGTCCATCACGATGAGGTCGGCCGGCTCGCGCGCCGCGGCGGCGGCGCCCGCGACGCGGTGGCGCGCAACGATGGTCGGCGCGATGCGGGCGAGCAGCAGCGGCTCATCGCCGACCTGCGCCGCGCACGCGTTGACGCCGACGCTTACGGGGCCGGCCAGCGCGCCGCCGTAACCGCGCGTGAGAAAGACCGGGCGCAGGCCGGCGCGCAGGAACAGGCGCGCGACCGCGATCGCCGTCGGCGTCTTGCCGCCGCCGCCGACCGTTAGATTGCCGATGCAGATGACGGGCACGGCGGCGCGCGCGCCGCCGCGGCGCATCCGTGCGGCGGCGACGGCCCCGTAGAGTCCCGCGATCGGCGCGAGCAGCCGCGCGGACAGGCCCGGCCGCCGCCACCAGAACGGCGGCTCACGCATCTTGTGTCCAGGTCGCGAGGCGAATCTGCACGAGATAGGGCTCGATCGCCGCCATCGATCGGTCAACGGCGCCGGCCAGCGCATCGACGGTGCGCCGTCCCGCCGCCGCAAGCCGCGCACGCGCCGGCGCGTCCGTGAGCAGTTCCGCCAAACGCGCGGTCAGCGTGTCGGGATCGGTGACCGGCTCGGCGCGCGCCGCCTGATCCAGCGCGCGGTAGAGATCGGCGAAATTCGCCACATGCGGACCATGCACCACCGCGGCGCCGAGCTTGATCGGCTCGATCGGGTTCTGCCCGCCATGCGGGACGAGCGAACCGCCCATGAACACGACCGACGCCAGGCGGTAGATCAGGCCGAGCTCGCCGAGCGTGTCGCACACATAGATTTCGGTCGCCGCATTCGGAAGCGCTCCGTGCGACCGCTGCACCGCTTTGAGGCCGCATCCCGCCACGATGCCGGCCACCTCCGCGCCGCGCTCGGGATGGCGGGGCGCGATGATGGTGAGCAGGCGCGGGAATTCGAGCCGCAGCCGCCGGTGCGCTTCGACCACCGCGCTCTCTTCGTCGGGATGAGTCGAGGCGGCGACGACGACCGGCCGCCCGGCGACCGCCATCTTCAGCGCAGCAAGCGTGTTCGGGTCGGCGGAGAGCGGAGGAACGTCGAGCTTGAGATTGCCGGTCGTGCTGATGCGCGGCGCGCCGAGCGCGCCGAAACGCGCGGCGTCTTCCGCCGAGCGCACGAGGCACAGGTCGAATCGTTCGAGCAGCGCCTCGATCGCGACCGGCGCCCGACGCCACCGCTCGAACGAGCGTTTCGACAGGCGTCCGTTGAGAAGGATCATCGGAATGCGCCGCTGCGCGGCGCCCAGGATGAGGTTCGGCCACAGATCGGATTCGACGAAAAGGGCGAGGTCGGGTCGCCAATGGTCGAGAAAGCGCGCGACGAAGAACGGCGAATCGAGCGGAATGAATTGGTGGAACGCGCCTGCCGGCAATTGATGGCGGGCGCGTTCAGCCGACGTCACCGTGCCCGAGGTGACGAGCACCGCGAAGTCGCGCGCGCGCAGGCGCTCGACGATCGGCAGCGCCGCGACGAGCTCGCCGACGCTCGCCCCATGCACCCAGACAAGCGGCTCCGCCGGGCGCGGCAGGCTCGCGATTCCGCGCCGCTCCGCCAGCCGTTCGGGATGCTCCTTGCCGCGCTTGAGCCGGCGCGCGAGCACGAGACCGCTGAGCGGCGTCAAGGCTGCGGTCAGAACGCGATAGGCGAGAAAGGTGAACGGCAACCGTTCGGCCAAGACCGCTGCCTCCCTGTCATCCGCCGATACTGCCCAGGGGTGTCGCCGGAACGCACGTTCACCGCGAAGCGGTCGGATGACCGGCGATGATCTCGCTCACGATGCGATGACGCGGCGGACCCGCGGCCAGCAACGCTTCGTGTCGCGGCTGCGGAAGGTTGTAGGTGATCGTCTCACCGGTCATCGTCGTGAGCACCCCGCCGGCTTCGTGCACCAAAAGATCGGCGCCTGCAAGGTCCCAGTCGTGACTGTTTCCGCCGCCGAAAGCGACGTCGATCCGGCCCTCCGCCACGCGGGCGAAACGCAGTGCGAGCGAATGGATTCTCGGCTCGAAGACGAGTCCGGGGGCGCGCGCCGACAGTTCGTCGAGCATGCGCTGCGGTCCGGCGATCCGCGCGCCGGCAAGCGCCGCGCCCAGATCGACCGTCATGCGTGCGCCATTGAGCGTCGCGCCTTTGCCGCGAACCGCAACGAACAGTTCGTCGGTAACGGGCGCATAGAGCGCGGCGACGGTCGGTCGTCCGCGCTCCACCAACGCCACGGAGATGGTCCAATCGGCCTTGCCGGCGAGGAAAGCGCGCGTCCCGTCGATCGGATCGACGACCCATATCCGTTCGCTCGAAAGCCTTGCGGGATCGTCCTCCGTCTCTTCCGAGAGCCAGCCGCAGCCGGTTTGCGCGGCGGAGAGCCGCTCCTGCATGAGCACATTGACGGCGATGTCGGCTTCCGACACCGGCGATCCTTCGCCGGCTCCCTTCATCCAGCTCTTCACCGGGCTCTTGAAGAACCGCAGCGCCAAACGGCCCGCGTCGCCGACGATCTCGGTCAGACGGGCGGCGATCGCGGTGCGGTCGATGCCGTCAGAGGCCAGCAATGGTCAACCCCTCCACCCGCACGGTCGGCGCATTGATCCCGTATCGGAACGTCAGATCGTTCGCCGGCTGCAGGGTGCGGAACATGTCGGCGAGATTGCCGGCGATCGTGATCTCGCTGACCGGGAAGGTCAGTTCGCCGCGCTCGATCCAGAATCCGGCGGCGCCGCGGCTGTAGTCGCCCGTCACCATGTTGGCGCCCATGCCGATCAGGTCGGTGACATACAGACCCTGCTCGACGTCGCCGATGAGCGCCTCCGGACTGGCGCTGCCGGGCTCGAGATGCACATTCGAGGGGCCGGGCGACGGCGTCGAGGAGACGCCGCGCTGCGCATGCCCGGTCGTCGTCATGCCGAGCTCGCGCGCAGTCGTGCAGTCGAGCAGGAACGTCGTCAGCACGCCGCCGTCGATCAGCGCGCGCCGCCGTCCCCCCACGCCCTCGGCATCGAAGGGATGCGAGCGCAGGCCGCGCCGCCGGTGCGGATCGTCCACGATGCGGATGCCTGCGGGAAACAGCATCTCCCCGAGCTTGTCTTGCAGGAAGCTCGTCTTGCGGGCGATGGCGCTGCCATTGATGGCGGCGGTGAGATGCGAGAGGAGCGAACCCGCCGCCCGCGCGTGATAAATGACCGGGGCGCGCTGGGTCGGCACCTTGCGCGGATTGAGCCGCTTAACCGCGCGTTCGCCGGCGTTGCGTCCGATCGCTTCCGGACTGTCGAGATCGGCGGCGTAGACCGCGGAGGAGTAATCATAGTCGCGTTCCATCGCCGTGCCTTCGCCGGCGATCGCCTGCATGGAGACGCTGTGGCGCGAACCGAGATAGCGGCCGATGAAGCCCGTGCTCGTCACCAGCACCATTCCGCCGATCCCGGCCGAGGCCGACGCGCCGCCTGATTTGGTGACGCCGGCGACGGCGAGCGCGGCGGCTTCGGCGGCTTGCGCGCGCTCTTCCAGTTCGCGCACGCTCGGCATGTCCGGATCAAGAAGATCGAGTTCGGGGCGCTCGCGCGCGAGCAGATCCGGGTCGGCGAGACCCGCGAACGGATCCTCCGGCGCGACGCGCGCCATCGCGACCGCGCGTTCGGCGAGAGCGTCTGCGCCCTCATGCGCGAGATCATTGGTCGACACGACCGCTTGCCGGCGGCCGACCAGGACGCGCAGGCCGACATCGTCGTCTTCCGAGCGCTCGGATTCCTCGACCGTTCCCTGGCGCACTTCGATCGACTGGGAGACGCCGCGCACGGCGACCGCTTCGGCGGCGTCCGCGCCGGCGCGCCGCGCCGCCGCGACAAGCTGTTCGGCGATGGCGACGAGGGCGGACTGATCGAACAGCGAGGGCATTGGACGATTACGGACTCTGT
>CAYGZV010000129.1:0-7225 GCA_964354425.1 uncultured Rhodoplanes sp. | reverse complement strand
CCGGAAGGCGCCGAAGCCTACCCGATCGCGACCTTCACCTGGCTCCTGTTCTACAAGGATCAGGACGACAAGAAGGCGGATGTGCTGCGCCGGCTCGTGGAGTTCTGCGCGACCAAGGGCCAGGCCGTCGCCGACAGCATGGGCTACATTCCGCTGCCGGCGAGCGTGGTCGAAAAGATCAAAGCCGCCGCCGCCGAGATCAAATGAACCCGCGGCCGCCGCCAGCACGCAAGCATCTCCGGCCACCTCCCTTCGGCCGGCTTCGGACAAGTTGATGTCAAATAACCCTTTCGCTACTGCTGATACCGCCCACGCGGTCAGTCAGGCGCCGAGCGGCGGCGAATACCTCATCGACCGCTGGTTCCGGATTCTCGCTCTGATCGCTGCGAGTCTGTTGATCGTGCTGGTGGCCTACATTCTCTGGAAGATCGGCGGACAGGCTCTGCCGGCCATCCGCGACTACCATATCGATTTCCTGACCAGCTCCAATTGGAACGTTCAGGAAAAGAAATTCGGCATCCTTCCGGGCATTTGGGGAACCCTCTACAGCTCGCTTCTTGCCTTGCTGATCGGCGGGTTTTTCGGGCTCACGGTCGCGATCTTCCTCACCCAAGGCTTCTTGCCGACGCGCGTCGCCTTCGTGTTCCGCCTCGTCATCGAGATGCTGGCCGCCATTCCCAGCGTCGTCTTCGGCTTGTGGGGCATATTCGTCGTCATCCCGGCCATCCGACCGGCCGCCAATTGGCTCAACGAGCAATTCGGCTTCATACCGTTTTTCGGAACATCGCTGAGCGGTCCCGGCCTCCTCCCAGCCGCTATCGTGCTGGCGATCATGATTCTGCCGACCGTCGCGGCGATCTCGCAAGACGCCCTCAACTCGGTTCCCTACCGCACCAAAGAGGCGGCCTACGGAATGGGGGCGACGCGATGGGAAGTGATCCTCAGAGTGATGGTGCCGACCGCCGCAGGCGGCATCTTCAGCGCCATGGTGCTGGGCTTCGGTCGCGCGCTCGGCGAGACGATGGCGCTCGCCATGTTGATCGGCAACTCCAATCAACTCAGCCTATCGCTGTTCGCCCCGGCCGAGACGCTTGCTGCGTTGCTCGCGTCGCATTTTCCTGAAGCCGGGCCGGTCGAAGTCGAGGCCTTGATGTATGCGGCGCTCGTCCTGCTCGCCATCACCTTGATCGTGAATGTGGTCGGCATCGGCCTGCTCACCATCACGCAACGCAATATTTCGGGAAAGGCATGACCGACACCACCGCCTCGGGTTTTTCCATCGAGCCCGGCGTCCCGCCGAGCCTCGCGCAATCGTGGTCCGAGGGCCGGGCCCTGACCAACGTGCTGCTGACGATCGGCGCGTGGATTGCGGCGCTCCTGGCTGGCATTCCGCTGGTCTCGGTCCTCTATATGCTGATCATGGAAGGCGGGTCGCGGCTGTCGCTCGAACTCTTCACCGAGTTGCCGCCGGCCGGCTTCGAGATGGGCGGCGGATTCGGAAACGCCATCGTCGGGACGCTGGTCATGGTGGCGATCGCCGCGCTGATCAGCATTCCGATCGGCGTGCTCGCCGCCGTTTACTTATCGGAACTGGGGCCTAACAGCAGGCTCGGCCAGACGTCGCGGTTTCTGGCGAAGGTCCTCACCGGCTTCCCGTCGATTCTTGCAGGCGTCTTCGTCTACGCCGTATTGGTGCTCGCAATGGGCACCTATTCGGCGATCGCGGGTGGCGTTTCGCTGGCTATCCTGATGCTGCCGACGGTCGTTCTCACGGCCGAGGAGGCGCTCAAGATGGTGCCGCGAAAAATGAAGGACGCGGCGCTCGGGATCGGCTGCACGCGAACCCAGACGATCTGGAAGGTCGTCCTTCCGACGGCGCTGCCGGGAATTCTCACCGGCGTCATGCTGGGAGTGGCGCGCGTCGCAGGCGAGTCCGCGCCGCTCTTGTTCACGGCGCTGTTCAGCAATTACTGGCTGAGCCGCGTGAGCGAACCGACGGCCTCGCTGTCCATCCTGATCTACAATTTCTCCAGCATGCCGTTCGAGAACCAGATTCAGCTCGCTTGGGCGGCTTCCTTGGTTCTCGTTCTCATCGTTCTCGTCTTCAATGTGCTGAGCCGTCTGATCGGGCGGCCGAAGTATTAGGAGTCTTCATGAGCGCTGCTCAAGCCGCCGTCGCCGACCGCCCGACCGCCGCCGTCGCGCAGCCCAATGGCGGGGTCGCCATCGACTGCAATGTCAGGAAGATCATGTACGGGTCGTTTGTCGCCGTGCGCGACAGCCGCGTGCCGATCCACAAGGGCAAGATCACGGGCTTCATCGGACCTTCCGGCTGCGGCAAGAGCACGGTGCTGCGCAGTCTTAACCGCATGAACGACCTCATCGAAGGATTTCGTCTCGAGGGCGACGTGCATTTTCTTGGCCAGGACATCTACGCGAAGAACATCGATCCGGTGGTCGTGCGGCGTTATATCGGGATGGTTTTTCAACAGCCGAACCCGTTCGCCCTGAGCATTTACGACAACGTCGCGTTCGGCCTGCGCCTCAATCGTTTCAAGGGCGATGTCGACGAGCGCGTCCAGCATGCGCTTCGCCGGGCGGCTCTGTGGGACGAGGTGAAGGACAAGCTGAAGGCGAGCGGGCTGTCGCTGTCGGGCGGCCAGCAGCAGCGCCTGTGCATCGCGCGGGCGGTCGCGACCGAGCCGACCGTTCTCCTGATGGACGAGCCGTGCTCCGCGCTCGATCCAATCGCGACGCGCCGCATCGAGGAGCTCATGCTCGAGCTCAAGCGGGACTACACGATCGCGCTCGTCACCCACAATATGCAGCAGGCGACCCGCGTCGCCGACATCACCGCCTTCCTCGGGGTCGACATCTCGCACGGCGGGCGGACCGGCTATCTCGTCGAGATGGGAGAAACCGACCAGGTCTTCAACGATCCGCGCGAGCAACTCACCAAAGAGTATATCAGCGGCAAGTTCAGCTGATTCGGATTGGAGCAAGCCATGCCCCTCGCTCAAACCGCACGAATGATCGCAGCCGCCGTCGCCCTGTCGATTGCGCCGCCGGTCGCAGCGAGCTGGGCGCAGAGCGGCGCAACGGCGGCGCCCGTGTCGCTGAAGGGAGCGGGCGCCACCTTCCCGGCCCCGCTCTACAAGAAGTGGATCGCCGTCTATCAGGCCGCGCACCGAAACGTGTCGATCGCCTATGACGTCGTCGGGTCGGGCGAGGGCGTCAAGCGCTTCATTGCCGAGACCGTCGATTTCGCCGGGAGCGACGAAATCCTGGCCGACAGCGAGGCGGCCAAGGTGGAGGCGGGCGCGGCAACCGTGCCGGTCACCGCCGGAACGATCGTGCTGGCCTACAATATCCCGGGCGTGAGCGGCGATATCCGGCTTCCGCGCGATGTGTATCCGGACATTTTCGCGGGAACGATCAAGCGCTGGAACGATCCGCGCATCCAGGCGGCCAATCCTGGCGTTAGCTTCCCCGCGCGCGACATCGCCGTCGTCGCCCGGCTCGATTCGAGCGGCACGACGGCGGCGTTCACGCGCCATCTCGCCGCAGCCGACCCGTCCTGGCGCACGCGCGGCCTTGGCGTGGGCAAGCTCATCGCCTGGCCGGGCAGGACGATGCTCGCGACCGGCAACGAGGGCGTCGCCGCGCGCATCAAGATCAGCGAGGGCGGCATCGGCTATGTCGAATACGGCTTCGCCAAGCGCCTCAAGCTGCCGATGGCGGCGCTGCAGAACAAGTCGGGCGCGTTCGTGACCCCGAGCGAAGCCTCCGCGCAGCTCGCGCTGTCGGCGCGCGTCGTTCAAGTGGCCGAACTGGAGCGTTCGATCGTCGATCCGACCGCCGCCAACGCCTACCCCATCGTTTCGTATAGCTGGATGTTTCTCTATCGGCGCTACCGCGATCCGGCAAAGGCGGAGGCCGTTCGCGATTTCGTCGGCTGGGGCCTTGCAGAAGGCCAACAATATGGCGTCGATTTGGGTTATATTCCGCTTTCGGCCGACGTCGTCGCGCTCGGCCGGCAGGTCTTGGATACGGTCACGAAATAGAGTGCACGCGGAACTCCCCGGCGCCGTTCCCTGCGCGAGCGGCGCAGACCCGTCCCCGGAGCGCCGAGGATTAATCCTCGACCTCGGAGCGATCGAAAAATCGCTGCGCGAGGTCGAGCGGCATTTCGCAAATATCAATCCGTTTCTCGACAGCGCCCGCGACCGGCTCGACCACATTGCCGTCGATCACATGATGACGGGTTACGCCTTCGTCGACGAACTGATCGCGCACCAGGTCGACCTCCTTTCGGTCGGACAACTGCGGCTGTTCCTCGAGCTGAACGCGCGCGTGCTGTGCGGGTGTGACGTCGGGTTGAGGTCGGAGGTTGCTCGACACCTCGCGGCGACGGAAAAGCATTTCTACGACAACCGGGACGGCGGCATCCGCGACATCGTCGAGTGGCATGCCTTGCATGCGAATGAATCCCCCTGGATGCGCGCGGCCGGCGTCTATATTCGCATCCTGGCCGAGCCCGAGCTGTTCATCGAGGGCAATCATCGCACCGGGGCGCTCGTGATGAGCTATATTCTCGCGCGCGATGGTCATCCGCCGTTCGTGCTGACTGTCGACAACGCCAAGGACTTCCTCGATTGGTCGTCGCTGCTCACCACGAAACGGAAGAGCGGCCTCCTTCTGCGCTGGCAGATGCCCTGGCTGAAGCGCGGCTTCGCCGCCTTTCTGAAGAAACACTTGGCGACGAAGTTCTTGCGCGCCCGTGACGGGGCTCCTCCGGCGGCCGCGGGGAGCGATTCATGAGGAAGTCCCGGAGCGGGCGGCTCCGGGTCGTTGCGGCGCCTCGATGCGCGAACGTCATGCTCCGTCGAAGGCGGCACTGACGTTCGCGTCGGCGCAAGTTCGAAGTCGATTGATTGTTTTAATTCAAGCAATGCGTGCAGATGCGCTTTACGGTGCAACGCCGTCGCCCCCGGAAGGTACTGCACGATCGCTTGGCGACCCAAGTGCCGAGACATGTCGTGCAGGACGATTGGGGTAGGGCCTGGGCCGCCGAAGGAGCAAACACGACCCGGAACAACGCCCGACCCACAATCAACGCCACCTTTGTATATCGCATTGGCTGATACTCCAGTTGGCCCTCACGGCGAATGAACTCAGCGGGATTGCAATGGTTCATTACAATTAGCGCGAGCGCCTTTCGTTACAATTAGTGCGGGCGTCTTCCGTCCCGCCTGCATCGAACGATGCGCCGCATAAAAAAGCCCCGGAGCGGCGGCTCCGGGGTTTTGCGCAGGGATCGCTCCGCACGCTGATCGAGAGAATTGGAGCGCGTTCAGACGCGAAACGCTTTTGCTGAACGCGCTTCCCTGCCGGTCAATGGGCGGACGCCGTGGCCGCGCCAAAGCCGGTCTGGGCCCGGACATACTGGTCCTCGAAGGCCTTCTTCTCGGCGGTCGCCGTGCGGCTTCTGTCGAACGTCGAGACGAGGAACGTCACGATGAACGCGAGCGGCATCGAGAAGAGAGCCGGCTGGTCGTAAGGGAAGATCGGCTGGGCGTTGCCCAGCACGGACACCCACACCAGTTTCGACAGCACGACGAGCACGACGGCGCTGACGAGACCGGCGTAACCGCCGGCAAGCGCGCCGCGCGTGGTCAGGCCGCGCCAGTACATCGACAGGATCAGCACCGGGAAATTGGCCGAGGCCGCAATGCCGAAGGCGAGCCCGACCATGAAGGCGACGTTCATCCTCTCGAACAGGATGCCGAGCGTGATGGCGACGACGCCGAGGCCGATCGAGGCAATCTTGGAGACGCGCAGCTCCGCCGTTTCGGTCGCCTTGCCTTTCATGATGACGCGGGAATAGAGGTCGTGGCTGATGGCCGATGCGCCGGCGAGCGCGAGCCCCGATACGACCGCGAGGATCGTGGCGAAGGCGACCGCCGCGAGGAACCCGAGCAGGAGATCCCCGCCCACCGCCTTCGCGAGATGCATGACGACCATGTTGCCGCCGCCGATGATCTTGCCGCCGATCTGCCCGCCCTCGAAGAATGCGGGGTTGGTGCCGACGATGACGATGGCGCACAGTCCCATCAGGAAGATGACGTTGAAGAAATAGCCGACGAAGCCGGACGCGTAGAGCACCGACTTGCGCGCGGCCTTGGCGTCCGACACCGTGAAGAAGCGCATGAGGATGTGCGGCAGGCCGGCCGTGCCGAACATCAGGCCGATGCCGAGCGACACCGCGTTGACCGGGTCGGCGAGCAGCGAGCCGGGCTGGAACAGCTTGAAGCCGAGCTTGTGCACGGCCGTCGCTTCGTTGACGAGGGTCGCGTAGCTGAACCCGAACTGGCTCATGGCGAGCAGCATCGCGAAGGTGCCGCCGGCGAGCAGCATGCAGGCCTTTATGATCTGCACCCAGGTCGTGGCGATCATGCCGCCGAAGGTGACGTAGATCATCATCAGGCCGCCGACAATGAACAAGGCCACGATGTAATCAAGCCCGAACAGCAGCTTGATGAGCTGGCCGGCGCCGACCATCTGGGCGACGAGATAGAAGCACACGACGGTGAGCGAAGAGATCGCCGCCATGGTGCGGACCCGGCCCTGGTCGAGCCGGTAGGAGGTGATGTCGGCGAAGGTGTAGCGGCCGAGATTGCGCAGGCGCTCGGCCATGAGAAACAGGATGATCGGCCAGCCGACGAAGAAGGCGATCATGTAGATGTAGCCGTCATAGCCGCTGGTGTAGACCATCGCCGTCAGCCCGAGCAGGGTCGCGGCCGACATGTAGTCGCCGGCGATGGCAAGCCCGTTCTGGAGACCGGTGATGCCGCCGCCGGCGGTGTAGAAATGCGCCGTCGAGCGCGTGCGCTTGGCGGCCCAATAGGTGATCCCGAGCGTCAGCACCACGAAGGCGACGAACATCGCGATGGCGTGGACATTGATCGACGACTTGGCGGCGGCCTCGACGGCCGGCCCGGCGCCGAAGGCAGGGACGGCGACGAGGACGAGCGCGGCTGCCGCCGCGGCGAATATCGTGCGGGTCATGACTGTGCTCCCCCCTATGCCGCTTCCTTGACGACCTCGGTCGCGAGCGCGTCGTTTATGATTTCGGCCGTGAGCGCGTCGAAGTCGTTGTTGGCCTTGCGCACATAGTAGGCGGTCAACAGCCAGAAAAAGACGAACTCGAAGAGTCCCGCGGCGA
>CAYGZV010000128.1:0-7287 GCA_964354425.1 uncultured Rhodoplanes sp. | reverse complement strand
CCGATCATCCCGACTTGGGCTTCGGCCCGCGCTGCGGCTTCTTCTCCGGCACGGCGCCCTGCGGGTCGAACCCGACATAGATCACATACCGGTCGAGCTCCTCGCGCGGCGGCATCGGCACCGACATGTCCTCCATCACATGGGTGAAGGGAACATTGAGTTGGTCGGACGGGATCGAGACCGGCACCATGTAGAGCTTTGACCAGATCGTCTTCGGCTGAATGCCTTCCTGCACCAGCACATAGCGCAGCGGCACCGTGGTGTCGCCCGGCGTGCCGGCGGGACCAAGGATCAGACGTCCCTGCACCCCGACCTTGATGGACAGCGTCCCGGCATTCACCGCGCACTGCCGCGCGGTGCGCGCGAACGTCGCTTGATAGCGCACGGCGAGCGCTTGATCGGCGCCGGGGGCGTTCATCTGCAAGGTCGCCGCACCTTGGCGGATGTCGGTCGGCGGACAGGTGACGTCGGTCGCGCCGGGCTGGGCTGCGCCGGGCGCAGCGGACTGCGCGACCGCCGCGCTGTCCGAACCGCCGCCGAACAGATTGCGGAAACGGTCCGCGAAGGATGCCGAGCGCGCGGCCGCAGGCGCAGCCGGCGGCTGCTGGTTGCTGAGTATCTCCTCGGTCGACGAGCATCCGCCGGCGAGCGCAACAAGAGAAAGGCCGAGCGCCGACCATCGCAGGCCGCGTCCTGCCGCCGCGCGCCAACGGGTCCACGCCGCAGCAGGGCGCGAGGCCGGGTTGGCTCCGTCCGAGGCCGCGCCCCGTAAGATCGGGCCGGCGTCGCAATCGCGTGTCTGCCTGCTCATGGCTGCGGATCGTCCTTCAGCCGGGCATAAAGCAGGTGGTCCTGCCATATCCCGTTGATGCACAGATATTCGCGCGCATAGCCCTCGCGGCTGAAGCCGCAGGACTCCAGGAGCCGGATCGAGGCGCGGTTGGTCGGGATGCAGGCCGCCTCCAGGCGATGCAGACGCAGCACGGAGAACGAATAGGGCGCGATCGCGCGCACCGCCGCGCTCATATAGCCGCGCCGCACGAAGGGCGCGCCGATCCAGTAGCCGATGCTTCCGGCCTGCGCGACGCCGCGCCGGACATTGGCGAGCGTCAGGCCGCCCACGAGGCCGCGCCCGGCGGTGCAGAAGATGAAGAACGCATAGGACTGATCGCTGCGCTGATCCTCCACATAGCGTTTGAGCCGCCGGCGGAAGGCGCCGCGGGTCAGATCGTCGATCGGCCAGGTCGGCTCCCACGGCGTCAGGAACTCGCGGCTCTTGTCGCGCAACGTCGCCCATTCCTCGTAGTCCGCCATCAGCGGCGGCCGCAGGACGACGCCCGTTCCCTCGATGGTCGCGGTCTGCTCCGAAAGGCTGACTGAGCGGAAAAACGCCATGGGTGTTCGCGTATTCATGCCTGGCGACCGGGGCTGGTCCGCCCGGATCACGCCGCCTTCAAAGCAAGACTTTCCGCGATTGCGGCGGCTCTTTCAAGACCGCCCGGCCCGAGGGCGGCCACCGCCGGCCGGCTGCGCGACATCAGCGACTGACCGGCCGCGCGCGCGCTCTCCACGGTGACGCGGTCGACCAGCGCGACGATCTCGGCGATCGGAATCACGCGGCCATGGATGATCATGTGGCGGGCGAGCTGTTCGGCGCGCGCGCCCGAGCTTTCCAGCGCCATCAGGAGACCCGTCTTCATCTGCGCCTTGGCGCGGGCGACCTCCGCCTCGGTGAGCCCGGCGGCGGCGGCCTCCATCTCGCCGACGATCACGCGCATGAGCTCCGGCGCATCGGCGGCGTCGGTGCCGGCGTAAAGGCCGAACATGCCGGTATCCGCATAGGGCGCGTGGAAGGTGTAGATCGAATAGCAGAGACCCCGCTCCTCCCGCACTTCCTGGAACAGGCGCGAGGACATGCCGCCGCCCAGTATGTTGGTGAAGACCTGGAGGCTGTAGAGCGCGGGGTCGCGCTGCGGCAACCCTTCGAGCGCGAGCGCGATATGCACCTGTTCGAGATCGCGCGGCTCGATATGGACGCCGCCTTTGAACGTCGCCGACTCGGGGCCGGCGGCGGCCGGCCCGGCGAAATCGCCGAACCTGCGTTCGACCTCGTCGACGATCGCCGCATGGTCCACCGCACCGGCCGCCGCCACCACGGTCGACGGCGCGCGATAGTTGCGGCCGAGATAGCCGCGCAGTTTGCCCGCATCGACCGCGCGCACCATGTCCGGCGTGCCGAGAATCGAGCGGCCGACCGGCTGGTCGGCGAAGGCGGTCGCCTGCAGGCAGTCGAACACGAGGTCGTCCGGCGTATCCTCGAGCGCGCCGATCTCCTGAATGATGACGTTCTTCTCGCGCTCGATCTCGTCCGCATCGAAGCGCGGATGCGACAGGATGTCGGCCAAGACATCGAGCGCGAGCGGCACGTCCGCCCTGAGCATGCGCGCGTAATAGGCGGTCACCTCGACGCCGGTCGCGGCGTTCAGATCGCCGCCGACCGCCTCGATCGACTCGGCGATCTGCCGGGCCGAGCGCTTCTCGGTTCCCTTGAACGCCATGTGCTCGAGGAAATGCGAGACGCCGTGCTCGTCCGGGCGCTCGTGCCGGCTGCCGCAATTCACCCAGACGCCGAGCGAGGCGGTCTCCAGATGCGGCATGTCATCGGTGATTACGACGAGCCCGGATGGAAGACGGGTCACCTCGACGGTCATGCGGCTGCTCCTTCGCCGTCGCGCGCGGCGCGGCTGTGCATAAGAATATGGGCTTCGACCGCGGCCTGATCGGGCGCGAGCACGGTGAGGCGTTCGGCGTGCGTATGTAGGTCGCCGAGCCATTCCGGCAAGGCCGGGCGCACGCCGCAGGCCGCCTCCACCGCATCGGGGAACTTGGCCGGATGCGCGGTCGCCAGGACGACCATCGGCACGGAGGGGTCCCGCACTTCCTTCTCGGCGACCGCCATCGCGACCGCGGTGTGCGGATCGAGCAGATAGCCGGTCTCGCGCCGCACCGTGCGGATCGTCGCGGCGGTGTCCTCCTCGTCGGCGCGATCGGCGGTAAACAAGGCGCGCATGTCGGCGAGCGCCCGCGCGGGCACGGAGAAGGCGTGCGACTTCAACAGCGCGGCCATCACCGCGCGCACCGGCCGCGCATCGCGCTGGCAGGCTTCGAACAGGAGCCGCTCGAAATTCGACGAGACCTGGATGTCCATGCTTGGCGACGTGGTGGCGACGACCTCGCGCACCTGGTAGACGCCGGTCGCGAGCATGCGCGCGAGGATATCGTTCACATTCGTGGCGATCGCGAGGCGGTGCACCGGCAGTCCCATCCGGGCCGCAACATAGCCGGCGAAGACGTCGCCGAAATTGCCCGTCGGCACCGCGAAGGCGACCTTGCGATGCGGCGCGCCGAGCGCCACGGCGGCGGCGAAGTAATAGACCGCCTGGGCGACGATCCGCGCGAAATTGATCGAGTTCACGCCGGACAGGCGCACGCGGTCGCGGAACGCATGATCGTTAAACAGGCCCTTCAGGATCGCCTGGCAGTCGTCGAAGGTGCCCTCAATGGCGAGCGCATGCACATTGTCGGCGCCGGCCGTGGTCATCATGCGGCGCTGCACCTCGGAGACGCGACCGCGCGGGAACAGCACGAACAGATCGACCTGGCTCGACCCGCGGAAGGCCTCCACCGCCGCCCCGCCCGTGTCGCCCGAGGTCGCCACCACGATGGTCGTGCGCTCGCCGCGCATCGCCAGACCATGGTCCATCAGCCGCGCGAGCAGCTGCATGGCGAGGTCCTTGAAGGCGAGCGTCGGGCCGTGGAACAGCTCGAGGACGAAGGTGTTCGGCGCAAGCTGCACGAGCGGCGTCACCGCGGGATGGCGGAACCCGTCATAGGCCTCGCGCGCCATGCGGGCGAGGTCGCCCGCCGCCGGCGCGCCGCCGACGAACGGCCGGATCACGTCGCAGGCGAGCTCCGCATAGGGACGGCCGGCGAAGGAGGCGATGGTCGCGGCGTCGAATCGCGGCCAGGCCTCGGGCACATAAAGGCCGCCGTCGCGGGCAAGGCCGGCGAGGGTGACGTCGAGAAAGCTCTGCGGCGGGGCTTCGCCCCTGGTGGAGATGTAGTGCAAACGCCTGTGTGTCCTCGTGCGGCCGTGCTTCTGCGACGAAGCGCCGTCCTCATTCGCCCGCGCGCGCGGATTGCGACCCGGTGTTCTAAAACGTGGATTCCCTGTCGTTCCGGAACCGGCGCCGGCGCGCGCCGGACGACCTCCATTACAGTAATGGCAAGCCCCTGCCGGCACAAGGAAGGGCGGCGCGGCCGCCGCCCGCACGGTTGTTCTTCCGCGCTCGCGTACGAATCCGGCTAAGATCGGCGCATGGCCTCCGCAACGCCGCGCGTCTTCACGATCCCGGGCTCCCTGCCCTTCCTGCCGACGCTCATCCGAGCGCTCGCCTACGGAACGCTTACGCCCGATGCGCCGCCCGCGCGCGGGCCGCTCGGCTTGGCCAAGGCGACCCTTTACCTGCCGACCCGCCGCGCCTGCCGCCTTGCGCGCGACGCCTTTCTCGACGGGCTCGGCGTCGAAGCCGCCGTCCTGCCCCGGATCGTTCCGCTCGGCGATATCGACGAGGACGAACTCGCCTTTGACGAAGCCGCAGGCGCGGCGGAGCCGCTCGATCTTCCGCCCGCCCTGTCCGGTCTCGCCCGCCGCCTCATCCTCGCCCGGCTGGTGCTGCGCTTTGCCGAGGGCCTGCGCCCGCAAGCCGACGAGCCGCCGCTCGTGGTCGGCACGCCGTCGGCCGCGCTCGCGCTCGCCGACCACCTCGCCCGCCTGATCGACGACATGACGGTGCGCGAGATTCCCTGGGAGCGGCTCGACACTCTCGTGCCGGACGAACTCGACGAATACTGGCGGCTGACCCTGCGCTTCCTCGCCATCGCGCGCGAACAGTGGCCCCGCATCCTCGCGGAGCGGGGAGCGATCGAGCCCACCACCCGGCGCGACCGCGTGATCGCGGCGGAAGCCGCGCGCCTTGCCCGCAAGCCGGACGGCCCGGTGATCGTCGCGGGCTCCACCGGCTCGATGCCGGCCACGGCGCGGTTCATCGCGGCCGTGGCCCGCCTGCCGCATGGCGCCGTCGTGCTGCCCGGGCTCGACACCCATCTCGACGCGGAGTCCTGGGCGGCGCTCACCGGAAAACCGCAGCGCCTGAAGGACGGCCCGGAGGAGCCCGAGAGCGGGCATCCGCAGTTCGCCATGCACGGCCTGTTGAAACAGCTCGGCCTCGACCGCAGCGGCGTGGCGGTGCTGGGGGACGCGCCGGCGCACGATCGCGCCGCCCTCCTGTCGGAGGCGCTGCGCCCGGCGGCGACCACCGATCTGTGGCGGTCCCGCCTTGCCGAACCGGGCTTTGCGACGAGGCTCGCGGGAAGCCTGTCCGGATTGGCCGTGGTCGAAGCGGCGAACGCGGATGAGGAGGCGCTCGCCATCGCGGTCGCCCTGCGCGAAGCGGTGGAAGCGCCGGGGCGCACGGCGGCGCTCGCGACGCCGGACCGCGCGCTTGCCCGGCGGGTGGCGGCGGCGCTCGCGCGCTGGGATATCGTCGTGGCCGATTCAGGGGGGGAGCCGCTCGGCGATACGGCGGCCGGCATTTTTGCCCGCCTTGCCGCGGAAACGGCGATCGGCCATCTCGCGCCCGCGCCGCTGCTCGCACTGCTCAAGCATCCGCTCTGCCGGCTCGGCGCGAAGGAGAATGCGCATGCGCGCGCGGTGGCCGCGCTCGAACGCGCCGTGCTGCGTGGCCCGCGCCCGCGCGCCGGATCCAAAGGCCTCGCCGGTGCGCTTGCCAATTTCCGCACCGAGCTCGCAAAACTCCGGCAAGGCGAGCCCTCGACGCTGCATCCCGCCGAGCCGCGCGTGCTCGTCGGCGAGACCGATCTCGTCGCGGCGGAAAACCTCGTCGCCCGGCTTGCGCAGGCGCTCGCCCCGCTGGAGGAAATCGACGCCTCACAAGAGCATCCGCTGGGCGCGCTCGCCGCCCGCCACCGCGCGGTCGTGGCGGCGCTCGGCGCCGACGAATCGGGGTCGGTTGCGGCGCTCGCCGGTGCGGACGGCGCCGCGCTCGATGCGGCCTTCGACGAGATCATTGATGAGTCCGCGATGACCGAGCTGCCGGTCGCGACCGATGACTATCCGGAGCTGTTCCGCACCGCGATCGCCGATCGCGTGGTCCGGCCGCCGCCCGTCCCCGGCAGCCGCGTGCAAATTCTCGGCCTGCTCGAGGCGCGTCTCGTCGCGGTCGACCGCATGGTGCTGGGCGGGCTCGTCGAAGAGGCATGGCCGCCCAAGCCGCGCCCCGATCCGTGGCTCAATCGCGGCATGCGCCACGCGCTCGGCCTCGACCTGCCGGAACGGCGGGTCGGGCTGTCGGCGCACGATTTCGCCCAGCTTATCAGCAGCGCTGCCGACGTCGTCCTGACGCGCGCGGGAAAGATCGCCGGCGCGCCGGCGGTTCCCTCGCGCTTCCTCCAGCGCCTCGCCGCCGTGGCGGGCGAGCGATGGAGCGCGGCGGTGCAACGCGGACAGCGCTATCTCGCGCTCGCCCGCAGCCTCGACCGGCCGCGCCATCCGCCGCGGCGCGTCCCGCGTCCGGCGCCCCGTCCGCCGCGCGCGGCGCGTCCGATCTCATTGTCGGTCACCGAGATCGAGCACTGGCTGCGCGACCCCTATACGATCTACGCCAAGCATATCCTAAAACTCCCCCGACTCGATGCGGTCGACTTGCCGCCCGGCGCCAAGGATCGCGGCATCGCCATCCACAACGCGATCGGCGAGTTCGCCACCGCCTATCCGGCGCAATTGCCGGACGACCCGGAGGCTGAGCTTCTCCGCATCGGCGGCAAGCATTTCGCGGCGCTCAACGACTATCCGGAGGCGCGCGCCTTCTGGTGGCCGCGCTTCGAGGCGATCGCGCGCTGGTTCGTGCGCTTCGAGCGCGAGCGCCGCGCCGCCATGACGGCGGCCTTGGCGGAAATCCGCGGCACGCTGACGATCCCGCTCGGCGAGCGCAGCTTCCGCCTGTCCGCGCGCGCCGACCGGATCGAGCAACTCGCGGGCGGCGGCTACGCGATCCTCGACTTCAAGACCGGGGCGCCGCCGTCGAGCAACCAGGTGCGCATCGGCATGGCCCCGCAGCTCACGCTCGAAGGCGCGATCCTGCGCGAAGGCGGCTTCCCCGGCGTGCCGGCCGCGGCGTCGCTCGCCGAACTCACTTATGTGCGGCT
>CAYGZV010000127.1:5831-7371 GCA_964354425.1 uncultured Rhodoplanes sp. | reverse complement strand
CGCACGACGGCGGCGCATGCCTGCCGCACCGTCGAGGAAAGGCGCGACGATCCGGACATCGACGCCACATTGGAGCAACTCGAGCGGGACTGCGCCGCGTTGCGAGCAGCCGGCGCGATCGGGGGTGAGCGATGACGCGCGCGAACCGCAAGGGAGCAGGCCAAGCGATCGATCGTTTGCTCTCCCAGCTCGCGAACGCCGCGCAACCGGACCGGCGCAGGAGCCGCCGCCCCGCCGAGGCCGATCCGGACGCGATAGCCGAACTCGTGGCCGCCGACCTCGTCGCGCCGCGTCCGGACGGCGGATTCGAGCTGACCGCCGCGGGCCGCGCTCGGCTCGCACGCCTTGCCGCCACGAAGGCGGGCGGCGACATCGATGCGTTCCGCGCGCAGCATTTGGCGCTCGCGCGTCGGGGCGCGCGCCGATCGGCCAAGCAGCCGGAAACGGCCGCGGTCTTGGTCAACGACGCCGAGAGCCCGCTCGCCTGGCTTGCCCGCCGCAAGGGCAGGGACGGCCGGCCGATGATCGAACCGGCCCAGTTCCTCGCAGGCGAACGCCTGCGGGCGGACTTCACCTTTGCTCAGCTGATGCCGCGGATGACGGTCGACTGGGCGTCGCCGCTCGCCGGCGGGTCCGGCGCGGGCGCCGGCGGGCCGGCCGCGATGGCCGAAACGGTGGTCGCGGCGAGACAGCGGTTGAAGCACGCGCTCGATACGGCCGGGCCGGAATTCGCCGGACTTCTCCTCGATGTCTGCTGCTTCCTGAAGGGGATCGAGGACGTCGAGCGCGAGCGCGGATGGCCGCCGCGCTCCGCCAAGGTCGTCCTGCAGCTCGGCCTGGACCGGCTGGTCCGCCATTACGGGCTCGCTGCCGAAGCGCGCGGGCGCGGCCGAGCGGCGGTGCGCACCTGGCTTGCGCCCGGCGAGCGTTTCGTGGTCGAGGGGGAGGAAGCCGCTTCCGGCTGACGGTGTGCAGACGCATGCAACCGTACCGGCCTTAGCGCGGATAAGGCCGCTCAGGGCAGTCCCGTCACGCGACCGCGGCGAGCGCCGCTTCGGCCTCGGCGCGGATGCGGGCGACCATCGATTTCAGCCCGTTCGAGCGCTGCGGCGTGAGATGCTCGCGCAAGCCGAGCCGCTCGAGCAGGGCGGACGCATCGATCGCGAGGATCTCGCGCGCGGTCTTGTCGGAATAGAGCGCGAACATGATCGCGATCAGCCCGCGCACGATATGGGCGTCGCTGTCGCCGCGAAATGTCAGGACCGGTCCGTCGGCGCCGTTCGGCCGCACGGAGGTGGTGAGCCAGACCTGGCTGGCGCAGCCCGGGACCTTGTTTGCCTCGCTATGGGCCTCGGCCGGGAGCGGGTCGAGCGTGCGGCCGAGCTCGATGATGTACCGATAGCGATCGTCCCATTCGTCGAGCAGGGAGAAATTGTCGCTGATCTCGTCGATCGTCATGGCGCACACGCTTCGGGGGGGCCGCCCATCGGCCTGCCGGCCTTGCATACATAGGGCATTTTCCGGCGAAGCGGGACCCGGC
>CAYGZV010000127.1:0-5731 GCA_964354425.1 uncultured Rhodoplanes sp. | reverse complement strand
CCATTGCAGCGCCGCCACGCGTCTTTAGGTTTAGCTTAATGAGCGTTTGAGACGATCGCGTCGACCAGGGGGGCGCGTCCGATAAAGAGACGCGCAGTGAGCGACGTGGGTGTTCTCAAGCTGCTTCGCGACTGTCTCGACGCGCTCGTGCATCCGTCGGCGCGCACCGATCCGATGGCGACCGCGCGGCATCGCGCCTTCATCGCGCCGCGCCTGCTCGGCAGCCTGGTCGCGCTCGTGGCGCTTCCCGCCTATCTCGCGCTGCGCAGCGCGCCGAGCGTGACCGAGCTGTTGGTGTTCTGCTGGCTGCTCGCGCCGATCCTTACCTCACATTATCTGTCGCGAACGGGCCGTTACGAACGCGCGCACCTGCTGTCCTCGCTGGCGCTGGCCGGGCTCGTGACCATGGTCGCGGCGAAGACCGGCGGGATCAACTCCGTCGCCGCGATCTGGCTCGTCGTCGTGCCGCTCGAAGCGGCGCTGTCGGCCGTGCGCCGCGTGGTCGCGGCGGCTGCGGCGGCGGCGCTCGGCGCCGCCGGACTGCTGCTGTTCATGAACGTGGCCGATCTCCTGCCAAACCCGGAGCAGGACGCCGGCGCGCTTGCCGCGCTCGGGATCCTGTCCGCGTCGCTCTATGCTACGGGCCTTGCGCTTGCGGGCGAGTCGCTTGCGCGCGCCGATCTTTCGCTGCTGCGTTCCGAGGAGGACCGCTACCGGCTGCTCGCCAGCAACATGACCGACGTGATCAGTCGTCACGGCAAGAACGGAACGGTCCTGTTCATGTCGCCGGCGGCGGAGCGCGTGTTCGGCGCAAGCATCTGCGAACTGCGCGGACAAGGCCTGTTCGAACGCGTGCACATCGCCGATCGCCCCGCCTATCTGAGCGCGCTCGCCGATGCCGCACAGGGGGAGGCGCATTCGGTCGAGTTCCGCGCGCGGCGCGACACCGACGATCCGGCGGTCCCGGTCCGCTTCATCTGGATCGAGATGCGCTGCCGCCCGCTCGATCGCGGCGTCTTCGCGGGCCGCGGCGAGACGCGCGAGGTCGTCGCGGTTCTGCGCGACGTCAGCGAGCGCAAGGCGCAGGAGCGCGAGTTCGAGGACGCGCGCGCCGAAGTCGAACGTGCGAATGCGGCCAAGGCCCGGTTCCTCGCGGTCATGAGCCATGAACTGCGCACGCCGCTCAACGCCATTATCGGCTTCTCCGACATGCTGATCAACGAGCGGGCGATGGCGCTCCGCGCCAACCGGCGCGAGGAGTACGCAAGACTGATAAACGAGTCGGGGCACCATCTGCTCGCCGTCGTCACCGACATACTCGCAATGTCCAAGCTTGAAACCGGCGAGTTCGAAATCCAGCCGGAGCCGTTCGCGCTTGCTCCCGTGGTCGTCTCGTGCTGCGATCTGCTCGCGCTCAAGGCGCGCGAGTGCGGAATACGGCTCGCCGTCGATGTCGAATCCGATCTGCCGCCGATCAATGCCGACAAGCGGGCGTTGAAGCAGGTGCTCATCAATCTCTTGTCGAACGCCGTCAAGTTCACCGATCGCGGCGGCCAGGTGAGCGTCGACGCCAAGCGCGACGGCGCGGATGTCCGCATCACGGTCGAGGACGACGGCATCGGCATCCGCGAGGACGATCTTCCCCGCGTGGGCGATCCGTTCTTTCAATCGGGCGGTTCGCAAGACCGCGCCCGCGACGGCACGGGGCTCGGCCTCTGCATCGTCAAAGGTCTGGTCGGCCTGCATGGCGGCGACGTGTCGATCGACAGTCGCGTCGGCGTCGGCACCCGGGTTGCGGTGCGCTTTCCGCTCGACTGTCGAAGCGGGAACGCAGCAAGGCCCGTCCTCCCGCCCAAGTCCTCCGCCACCATCACCCGCCTTGCGACGTCCGCCGACGCAGTGAGCGAGGCGGCCATCCCGGTGAAGAAAAGTGCGTGACGCGCTCGACCAGGTTGACGAAGACCGCGCCGACGACGGCGTGGGACCCCGCCAATGGGTGTTCGCTTGTCTCGGCCTTCTGTTGCGCCGTCCGCACGACACGCTTGCGGCCGCAGCGGCGTTCACCGCGCTCGCAACCATTCTCGTGAATGCGATGTTCCTGCAGCCCTTGCCGCATCCCGCTCCGCTCTTTTCGTTGAAAGGAAAACAGACGCCGGGCGGCGCGCGCGATTCGACCGGCGCCGTGGTTCTTCCGCGCCCGCGCCCGGCAGAGATGGCGGTCCGCCCCGAGCCTGCGATCCGGCCCGAGTCCCTGGCGCGCGGCGAGCCTGCGGCTCGCGCCGAGCCTGCAATTCGCGCCGAGGCTGCGCCACGCGCCGGCCCGGTCCGCCCGCGCACGGAAATCGTCAGCGACATTCAGCGCGAGCTGGCGCGCCGCGGCTTCTATGACGGTCCGGTCAACGGCAAGCACGGCGGCAAGACGGAGGCCGCCATTCGCGAGTTCGAGAGAAGCGCCGGCCTGTCGCCGACCGGAGAACCGAACGAGGCAATCCTCAAGACGATCACCCGGACGCCGCTCGGAAAATCCGGGCCCACGGGGGCGGTCATCAGCCCGCGCGCGGAGGCTGGCGTTCCGTCCGCGCGCACGGTTCCGAGCGCGGCCGTCTCCGATCCGATCGCTGCGGCGTTGCGGGCGGAGCCAAGCGCGCCGCCGCCGCGCAGCGACCCGGGCGCCAATGTTCCGGCGAAGCAGATGAAAGCGGTGCAGCAGGCGCTTGCCGATTTCGGCTACGGCCAGGTGAAGCCGACCGGCGTGCCCGACGCCGCAACCCGCGCGGCGATCGAGGCGTTCGAGACCGTGCACAAGCTGCCGGTGACCGGAGAGGTCAGCGATCGTTTCCTGCGCGAGCTCGTCGCCGTGACCGACCGTCCGGTCGAGTGACCTCGGCTCCGGGCGCGTCGCGCGATTCAGGCAGGACAGCCAACCGCATCGAATTGCGCTAGACGGGTGCGCGCAGCCCGCCGCCCGCGCGCGCTGAAACGGACGATCATGCATGCGCCTGAAATCCGGAATCTGGGTCGCCGCCTATATCCGCCGCTGCGGCGTCGAGGGAGTGTTCGCCGCCGTGCGTCGCCGCGGCGCTGAGGAGGCGGGCGCAATCTATGTCGTCGTCAATCGGCTTGACGGGACGGCGGATATTTATAGCCCGGCCCCGCAGACCGCGTTCGACGACGGCATGCCGAGCGACCGCGCCTTCAGCCCGGCGCTTGCGGCCCTGCCGGCGCCGGAAAGCGCGATCGACGCCTATATCGCGCGGGAAAGCCGGTTCGACCCCGATCTCTGGGTGATCGAAATCGAGGAGCGGTCAGGACGCCACTTTCTCGACCGGATCGTTCGCTGACGGCGTGCCGGCCGGGCCGAGCGGATGCGCGGGTTTGGGGCGGCGCGCCGGGTTGCCGGAGCTGCCGCCGACCGCGGCGCGCGCGCTCGGGAAGGCGGCGTTCCGATGCGAGCATTCCGGCACTGCGGCGTCCGCGCCGCGCCACGCCGCGACCAGGCGCAACGCGGCGGCCAAGCTTATTCTATCGAACAGGGCGGTCAGCGCATAGACGCGGCGGACCGAGTGGCCGATCGCCGGATTGACGAACAGAAGGATGCGCTGGAGCACATCGATCGGAACCGCCAGCGCCTTGGCGGCGACGACGAGCGGCTCGCCCGAGCGATCGTTGACGATCGCTTCGGCGAGTCGTTGCGCAATGCCGAGCGCGCCCTCGAGTTCGCGGATGAAATCGCGCGGCCGGCCGGCGAGGGCGCTCGCTTCCAGGATCGCCGCCGTGTGCCTGGGCGGCGTGATCGGGCCTCCCGGCGCGAGCGCGCCGGCCGCGTCAAGCTCGGCGAGCAGAAGGGCGCGCTCGTCCGGCGTCGCCGCGAAGAAGCGCGCGGTGATCGCGGCGGCGTCGGCGCTTTTGGGACGGAGCTCGGAGGCCGAATCGACGTCGCCGGGGGGAGCGCCCGGAATCGGCGCTTCGGCGCGGCTGAAAGCCCAATCGGCGACGCTCGCGGAGTGATGCTTCTCAGCCACACGGCGAAGAATTTCGTCCGGCGCTCCCGGATACTCCGACAAGCGGCGCGCGACCGCCGCGCGCGTTTCCGCATCGACCGCGTCCACGAGCCGCAAAGCGAGTTCAACGAATTGTCGTTCTTCTTCCGAAGAATGCGAGGCTTTCTGCACATAGAGTTCGGTCAATAGGCGCAACAAAGTCGGCTTCATATCGAGCCCGCGCTGGACCAGCCCGAGCAGGCTGTCCGCGCCGGGAACCAGCGACGCACTCACGCAACAACCCCCATCGCACTGCTTTTCCGCCACAGTCTAGACGCATGACCGTTAGCGCGACGTTAACCAAAAACAAGGCCCTTACCGTCGTGGGCGAACCGCGGATCCTTCCGATCCGCTGGAGGGGGGCATGGGGACCATCATTTCTTTCCCGGAATCGCGGCGCGGCCACGATTCGCAGGCGAGCGCGGAACGCCACGGACCGGCGACGATCATCATCTTGCCGGTGGTCCGTATCGAACGGTATGTCGACGAACCGAGCACCCGGCTGACGGCCGGTCCGCCGACGCCCAGTCGCAAACGGCGGCGGCGCACGACGCGATCGTGAGCTTGCGTCGAATGTGACCGCGGGCCGAAGGCGGCGCAGCCGTCTTCGCCGCGGCGCTGCGGACCGATTGCGCGGACTGCCGTGTCGCTTGCGATCGCGTGCGCTTGCACCGCCGCGCGCAGGGTGACACAACAAGGCAGATCACAATCTGCGACCCCGCGCATGACCGACGCCGCCGACGATCGCCCGTTCTGGAAACGCAAGACGCTCGCCGAGATGAGCAGGGCCGAATGGGAAAGCCTGTGCGACGGCTGCGGGCGCTGCTGCCTCAACAAGCTCGAATACGAAGACACCGGCGAGATCGTCTACACCGATGTCGGCTGCCGCTTGCTGGACGGCGAGAGCTGCCGCTGCCGCGACTATCCGAATCGCAATGCGCTGGTCGAGAACTGCGATCGGCTCACCGCCCAGAGCATCCGCCGCCTCAACTGGCTTCCAGCGACCTGCGGCTATCGCCTGATCGATGCCGGGCGCGACCTCTATTGGTGGCACCCGCTCGTCTCCGGCGATCCCGAGACCGTGCACACGGCGGGCATTTCGGTGCGCGGTCGGGTCGGCATTTTCGAGCACGCGATGGGCGAGGAGGAACTCGAGGACCGCATCGTCGACTGGCCGACCAAGATTCCGCGACAGGCGTTGCTGCCTCCGCAGCAGGCTCGCGCGGGCCGCGCGGCGCTGTCCGACGCCCTCCGGCAAACCACGGCGGAACGGCGACTGGCGGCGGCCACGGCGAAGCGGCGCGCCGGCAAGCCGTGAGGCCGATTGGCGCTCGCGCAACGGTCATTGCGGTCGGCGTCGAGATGCGCGAGGATCGGCGCGGCTGCAGCGATCTGTCGGGGATGTCATGCGAGCGCTCATTCTCTACGCGATACTTGTCATCATCGGCACCGTCGTTGCGGCGTTTGTCGGCTTGTTCGTCGAACGCGAGATCACCGACACCGGCAGCGTTGCCGTCTTCATCGGATTGTTCTTCGCCAATTTCTACGTGTCCTGGGTCATCACCCGGACGGTGGTCGAGCGCACCATGAAGGCGCCCGCGGACGAGCCCACCCCTTCCGCGTAAGGATGGGCCGAGCCAAACTGCGGTAATAGGAATTTAGTCATTGACAGCGCGGCGCTGCTGAGCTAG
>CAYGZV010000126.1:4093-7386 GCA_964354425.1 uncultured Rhodoplanes sp. | reverse complement strand
TACATCACCAGCACGGCACGCATCGACAGCAGCGCGGCAGGCAAGCGCTGACCCAGCCAGGGCCGCACCCGCAGGCGCCTGTTCTTCCGTTGCAGGCCGCCGGTTGGACGATCGAGCTCGCGTTCTTGAGCGATTGGAGGCAGGCGGCTCCGCGCTGCGCGTTTTGCGCACTGGCCGGAAAAGCCGCAACTCCCACCATGAGCGCTGCCGCAGCCAAAGTGATTGACAGCTTTCGCATCACATAAATTCTCCCGCTCGTGGCCAGTCACCTAGGAAAGTACGACGGCAAAGTAGCCTGAGTGGCGGCTTCGGCGACAGGGCTGAAGTGGACACATCGCTCCATTGTGAATACGAGGACGGTCATTCGCCGGCACAACGCCAGCAACGGCCATGCACAACTCTTGCGCGGAGGCGCATGCGTGAAGCGAGGCGAAACTAAGCCGCGCGCGGCAGGGCCTCAATCAGGGCGGGCGCGGCGAGAACCATCCCGCGCGCGCCGTCGAGCGCGCCGGGGAGGAGTTCGCGCGCGAGCAGCCGGTCCGCCTCGTAGGGGCCGGGCAGCGACAGGGCGCCGGTCTGCTCGGCGGAAAAGCCGAACCGCGCGTAGTAGGGCGCGTCGCCCACGAGCAGCACCGCGGCGTGACCGCGCGCGCCGGCAGCGGCGAGCGCGCGTCGCATCAGGAGAGCCCCGACGCCGCGCGCGCGCCAATCCGGATGCACCGCGAGCGGACCGAGCAGCAGCGCGGGGCGGCCGCCGACGGCGACGTGCCACAGCCGCACGGTGCCGACGATGCGGCCGAACGCGGTCGCAACGAACGACAGTCCGGCCGCTGGCCGGCGGCCTTCGCGCAGGCGCTCGGAGGTCTTCTCGAAACGGCAGGCGCCGAAGGCGAGATCGAGCAGGGCCTCGCGCGCGGGCGCATCTGCGGGCCGCTCGGGACGAATGGTGATCATGGCAGTATCCCCCGCCATTGAAAGCGAGCCCGGACGCGCCGGGCAGGGATTGGCGAAACTCCGCCCGTCATGGCCGGGCTTGGCCCGGCCATCCACGTTCTTGCTGCGACGGACGTTGTTTGTGGATGCCCGGGACGAGCCCGGGCGCGACGGCCCAGAGAGCGCGAATGCTCAAATGTGGTACGTCTTCAGCGGCGGGAAGCCGTTGAAGGCGACCGCGGAGTAAGTCGCCGTATACGCGCCCGCGCCCTCAATCAGCAGCTTGTCGCCGATCTCCAGGCTGACGGGCAGGTCGTAGGGCTGCTTCTCGTACATCACGTCGACCGAGTCGCAGGTCGGGCCGGCGAGCACGCAGGGGCCGAGCTTGTCGCCGTCGCGCGGGGTCTTGATCGGATAGCGGATCGACTCGTCCATCGTCTCGGCGAGGCCGCCGAACTTGCCGATGTCGAGATAGACCCAGCGCAGCTTTTCCTGTTCGGCCTTCTTCGACACGAGCACGACTTCCGCCTCGATCACGCCGGCATTGCCGACCATGCCGCGGCCCGGCTCGATGATGGTCTCCGGGATCGCGTTGCCGAAATGCTTGCGCAGCGCCCGGAAGATCGAGCGGCCATAGCTCTCGACCGGCGGCACGTCGCGCACATATTTGGTGGGAAACCCGCCGCCGAGATTGACCATGGAGAGCGCGATGCCGCGCTCCGCGCAGGCGCGGAACACCGCGGCCGCGGTCTTGAGCGCCTGGTCCCAGGCCTGCGTCCGGCGCTGCTGCGAGCCGACATGGAACGACACGCCATGCGCCTCCAGGCCGAGCCGGCACGCGTGTTCCAGCACGTCGGTCGCCATCGCCGGGTCGCAGCCGAACTTGCGCGAGAGCGGCCATTCGGCGCCGACGCAGTCGAACAGGATGCGGCAGAACACCCGCGCCCCGGGCGCGGCGCGCGCGATCTTCTCGACCTCGGCCTTGCAGTCGACCGCGAACAGGCGCACGCCGAGCGCGTGCGCGCGCGCGATGTCCCGCTCCTTCTTGATCGTGTTGCCGAAGGAGATGCGGTTGGGCGTGGCGCCCGCGGCGAGCGCCATTTCGATCTCGGGGAGCGAGGCGGCGTCGAAGCAGGAGCCGAGGCCGGCGAGCAGCGACAGCACTTCCGGCGCGGGATTGGCCTTGATGGCGTAGAACACGCGCGTGTCCGGCAGCGCATGGGCGAAGGCGAGATAGTTCTCGCGCACGACGTCGAGATCGACGACGAGGCACGGCCCGTCGTCGCGGCGATTACGCAGAAAGTCGCGGATGCGCTCAGTCATGGCGCTCTCCCCAATAGGCCCATGGGCGGAGAACCGCCCGGCATGAGTGCAGGTGCGAAGCTCGCACCGACGCGCGATGGGGACGCGTCGATGCCGAGTGGTTCACACCCGTCCGTGCTGCCTTGGATTGGAAGGGGAGGACCCGATCCGCACGCCCGGCAATGATGAACAAGCCTCTTCGGTGACCCGAGCCGGTGGTGGAAACCGGCAGAGACCAAAAAAGCCCGGTCCGTCGTTGCTTTAAGCCGCGTCCCCCGCTGAGAGCGAGGTGCGCCGGTTTCGCCTCCGGCTGCCGATCAAGTGTTCGGAGCTCATACGATTCGGCGACCTTGCAGTCGTCGCATCTCGCTCCGGGCGGCTGTCCGGCCTCTTGTCCGGATGCCCACCGATCGACACACGGCCACAGGCACGTGCGAAATTGGGCAAAGCTCAGTTAAGCGATCCGATCCGGTTTCGCAAGTTTTTTGCGAACAGAATCTCTCCGCCTTTCAACGAAATGTGTACGAAAAGGTTCGCGAGACATTAACGCGCGCCGCAGCCGCCCGCTAATCGCGCGTCGTGAACGGTTCGACCGCCATGCCGCCGCGAACGAACTGCCCCATCACGATGAGCCCGAGCAGGAAGAACAATCCTTGCAGGGCATAGACGCCGTAGACGCCGAGGCCGAACAGGTTCGCGATCGCCCAGCCGCCGGCGAAGGCCGCGCCGAACACTTCGGCGCCGATCAGCACCGCAGCGGACAGCACCGTGACGACATTGCGCCACCGGATGCGGCTTCGGCTCTGGGCGGTCGATTGCAACACGCGTTTCCTTTCTGCGCCGGCACTCTTCACGAAACGCCGCCGCGGATCAAGCGGTTCAAGCGAACGCCGGCGCCGAGCAGACGCGGAGAACGCGCCCACCCGAAGGATGACCGAAAGGACGGGGATCCGCGTCCGATTGTGGCTGGCGATGACAAAAGGGCCGGGCTCGAAAAGCCCGGCCCTGCCGGCCGATGTCACAATCGGAAGCGTCGCATCATCTGCGGGGCGCGTCAC
>CAYGZV010000126.1:0-3993 GCA_964354425.1 uncultured Rhodoplanes sp. | reverse complement strand
TCCCCTTTCAGGGGAGGGCGAAAATCAAAGCGTCGCTCCTCAGCTCAGCAGCGGCGACCAGGCGGGGTCGGAGGCGAAGCTCGGGGTGGTGACGCGCTGCTCGTTGCGGCCGGTCACGTCGATGGTGAACAGCGAGGGCCCGCCAGTGCCGGCAGGATCGCGGAAGAACATCAGCACGCGGCCGTTCGGCGCGAAGGTCGGCCCCTCGTTGTGATAGCCCTCGGTGAGGATGCGCTCGCCGCCGCCGTCCGGTTTCATGATGCCGATCGCAAAGCCGCCTGACGTCTGCTTGGTGAAGGCGATGAAGTCGCCGCGCGGCGACCACACCGGCGTCGAGTAGGAGCCGTCGCCGAAGCTGATGCGCTGCGCCGCCCCGCCCTGCGCCGGCATCACATAGACCTGCTGCCGGCCGCCGCGGTCGGATTCGAAACAGACGCGCGTGCCGTCCGGCGAGTAGCACGGCGCGGTGTCGATCGCCGGCGAATCGGTGAGCCGCGTCGTCGCCTTCGAGCGCAGATCCATCACGAACAGATTGGAGTTGCCGCCCTGCTGCAGGCTCATGATCACGCGCTGGCCGTCCGGCGAGAAGCGCGGCGAAAACGTCATGCCGGGGAAGTTGCCGACGATCTCGCGCTGGCCGGTCTCGACATTGAGGAGATAGACGCGCGGATCGCCCTGGCCGAACGACATATAGGTGATCTCCTGCGTCGTCGGCGAAAAGCGCGGCGTGAGCACGAGGTCGTCGCCGCGGGTGAGATAGCGCACATTGGCGCCGTCCTGGTCCATCAGCGCGAGGCGCTTGATGCGCCGGTCCTTCGGCCCGGTCTCGTCGACGAACACGATGCGCGTGTCGAAATAGCCCTTCTCGCCGGTGAGCCGCTCGTAGATCGCGTCGGCGATGATGTGGGCGATGCGGCGGAAATTGTCCGGCGAGGTAAAATACTGCTGGCCGGTGAGCTGGGCGCCGCCGACCACGTCCCACAGGCGGAACTCGGCCTTGAGGCGGCCGTCGCCCTGGCGCGTGATGCGGCCGGTGACGAGCCCCTGGGCGTTGATCGCGCGCCAGTCGGCAAAGCGCGGCACGGCGTCGATCGTGCTGATCTTCTCGATGAAGGCGGATGGCGCGATCGGCGCGAACAGGCCGCTGCGCTTGAGGTCGCCGGTGATGATCTGCGTGATCGCGCGGGCCTGCTCGAGGTCGGCCGGGCTGCCGGCGAGGAAATCGGGCAGGGCGATCGGCAGCGGCTGCACATTGCCCTGGGTGACGTCGATGCTGAGCACCGCGCCCGCCGGCTGCGGCCGCAGGCCGAGCAGCGCCCCCGCTCCCGCCGCGGCGGTGGCGGCGAGCAGACCGCGGCGCGTGAAACGCTCGAGCATGGCGAACGAATCCTCCGAAACCTGTGTTCTGATGCTTGCGTCGATTCCTTCACCCGTCGCAATGCGAGGGAATTATGGTCGGGCGAGGGCGGGCGAGCGTCTCATACGGTTTGTTAATGATCGGTTGTCATTCGGCGCTTGTGCAGCGAAAGCCCGCTATCCGGTGTTCGCGGACCGGCTCGGCTTGCGGAATAGGTTTTTAGGTTGAGCGGGTGAGCGACCTACGGGCCCGCGTTGACGCCTGCGGTCAGCCGCGGAACATGTCGCGCGGATCGAACGTGACCTCGACGTCCTTCCACACGTCGTATTTGGCGAGCGGAAGCTTGTAGGGCTGGCACCGCTTGATGGCGCGAAGCGCGCTCTCGGCCGCGATCTGGAAGATCGGGTGGCCGCCGCGGTTGAGCAGGATCGGATCGGCGGAGAGCGCGCCGTCCTGGCGGAGCTGGAGCCGTACCCTGACGATCAGCTCCTTCGCCTCGAGCGCGCCGGCCGGCGGATTCCAGCATGCCTGAATTTGCGCGCGCAGCGCATCGATCTCGTTCTGGGTCAGCGTCGCGGACGTGCCGCCCGGCAGGCCGAGCGATGCGGTGGGATTGAGCACGTCGCCGGCTGCGGCGTGCCGCTGCGGGCTGCGCTTGTCGAGCAGCGCCGCGATCTTGTTGGGATCGAACGCCTGCTCCTTCTTCTTTGCCTCTTCGAGCTTCTTGGCTTCCTCGCGCTTCTTCGCCTCTTCCCGCCGCTTCTGTTCCTCGCGCTTCTTGGCCTCCTCCTTGCGCTTCGCTTCTTCCTTCTTCAGCGCCTCGGCGACGGGATCGGGCTCCGGCTCGGCCTTGGCTTTTTCCGGCGTCGGTTCGGGCTCGGCCTTGGCCTTCTCCGGCTTCTCGGGCGGCTTGACCTCGGGGATCGGCATCGGCTCGGCCGATGCTGTCCTGATCTCCGGCTTGGGAGCGACCTTCGGCGTTGACTCCTCGACAGGCTTGGGCGCGTCGATTTTTTCGACCAGCGGCTTTGGCGTCTCGACCTTCGCCGCCGTCCGGACCCCGGCGGTCAGCTGCGAGAAGTCGGAGTCGGAAATGATGTCGACGGGAAGCGATTGGACCGCTCCCGCCTCCAGCGGCTTCACGCCGAAGGAGACGAGCCCCCAGAGCAGCACCGCCGCATGCACCGAGGTCGATATCGCGAGCGCGGTCCGCATCGGCCTTATGACCCCTGCTCGACTTCGGTGACGAGCGCGACGCGCCGGAATCCGGCGGCGGAGAGCCGTCCCATCACCCGCATCACCGTGCCGTAATCGACGCGGCGGTCGCCGCGCACGAAGATGCGCTCGTCGAGCCCGCCGCGCGCCTCGGTCACCGCCTTGAGCTTGGGGACAAGATCATCGACGGAGATTTCGCTGTCCTGCAGGAAAACCTTGCCCTGGGTGTCGACGGAGATGGTCAGCGGCTCCTTGTCCTGATCGAGCCCCTTGGCCTGGGTCTGCGGCAGGTCGAGCGGCACGCCGACCGTCAAGAGAGGAGCGGACACCATGAAAATAATGAGCAGGACCAGCATCACGTCGACCATCGGCGTGACGTTGATCTCGCTCATGACCGGCTTGCGACGGCGGCGGCGCTTCCCCGATGCGCCGCCCGCGGCCAGCATCATGGCCATTCCGGCAATCCCCGTGCTTTCTTTATGCGCCGGCTTGTGCCGGCGCGCCCCTCAAGTCTTATTCCCGAACCTTGTTGTTTCAGCCCCTTAGACGCGTTCGTCAATCTGGCGCGACAGGATAGCGGAGAATTCGTCGGCGAATCCCTCCAGCTTTGTCGTCTGTTTGTTCACCTCTGACGAAAACTTATTGTAGAAAATGGTCGCCGGTATGGCGGCCACGAGGCCGATTGCGGTCGCCAGCAGGGCCTCGGCGATGCCGGGCGCGACCACCGCGAGCGAGGTGTTTTTCGACACCGCGATCGCCTGGAAGCTATTCATGATGCCCCAGACCGTGCCGAACAGGCCGACGAACGGGCCGGCCGAGCCGACCGTCGCGAGCACCAGAAGCCATCGCTCGAGCCGCTCGACCTCGCGCTGGATGGTGACGTCCATCACCTTTTCGAGCCGCATCTGCAGGCTGGCCACGGCCGGGTTAGGCCCTTCGAAACTGCGCTTCCACTCGCGCATCGCGGCGACGAAGAGCGCCGCCATCGAATCGGTCGGCCGCGCCGAGAGGGCGCGGTAGAGCTCCTCGAGCGACTGGCCGGACCAGAACACCGTCTCGAAATGCTTCATCGCTTGCCGGGTGCGGGCATAGAGGATGAATTTGTCGATCGCGATCGCCCACACGCCGACGGAAGCGGCGAGAAGCCCGACCATCACCAGTTTGACGACCCAATCGGCCTTCCAGAACAGGCCGAGGATCGAGATGTCGGACGCGATGCCCGGCAGTTCGGCTGGATTCATGGTCTTCCTACGACTCTCCGGCGCTGGGACGGGCTGCGCGCCCGCTGGGCGCCCGCAATGAAGCCGCCGTATGGGAGCTTTCTGTGGCGGACGCCATTGCCGCTCAGCGGCGAATCCGCGCCAAACGTGACCAAAAGAGGGCCTTTCGCGCCCGCAAAAACCCGCATGCGCCTTGCCGAG
>CAYGZV010000125.1:0-7473 GCA_964354425.1 uncultured Rhodoplanes sp. | reverse complement strand
ATGCATCTGCATGCCCATGGACATGTTATCAGCCGCCGCCGCGGGACCGCGGTAGGGACGTAAGGAATGGCCTGACCATGTGCCGATCGTGTGACGAGAAGGCCTAGAGCATTTTCCGGCGAAGTGAGAACCGGTTCGCCGTAGAAAATGCGATCGCAACGACGGCTGGAGCGAATTCCGATTCCACTGGAACGAATTCGCTCTAGCGGCGAAATGTCTCCACCCGGTCGGGACCAATGGTCTCGACCGCTTGCGCCGCAAGCGCTTGCGAGCGGGTGAGAGCCGCGAGCGGGAGTCCGTCGAGGGCGTCGATCCCATCCGCGCCGATGGGACGGTCCGAATGAAACAGGGCGGCTGCGTCGATCAGGTCGCCGCGCACGAACGAGGCGGCGACTCTGGGGCCGCCCTCCACCATCAATCGCGTGATCCCGCGCCGGGCGAGCGCGGCGAGCGTTTCGCGCAGATCGAGCGAGCCCGCCGACGCGACCCGCAGCACCTCCGCACCCGCGCGGCGCAGGTCGCGTTCGGCCAGGTCCGGCGCGGCGTGACCGGCAATGACCCACAAGGGCGTTTGCCGCGCGGTGCGGACGACACGGCTGGTCAGCGGGAGGCGCAGCCGCGTGTCGAGCACCACGCGAACCGGCGAGCGGGCCGCCATGCCCGGTAGCCGGCAGGTCAGATCGGGATCGTCGGCAAGCGCAGTCCCGATGCCGATCAGGATCGCGTCATGCATCGCCCGCATCAGATGGACTCGCTCCCGCGCGGCCTCCCCGGTGATGGCGACCGGCCGCCGCCCGGCGAGCCCGGCCTTGCCGTCTGCGGAGACCGCGAGCTTGAGCAGGACGTGCGGGCGTCCGGCGTGAACGCGGCGGATATGACCGGCATTGACGCGGCTCGCCTGGTCGGCTCCGACGCCGATATCGACCGCGACGCCGGCGTCGCGCAGGCGGTCATGTCCGCTCCCGGCCACCAGCGGATTGGGATCCTCCATCGCCGAGACGACACGGGCGATGCCGGCGTCGATGATCGCGTCGGCGCAAGGCGGCGTCTTGCCATGGTGGGAACAGGGCTCAAGCGTGACATAGAGCGTTGCGCCGCGCGCCTTGGCGCCCGCGCGCCGCAGCGCCTCGGCCTCCGCATGCGGCCGGCCCCCGGCCTGCGTCCAGCCGCGCCCGGCGACGACCGGACCCGCGCCGTCGTCGCGCACCACCACCGCGCCGACCGCCGGATTGGGCCAGGTCGTCCCGAGCCCGCGCCGGCCGAGCGCAAGCGCCAGCGCCATGAACCGGGCGTCGACGGCGGGATCGTTCCGGCATTCCGGGACGCGGCCGGATAAGCCGTTTTCGCTCAGTCGAAACTCGGCGTCCCGGTCCAGCACCGTCGCCTGTCCTCGCCGCGACACGGTTTCTGGTTCGCCAATCGTCGCCATCGGCGTCACTTGCGCGTCGGGGCGGGCCGCGCGCCTTCGTCTTCGCCGGCGAGTTCCGCGAGCGCCTGTTCGAAATCCTTCGCCTCGCGGAAATTGCGGTAGACCGAAGCAAAGCGCACATAGGCGACGTCGTCGAGTTCGCGCAGATGCGCCATCACCGTCTCCCCGATCGTCTCGGTCGTGACCTCGTTTTCGCCCAGGCTTTCCAGGTCGCGCACGATCTTGGAGATGGTCTGCTCGACCCGTTCGGGATCGACATTGCGCTTGCGCAAGGCGATCTCGACCGAACGGGCGAGCTTGTCGCGATCGAACGGCACCCGGCGGCCGTTGCGCTTGATGACGATCAGTTCGCGCAGCTGCACGCGCTCGAACGTGGTGAAACGAAATCCGCAGGACAGACACAGGCGGCGCCGGCGGATCGCCGCTGAATCTTCGGTCGGGCGCGAATCCTTGACCTGGGTATCGAGGCTGCCGCAGCTCGGACAGCGCATCTTAAGGTCCTACTCCGGTTCAATATCCATCAGGCATCGTAAATCGGAAAGCGCGCGAGCAGCCGCTTCACCTTCTCGCGCACCGCGGCCTCGATCAGGGCGTCCTCCTCGACCCCCTTCTGGGCGAGCACGTCGAGCACCTCGGAAATCATCTCGCCCACCTGCTGGAACTCGGCCACCCCGAATCCGCGCGTCGTCCCGGCCGGCGTGCCGAGGCGGACCCCCGACGTCACCATCGGCTTCTCCGGATCGAACGGGATGCCGTTCTTGTTGCAGGTGATGTGGGCGCGGCCGAGCGCACCCTCCGCCACCTTTCCGGTGAGGCGCTTCGGCCGCAGGTCGACCAGCATCAAATGCGTGTCGGTGCCGCCGGAGACGATGTCGAGCCCGCGCGCCTTCAGGGTCGCCGCGAGCGCCTTGGCGTTCTCCACCACATTCCTCGAGTAAAGCTTGAACGAAGGCCGCAAAGCCTCGCCGAACGCGACGGCTTTTGCGGCAATGACATGCATCAAAGGGCCGCCCTGCATGCCCGGGAAGACGGCCGAATTGAGCTTCTTGGCGATGGCCTCGTCGTCGCTCAGGATCACGCCCCCGCGCGGGCCGCGCAGGGTCTTGTGGGTCGTCGTCGTGACCACATGGGCGTGCGGAAACGGACTTGGATGCACGCCGCCGGCGACGAGGCCGGCGAAATGCGCCATGTCGACCATGAGAAGCGCCCCGACCTCGTCGGCGATGGCGCGGAACGCGGGAAAGTCGATGATGCGCGGATAGGCCGACCCGCCGGCGACGATCAGCTTCGGCCGGTGCTCGCGGGCAAGCCGGCGAACCTCGTCCATGTCGATGCGGTGATCGTCGCGGCGCACGCCATAGGGCGCCACCTTGAACCACTTGCCAGACAAGTTCACGGGCGAGCCATGGGTGAGATGGCCGCCGGCGGCCAGATTCAGCCCCATGAAGGTGTCGCCCGGCTGCATGAGGGCCATGAACACGGCGGCGTTGGCGGAGGCGCCGGAATGCGGCTGCACATTTGCGAAGCCGCATCCGAAAAGCTTGGTAACCCGCTCGATCGCCAGGGTTTCCACGACATCGACATACTGGCAGCCGCCGTAATAGCGCTTGCCCGGCAATCCCTCGGCATACTTGTTGGTGAGCACCGAGCCCTGCGCCTCGAGCACGGCCCGGCTCACGATGTTCTCCGATGCGATCAATTCGATCTCGTCGCGCTGCCGGCCGAGCTCGCGCCGGATCGCGTCGGCGATATCCGGATCGGTCTCGGCGAGGGGGGCGCCGAAGAACTCAGTCTCGGCGCCGGCGCGCACGGCGGTCTCTCTCTGAGGCATGAACGGTCTCCTGATCCTCGGCCGCGATTAGCACATTGCCGGAAGAACGCCAATCGTGGGGAGCAGGTCCCCACAGTTGCGCAATATGTTGTTGCCGTGTCAACTTTTCGAGCGGCGCCGGCGCGACCGCCCGTCCGCCAATTGCCGCAGATGCCGGTTCCCCCGGGCGATCAGCCGCGATTGACGTTGGCGCTGCCCGTCAGCCCGTCGCGCCCATAGATGTCGTCGCGGAACTGCACCACCCCGTCGGGCGTCGCCCAGGCGGTGACATAGACCCAGTAGAGCGGGACCGGGTTGGCGAGGCGCGCATCCTTGCGTTCGCCCGACTTGATCACCTGATCGATTTCGACGCGCGACCAGCCCGGCGTATCGGCGAGCAGCCAGTTGACCAGCTCGCGCACATTCTGCACGCGCACGCAGCCGGAGGAATGGAAGCGGAAGTCCTCGCCGAACAGGTTCTTCGACGGCGTGTCGTGCATGTACACGCCGTCCTTGCTGGGGAAATTGATGCGGATCGAGCCGAGCGAATTGAGTTCGCCCGGATCCTGCTTGAAGCGGTAGTTCACCGCCTCGTCGGAAAACCAGTTGATCTGCTGCGGCTGCAGTTCGGTCCCGCGCCCATCGTAGATGCGGATGAGGTTCTTGGTGAGATAGTCGGGCTCCGACTGCATTTTCGGAATGAGGTCCTTGCGGACGATCGAGACCGGCACGGTCCAGTAGGGATTGAAATTGATCTCGACGATCTTGCTCTGGATGTCCGGGGAGGCCCGGTCCGGCTTGCCGACGACCGCGACGTGGCGCGAGACCACCACATTGCCTTCGATCGCTTCGAGTTGAGCGGCCGGAATATTGCACACGACGAAGCGCGGCCCGAGATTGCCGCTCATGCTGCGCAGGCGCACGACATTGGTCCGCAGCTGCGACAGGCGCGTCTCGGCCGGCACGTTCATCGCCTTGAGGGTCTGCTCGCGGGCGACGCCGTCGACCGTCAGTCCGTGGCGCGCTTGGAACCGGCGCACCGCCGCCTCGACATAGGAGTCGAAAATGTCGTTGACGCCGCCGCTCGCCTCGATGTCGCCCGAGACGGCGAGGCGCGCGCGCAGGATCGACACGGTCGGGTGCCGATTGCCGAGGCGCAGCCGCTGCGCGATCGGAACCGAAGGCCAGCCGCCGCGCGCGACGATCTCCTCGTAGCGCGCGATCGCCGCTTCCGTCGTCTGCGCCGTCGAGGGGTCGAGAGTCGGCAGCGACGCATTGGGCATTAGGATGTTGCGGGAAGCGGAATCGAAGCCCTGGCCGAAATCGCGGCTGCGCGTCTGCTCCATGAGCGAGTCGAGCACGGCGTCCTCGGCCGCCGCGGCGCGCGAAAACGCAAGACCGACGCCCGCGGCGACCATGCCCCGCATGAAAGACCGCCGGCTTGCCTCGCCGTGACGTCGCTTCGTGCGTCGCTTCATCGAAACCCCTGCCCTTACGCTACGCGTGCGGCCCGCGCCCTTCCGTGGACGCGCCGGCCGGCCGACCGCGCTTAGGCGCCGATCATGCCAAGCCGCGCTGCACCGAGCGTCGAACTCGACGCCGCGCCGTCGCGGTGATCGATTACGGTCGCCGATGGGCGAATTTATGTCAGAAAGGGCCGCTCCGGACCTTGTGCCGGGCGCACCATGCAAAACGCGGCCCGATCGTCTCGGGCCGCGTTTTGCATGGACCGCTCCGCTGGTCCGGCTGCGAGAGGTCAGAGCCGGTAAAGGATCTGGTCGGTCCAGAACCGCTCGAGCCGCTGCAGGGCCTTGTTGAGCGCCGCGAACTCGTCGGCATTGATGCCGCCGACCTGCTCGACCGTTCGGAAGTGCTTCTGATAGAGCGCCTCGACGATGTCGCGCACCGCGCGGCCTTTGTCGGTCAGCTTGATGCGGACCGAGCGGCGGTCGATGCGCGAACGCTGATGGTCGAGGAAGCCCATCTCGACCAGCTTCTTGAGATTGTAGGACACGTTCGAGCCGAGATAATAGCCGCGCGTGCGCAGTTCGCCCGCGGTCAGCTCCCGATCGCCGATATTGTAGATGAGCAGCGCCTGCACCGCGTTGATGTCGGCGCGCCCGCGGCGGTCGAATTCGTCCTTGACGACGTCGAGCAGGCGACGGTGCAGCCGTTCGACCAGCGTCAGCGATTCCAGATAGAGCGGGCGGATGTGCTGCAAGCGCATGTCCCGCTCGGCCGGCTCCGCCGGCCTGACGACTGCCTTCATGATGACGCCCTTTACTTTTGGTTTATTTTGGCGAGGCCCTGTTCCCCCCGCCTTCCCTATGACTTTTAGGCCAAACGCTCTAAGATCGATTTAAACAACACAATAAAGAACAGGTTTATCTCCCGAGGTAAATCAAAGACTAAGGCCCGATTAGCGCTTCGTTTCTTTACTGTTCATTCACGCCGACTTTCGCGCATCGATGAGCCGCCGCGCTTGCCTTTTTGCGCTCCTGCGCGCGGCCGGAGCGGCCGCGCTGTCCCCTCCCCTCAGCGCATGTCCTCGTTCGACTGCATTGTGGGCATTGCGCTGCTCGGCGGCGGCCCCCGCAACGGCAGCACTGGGCTCGTCGCCGCAGGCGCAGCGGCCGCGCCTGCCGCAGCGTTTGCATCCGTTTTCGCTGCGGCGTCGTCGGGCCGCGGCGCGGTCGCTCGCGCGGGCCGGAGCGCCTGCTCGGGCGCGCTCGGGCGCGCAGCATGCGGGGCTGCGCCGACGGCCGCCTCGCGCAACGAATTTGCCGCGACGCCCGCCGACGAATAGGAGAGCAGGCGCTGCACGCCCCGCGCCGGCGTGTCCGCGGTGGACGGCTTTGCGGCGTCGGCGTCGGCGGCGAAAGACTTCAGCCGCTCGACCGTAGGGTTGGGCAGACGCTCGAGCGGTCGCGGTCGCGCCGCCGGCGCGGGCGCGGGCGCGCCGGGCTGCTCGCCGCCCGGGGTCGCCGGACCGGCGGCCGGGCGCGGCGGCGCGCGCGCGCTCACGAGATAGCCCGCGATCGCCGTGGCGACGGCCGGCCGCGAGGTGTAATGGTCGCGCAGGATGTTCGCGATGGTGCTAGCATCGCGACCGCGCGCCAATCCCTGCGGAGACCGGTGGCACGCGACGCAGTTGGCGGCGAACAGCTGCGCCGGCGTCATCCCGGCGTTGAGATCGGTTTGCGCCCTCGCTTCGGCCGCGCCGAGCGCGACGAGGCCGATCAATCCGCCCAGCGCATATGATCTCGCCATATCGTCCCCTTCATTGCGCCGGGCTTGCCGCCGCTCGCACGGCGCCCGGCCCGAGCCCGCGAACCAACCTCGCCGGCTGATCTTATCCCCATGCAGGCGCGAGGCAAATCGCCAAGGCCCGGCCGTCTGCATCGCAACCGCCCCCGTTCCGTTGGCGGGAGAGTAAGCGCGCGGCGCAGGACACAACGGCAAGGCCGGGCTAAAGTCGCTCCCGGCGTTCGACGAGGCCAAGCGAGACCAAAACGGCGGAGCGATACGATGGATGTCGTTATCTATCACAATCCCAAATGCGGCACGTCGCGCAACACGCTCGGCCTGATCCGCAATGCCGGAATCGAGCCGCACATCATCGACTACCTGAAATGCCCGCCGACGCGCGCCATGCTCAAGGAGCTCATCGCCCGCGCCGGACTGACGGTGCGCCAGGCGCTGCGCGAGAAGGGAACGCCGTTTCACGAACTCGGGCTCGGCGATGGCGCGCTCGGCGACGACGATCTCCTCGACGCCGTGATGGCGCATCCGATCCTGCTGAACCGGCCGTTCGTGGTGACGGCCAAAGGCGTGCGCCTGTGCCGCCCCTCGGAATCGGTCCTGGATCTCCTGCCGCCGCAACAGGGCGAGTTCTTCAAGGAGGACGGCGAACGGGTGGTTGACGAAAAAGGCCGGCAGGTTGGAACGGCGTAGAACGGCCTGGGTCAAGGCCCTCTCGCCTGCCCTCGAGCGGACGATGCGCCGCCCTGCGACGCCTAAGCCGCATCGCGGGAACCCGCTCCTGTTCAGCAGGCTTCGGCCCCGGCGTGACCCGGACATCGATGCACCTCGACGGTGACATGGGAAATGCCCGCCACGTCCCGCAGGCGCGCCTTGTAGGCGTCCGGCCGCTGCGGGCGGTCGGACACCACCGCCGCGACGACGGCGATGTGACCCGGACCGACCCGCCACAAATGAAGGTCGGCGAGCCGGT
>CAYGZV010000124.1:0-7524 GCA_964354425.1 uncultured Rhodoplanes sp. | reverse complement strand
CCAGATTGAACCATTCCCTTTCGCCCCTGCGTCGGCTCGTCCACGCGCTCGTGCTTGCCGCGGCCGCCGGCGCGCTCGCTATCGGCGCCAGCGCGCCCGCCTTTCCGCAGGCGCAGCGGCACGCGCAACCTTCGAGCGAACCGAGGCGGCCGACTGCGCCGCCTCCGGCCGCCGAACGGCCGGGCGCGCCCGCCGGCGAAGCCGACCGCGCCGCCGCGCCTGCCGCCGATACCGGTCGGCCGGCCCCGCCGACGGAGGCGACCCGCAAGCTTCCTGCCGATGCGACCACCGACCACACGCTCGCTCTCTCCGGACGCACGCTGCGCTTCAAGGCGACCGCCGGATCGATTCCACTGTTCGACGGCGAAGGCGGGAAGCTCGAGGCCGAGGTCGCCTATATCGCCTTTACCGTCGGCGACGCGCCGGCCGGACGCCCGGTGACCTTCGTGTTCAACGGCGGGCCGGGCGCGGCGTCCGCCTACCTCAATATCGGCGCGCTCGGGCCCTGGCGGCTGCCGTTCGACCGCATCACCGCATCGGGGTCCGCGGCGCTCGTTCCCAATGCGGAGACCTGGCTCGATTTCACCGACCTCGTCTTCATCGATCCGCCCGGGACGGGCTATAGCCGGCTGGTCGGCGGGGACGAGTCGCGGCGCAACATCTGGTCGGTCGACGGGGACGCCGAGGCGCTCGCCGTCTTCATCCGCAAATGGATCGACCAGAACGGCCGCCAAGGCGCGCCGAAATTCCTCGTCGGCGAGAGTTACGGCGGGATGCGCGCGCTGAAGGTCGAGCGCGCGCTGGAACAGCACCAGGGCGTCGGCGTGCGCGGGCTCGTGCTCGTTTCGCCGGTCATCGATTTCGCGAGCCTGGGGCAACGCCGCCATGCGCCCTTGTCCTATGTCGCCAATCTGCCGTCGATGGCGGCGACCGCCCGCGAACTGAACGGCGGCTTCGATCGGGCCGGGCTCGCGGCCGTGGAAAATTACGCGGCGGGCGAGTATCTCGCCGATCTGATGCGCGGGGAACGCGACCAGGCAGCGGTGAAGCGCATCTCGGCCCGGGTCGCCGCGCTCACCGGGCTCGATCCGGCGCTGGTCGAGCGGCTCGGCGGGCGGGTCGACAGCGGGACCTTCCAGCGCGAGCTCTACCGCACGCGCGGCCTTGTCGGCAGCGCCTATGATGCGACCGTGACCGCGTTCGACCCGAACCCCTCCGCGGCGCAGTCGAGCTTCTCCGACCCCGTCCTCGACGCCACCCGCGCCCCGCTCGTCTCCGCCATGACGGGGCTTTACCAAGGCGTGCTGAACTGGCGGCCCGACCAGCCCTACCGTCTGCTCAACGGCGAGATCAGCTCGCGCTGGAACTGGGGCCGCGGTCGCGCCGCCGTCCACGCGGTGGATGATCTGCGCACGGTGCTGGCCAGCGACTGGCGCACGCATGTGCTGGTCGCGCATGGCGCGAGCGATCTCGTGACCCCCTATTACGCCAACAAGCTCATCCTCGATCAGCTTCCCGTCTACGGATCGCCCGAGCGGGCGAGGCTCGCGGTGTATGGCGGCGGGCACATGTTCTATTCGCGCGACGCCTCGCGCCGCGAGCTGCGCTCCGACGCCGAGGCGCTCTACCGCGCAGCGCTTACCCCGGAGCGGCCAGCGGGGGAGTGATCGGGAAATCGTCATTCCGGGGCGCGAGCCAAGCTCGCGAGCCCGGAATCCATACGCAGACTGGGGTTATGGATTCCGGACAGCCTCGCTGCGCCCGTGTCGGACGGCGCAACGCGCGATCCGGCGCTCGGCTTCCGGAATGACGAAAACTGGTCCCCCGGTCGGGGCGGTACTCCGCCGCTCAGATCACCATCACCTCGGGCCCCGGCGTGGTGCGGTAGAGCCGCTCGACATCGGCCTTGCGGCGCTCGAGCGCGCGCCGCTGGTTGATATAGCCCTTGTCCGTGATCTCGTTGGCGTCGATCGACGGCGCGTCGGCGAACAGCAGGATGCGCTGGATGCGCGTGCTCGAACTGCCGTGCTCCTCGTTCCAGCGAGCGACCGCACCGGCGACGTGTTCGCGCACGCGCGGATGGCGGGCGAGCTCTGCGGGCGAAGCGGGCGCCTCCTCGCCGAGCAGCGCCTGGCAGCCGGCGACGTTGAGCCAGGCGAGAAGGCCGACGAATTCGCGGTCGGCGCCGGCGACGATGGCGTCCTGGAGCACCGGCGAGCAGGCGCCGATGGCGCCGATCCGCAGCGATCCGACATGCACCCAGGTGCCGGTCGTGAGCTTGAAGTCCTCGGCGAGCCGGCCGTCGAACACCAACCCCTTGGCGGGTTCCATGGGATCGGCGAAGCGCACCGCATCGCCCGGGCGGTAGAAGCCCTCCTGGTCAAAGGCTTCGTTGGTGAGATCGGGGCGTTTCCAGTAGCCGGGCGTGACGTTCGGCCCGCGCACGCGCACTTCGACCTTCGCCTCGGTCGGCACGAGCTTCAGCTCGACGCCCGGCACCGGCACGCCGATCACCCCGGCGCGGTCGATCAGGAAATGCGCTGACGTCGAGAGCGGGGCCGTCTCGGTGCCGCCCCAGGACGCGGTCATGGGGATGCGCTCGCCGGTCGTGCGCGCGGCCACCGTTTCGAGCCGCGTCCACAAATCCTGCGGGAGCGCCGCCGCCGCGTAGAAAATGAGCCGCAGCTGGGAGAAGAACGAGCGCGCCAGGGCGTCGTCCCTTTCGAGATAGGGCAGGAGCGCGGCATAGCCCGCCGGCACGTTGAAATAGATGGTGGGAGAGACTTCGGACAGGTTGCGCACGGTCTCCCCGACCAGCGCCGGCACCGGCTTGCCGGCGTCGATATACAGCGTGCCGGCGTTGCGCAGCACCATGTTGAAGTTGTGGTTGCCGCCGAACGTGTGGTTCCACGGCAGCCAGTCGGCAAGCACGAGCGGCTGATCCCGCAGGAACGGCCAGACCTGGACGATCGCCTGCTGGTTCGCGGTGAGCATCTTGTGGGTGTTGATCACGCCCTTGGGCAGCCCCGTCGAGCCCGAGGTGAACAGGATTTTCGCGATCGTGTCCGGCGTAATTCCGCCGACGCTCGCTTCGAGGGCCGGTCCTGGGCGGGATGCGGTGAGCGCTGCGAGCGGCTTGACGCCGTCGAGATTGGCCCCGTTGGCGCTTGCGACGAGTTCGGCGCGGGACAGATCGAGCGCGGCGAGCGCCTTGGCGAAGGGGGCGGTGTCGGCGACATAGACGAGACCGGGGTCGAGCAGGTCGTAGATGTATTTGAGGTTCTGGTGGTCCTGGCTCTGCAGCGAATAGGCGGCCGAGATCGGCGCGACCGGAACGCCGGCGCTCATCGCGCCGAGCATGAGCAAAGCGTGATCGATCGCATTGCCGGACAGGATCATCACGGGGCGCTCGGCCGACAGGCCGCGCTCGATCAGCGCGGCTGCAATCGCGTCGACGTCCCTGCGCGCCTCCTCATAGGTGATCGTCCGCCATCCGTCGCCGCGGCGCTCGGCGAGGAATACGCGCGACGGCGCGGTCTCGACCGCGGCGCGGAACACGCGCACCAGCGAGGGCTCATGCGGGGAGAGAGCGGCCCTCGTGCGCAGCAACACCGCCCCGTGCGGCGCGTCGTGTCGTATCAGGTCGACCGGCGCGAAATCGATCGGTCGCACCGGCGCGTCGGCCGGCGAAACATAGGCATGCGCAAGCTGCGCTTGACTGGGCATGATCGTCCACTCCCGGGGGCATTCTCGTTTCCTTTTGTCGTTGTTCTGTTTTTTGTTGTTTGCGTCGCCGTCCGGCCATTCCGGCCATCACGGGCAATCGTATCTATCCGCATCACGATAACCGAAGCGAGCCGCGTCCGCACGGGTCCGAGGCGCGTCTTCATCGCGTCCTCCACATTTCGTGTCGTCGCAACCAAGCGTCCTGTCCTCGCCTCCTTCGGTTACGCAAGCCCGCGCTGCTCAGGCGCCCTTTGCATCGCTCACGCGCAGGACGAGCGCCATGCCGGAATCGCCGGCGGCGCAGCCCCCGAACAGGCCGACCCCGCCGCCGCGCAGCGCGAGTTCTTCGATCAGCTCGATCACGCTGCGCATGCCGGTCGGTCCTTGCGGGTGGCCCCAGACGAGCGAGCAGCCGTAATTGTTCATCCGCTCGAGCGGAAACCCCGTCTCCTTGGCGAAGACGATATCATTCACCGCGAAGGGATTGTGCATTTTCACCGCGTCGACATCGCCGATCGCAAGGCCGGCCGCGTCGAGCGCGGCCCGGCAGGACGGCGCGACCGCCATCGGCATGTGGCCTTTCTCGGTGCGCGCCATGCCGAATCCGAGCAGCTCGATCTCGACGGCGGGATTGGCGGCGGTGTCGCGGGCGCGCTCGCGCGTCGTCACGATCACGCCGGCATTGCCGTCGGCCGGATGGGTCTGGCTCGCGAAGGTGACGGTCCCGCCCGGCTTGACCGGCTTGAGCTTGGCAAGCTTGTCCGGCGAGGTCGCGAACACGCCTTCGTCGGCCGCCAGCACGCCGAGCTGCTTGCGGAAACTCCCGTCGGTGATCGGGACATCCACCATGTAGCGGCGCTGGAAGGCGCGGCTGTCGGCGAGCGCATCCGCGTACTGCCGATAGCGCTGCAGCACCACCTCGTGCTGCTGTTCCGTGGTGACCTGGTAGCGCCGCGCCGCGTTCTCGGCGGTGTCCACCATCGCGTTGCCGGCATGTGGGTCCAGGGCGAAATTGTCGAGCGTCCACGATTCGCTGACGCCTTGGCCGCCCGGCGCGGCCGGATCGGGATAATAGACGACCGGGCCGTTCGACATGCGGTCGGTCGTGACGACGAGCGCGCAACCGGCGGTCTTGGCCGCCACCTCCTGCGCCGCCATCTGCAGCGCGCGCGCGCTGGTGGCGCAGGCCTGCTGCACCGTCGGGCCGGTGACGTTCTCGAGCCCCATCATGGCCGTCACCCAGGGCAGCCCGTAGAAGCTGCTCTTCTGCGGATTGGTGACGCCGAGAATGGCGAGGTCGATCGCCGCCTGCGGGAACTTTTTCGCCTCCAGGGCCGCCTTGCCGGTGCGCGCGGCGAGCTTGAGGCTGTGCAGGTTGGCGAGCGCGCCCTGCCATTTGGCGAACGGGGTCGACCAGTAGACGCCGTACGGGATAAAAGCTCCAGTCATCTCGTCTTCCTTGGTTACAGCCGTCCCGCATCCCATTGCGCGAAAGTCGAGCCCTCCGCCGCGAGTTTGGCGAGGAGCGGGGCGGGCGTCCAGTATTGCGGATCGAGGATACGCTTGAATTCGAGCAGGCGGTCGTGGATGACCTTCAGCCCGATCGTGTCGGCGTAGAACATCGGGCCGCCCCGGTAGCGCGGGAAGCCGTAACCGGAGGCATAGACCACATCGATGTCGCCCGCCCGCAGCGCCACGCCTTCCTCCAGAAGCAGCGCGCCTTCATTGATCATCGAATAGAAGCAGCGCTCCTGGATTTCGCGCCGGTCGGGATTGCGGCGCGCGACGCCGAGGCGCTCGCCTTCCGCCCAGAACATCTCGGCCGCCTCCGGATCGGGCGTGCGCTTGTGCGCCGGATTGTCGTAGCGGTAATAGCCGCGCCCGGTCTTCTGGCCGAGCCAGCCGCGCTCGACCAGCATGTCCGAGCAGCGATAGAAGCCCGGGTCCTTGGGCAGGAGATGCCGGCGTTCGCGGCGGGTCGAGGGGCCGACCTCCACGCCGGCCAGATCGAACACCGCGAGGATGCCCATCGCCATGCCGAAATCCTGCAGCGCGCCGTCCACCTGCTCGGGCGTGGCGCCTTCCAGCAGGCAGTGCTCGGCCTCGCGCGCGTAAGGATCCATCATGCGGTTGCCGATGAACCCGTAGCTGTTCTGCGCGACGACGCCGACCTTGCGGATCTGCTTGGCGACATCCAGCGCGGTCGCCACCACGTCGAGCGCGGTCTTTTTCGTCTGGACGATCTCCAAGAGCGGCATCACATGCGCCGGGCTGAAGAAATGCAGCCCCACCACATCCTGCGGCCGCGCGGTGACGGCGCCGATCTCCTCGATGTCGAGGGTCGAGGTGTTCGTGCCGAGAATGGCGCCCGGCCGCGCGACCTTGTCGAGCGTGCGGAAAATGTCCTTCTTCAGCGCCATGTTCTCGAACACCGCCTCGATGATGAGATCGGCGTCGCCGAGCCTGGCGGCGTCGAGCGTCGGCGTGATCAAGCCGAGCCGCTGGTCCGCCTGCTCGGCTTTCAGGCTGCCGCGGCTGACCGAGCGCTCGTAGTTCTTGCGCGTCCGGGCAAGCCCGATGTCGAGATTGTCTTGCGACACGTCGAGCACGGTGACCGGCACGCCGATATTGGCGAAGCTCATGGCGATGCCGCCGCCCATGGTGCCCGCGCCGACAATGCCGACGCGAGCGATCGGGCGCGGTTTCACGTCGCCAGCGACGCCGGGAATCTTGCGCACCTCGCGCTCGGCGAAGAACAGATGCCGCAGCGCGCGCGACTCGGTCGCCTGCTCGAGCTCATGGGACAGCTCCCCTTCGACCTTCAGGCCCTGGTCGAACGGCAGCTGCGCGGCGGCCTTCAGCGCGTCGATCAAGGCGAGCGGCGATTGCCGATTGCGCATCGTCCGCGCCACCTCTTTGCGCTTGTCCTCGAGGAGGGCGTCGGCGTTCTCGGCGCCCTTCACCGGCTGTTCGCGGGTGCGGCGCGGGCCTGCGCCCTTCGCCGCGAGTTCGCGCGCGAAGGCGACCGCCCCGGCGATCGCGTCGCCGTCTACGATCGCGTCGACAAGCCCCATCTCGCGCGCCGCCCCGGCGGCGACCGGCTTGCCCGACAGGATCATGTCGAGCGCGCTTGAGAGCGCGATGACGCGCGGCAGGCGCTGGGTGCCGCCCGCGCCCGGAATGATGCCCAGCGACAGTTCCGGCAGGCCGAAGCGCGCGCTCTTGTCCGCCACGCGATAGTGGCAGGCGAGCGCGAGCTCGGTCCCGGCGCCGAGCGCCGTGCCGTGCACCGCCGCGACCACCGGACAGGCGCTGTCCTCGATCAGCCGCAGCACCTCGTGGAAGCCGGGCTTGCCGATCCCGGTGTCGAATTCCTTGATGTCGGCGCCGGCGACAAAGGTCCGGCCCGCGCAGCCGAGCACGATCGCCTTGATCTCCGGCCGCCCCTTCAGGTCGGAGAAGGTCTTCTCCAATCCGGCCCGCACCGCGCGATCCATCGCGTTGACGGGAGGATTGTCGATCCTGACCACGGCAACCCCGTCGACGACCGAATAGCTGACGATCTCACCCATATGTCCAACCTCTGAAAGCGCCGCTGCGGGCGGCGCCCGATCCCGATTTTGCGCGATTGCTACAGGCCACGCTCCGATGCGCCGACAGGGCTCAGAACGCGAGCGCCGCCCGCGCAGCGATCGCTGCGGCGGCGTGGCGGTTGTGCGTGCCGGGCTGCATGTCGTCGTTCCTTCCCTTTGCTGCTGTTCTTATTTGCTAATATTGTATAATAATTATCCTGCATAA
>CAYGZV010000123.1:0-7553 GCA_964354425.1 uncultured Rhodoplanes sp. | reverse complement strand
TTCACGATGCAGCCCATCACCGCGACATTGAGCGCCTCGACGCCGGGATAGCGCGTCTTCCACTCCGGCATGGAATTCACGATGAAGCCCTGGATGTCCTGCGCGAGCTCCTGGAACGTGGTCGAGGTGGTGCGCCCGCAGCCGGGGCAGGCCGCGACCAGCGGCACGAATACGCGGAAGCCCATGGTCTGCAAGAGTTCCTGCGCGACCTTCACTTCGAGCGTGCGGTCGCCGCCCGGCTCCGGCGTGAGCGAAATGCGGATGGTGTCGCCGATTCCCTGCTGCAGCAGAATGCCGAGCGCGGCGGAGGAGGCGACGATGCCCTTTGAGCCCATCCCGGCTTCCGTGAGGCCGAGATGGATCGCGTAGTCGCAGCGGCGCGCGAGATCCTGGTACACCGCGATCAGGTCCTGCACCGCGGACACCTTCGCCGAGAGAATGATTCGGTTGCGCGGCAGCCCGATCTTCTCGGCGCGCGCAGCCGAGAGCAGCGCCGACTGAATCATCGCTTCGCGCGTCACCGCGCGCACGTCGTCGGGCTCCGGCTTCTTCGCATTCTCGTCCATCAGATGGGTGAGAAGCTCCTGGTCGAGCGACCCCCAATTGGCGCCGATGCGCACCGGCTTGCCGTACTTGATTGCGGTCTCGACGATCGCGGAGAACTGGCGGTCCTTCTTTTCCTTGAAGCCGACATTGCCGGGATTGATGCGGTACTTGTCGAGCGCCTCCGCGCAAGCGGGGTAATCGGCGAGCAGCTTGTGGCCGATGTAATGGAAATCGCCGACGATCGGCACATCGATCCCGCGCGCGAGCAGCCGCTCCTTGATGTGCGGCACGGCGGCCGCCGCCTCGTCGCGGTCGACCGTGATGCGCACGATCTCGGAGCCCGTGCGCGCGAGCGCCGCCACTTGCGCGACGGTCGCCTCCACATCGGCGGTGTCGGTGTTGGTCATCGACTGGACGACGATCGGCGCGCCGCCGCCCACCATGACGCCGCCGACCATGACCGGCACGGTGTTCCGCCGCGGCAAAGGCCCCGCGATCTCGCTCATCATCAGCTCCTCGAACGTCAGCTCAATTTCCCGGCTCAGGCAAGACAGGACCGGCCGGCGGCCCCTCCGTGGACGGATAGTATATCGGGTCAGCGCGGCCGGTTCACCAGGACGAGACCCGAAACCACCAGGCCCGCGGCGAGCGCGAAGGGCCACTCGATCGGGTCGCCCAGCATGACATGCGCGGCTGCAATACCGAACAAGGGCGTCAGAAACGTGAAGGCGGAGAGCCGGCTCGCCGAATAGTGCTTCACCAGCGCGAACCAGATGCCGAAGGTCACCCCGACCACCCACACGGTCTGGTAGGCCATCCAGCCGAGCGCGGCCGCTCGCGGCGCGGCGAGGATGCCCTCGCCGAGGGCCCAAGCGCCCACCGCAAGGATCGGGACGGACACGAGCAGCTGATAGGCGAGCGTTTTCTCCGGCGCGACCAGGCGCAGCCGCGAGCCCTTGACGATGAGCGTGGTCGCCGCCCACGCCGCCCCGCCGCCGATCAGCATGGCGTCGCCCGTGAGCATGCGCGCGTCCACCGCCGCTTGCGGCGCGCCGATCGCGACCGCGGTCCCGGTGAACGACAGGGAGAGGCCCAGCCATTGCCAGAGGCCGAGCCGTTCTCCCGGCAGAAAGAACGTGCCGCCGAGCGCGACGAAGAAGGGCGCGGTGTAGATGAAGATCGAGGCGCGGCTCGCCGTGCTCAGGTTGAGGCCGCGATAGATCAGCACGAATTCCAGGCCGAACAGGACGCCGGCGGCGACGCCGGGCAGCAGCGTGCCGTCGCGCTTCAACAGCGGCACGCGGCGGGCGGCCGACCACAGCATGATGACGAGAAGCGCGCCCGCCGAGCGGATCGTCGCCTGGATCAGCGGCGGGATGTCGGGCAAGGTCAGCTTGATCGCGACCTGGTTCAGCCCCCAGCTCAGGCACAGCGCGACGACGAGCGCCGCGGCGAGCGCATCGAGCGGGCGAGCAACCGGGTCGGTCGCGCGGGGGTTGCTCACGCGGGCTCCGTCATGGGGGTTCAATGCGCTCGGTCATTCCGGACGCCGAGCAAAGCTCGGCTGTCCGGAATGACCCCGGTCTGTGTGTATGGATTCCGGGATCGCCGCTGCGCTGCGCCCCGGAATGGCGGGAAACGACAATTTGAGCCAGTTCATTCGCTCTGGCAATGCGCGCACAGGCCGGCGACCTCGATCACCGACATGGTCGGCGTGAACCCCATCGACTTCGCGGCCGCGCCGATCGTCTGCATGATCGGGCCTGCCGGCGCTTCGCCGACCGCGCCGCATTTCTCGCAGATGAGGAAGGCGACCACGGCGCCGCTCGCGTGCCGGCGGGCGCAGGCGAGAAATGCGTTGCGGCTCTCGATGCGATGGACGAGGCCCTGCTCGATCAGGAAGTCGAGGGCGCGATACACCGTGATCGGCGCCGGCCGCGCCCCGTCCACGGCGACGAGGTCCATGATTTCGTACGCGCCGATCGGCCGGTGGCTCGCCGCGAGCGCGTTGAGGACCTGCCGCCGCATGGGGGTCAGCCGCTGCTTGCGTTCGCGGCACAGCGTCTCCGCGTGCGACAGGACCTCGGCGCTGCAGCGGGCGTGGTCGTGGTCGGGCGAGGGGAAGTTTGCGCGCATCGCACTGTCTTATCGGCTCATTCGGCGGTTTCAAGGCCTTGCCAGGGGAGAAACATCACGGAACAATGGGATCATGCCCGACAGTTCTGCGTTCAATAGATGTTGCGTTGCAAAATCGAAGGCGGCAAGCTTGCGCCGCTGACCCTCCCCGTCATCGATGGACGCCCCCCATGCTGAACGGAAAAGCCGCCGTCGTCACCGGATCGACCTCAGGGATCGGGCTCGGAATCGCCCGCGCCTTCGCCAAGGAGGGCGTCCATGTCGTGCTGAACGGATTCGGCGACAAGGCCGAGATCGAGGCCGAGCGCGCCCGCATCGAGCGCGAATGCAAGGTCAAGGCGCTCTATTCGCCCGCCGACCTGACGAAGCCCGCCGAGATCGCCGACATGATGAAGATGGCCGCAGGGGCGCTCGGCGCCGTCGACATCCTCGTCAATAATGCGGGCATCCAGCATGTCGCGCCGGTCGAGGAATTCCCCGTCGACAAGTGGGATCAGATCATCGCGATCAATCTCTCCTCGACGTTCCATACCGTGCGCGCGGCGGTGCCCGGCATGAAGGCGCGCAAATGGGGCCGCATCATCAACATCGCCTCCGCCCATTCGCTCGTCGCCTCTCCGTTCAAGGCCGCCTATGTGTCGGCGAAGCACGGGCTCGCGGGCTTCGCCAAAGTGGTCGCGCTCGAACTTGCGACCTGCGGAGTCACGATCAACTGCATCAGCCCCGGCTATGTTTGGACGCCGCTTGTCGAGAAGCAGATCCCCGATCAGATGAAGACGCGCAATATGAGCCGGGAGCAGGTGATCGAGGTGCTGCTCGCGGCGCAGCCGACCAAGCAGTTCGTCACGGTCGAACAGGTTGCGGCGCTCGCGCTTTATCTTTGCTCCGACGCCGCCGCCCCGGTCACCGGCGCGAATATTTCGATCGACGGCGGCTTCACCGCGCAGTAGGCCGCGCCGTCGACTTGAGCCCCAGCCCGATCGCACCGCCATGAAAAAGCTGCTGCGCCGGATCGTTTCGGGCAGGCGCGACCGAGCGTCGGCGGACCCGCAGTCGGTTGACCCGCCATCGCCCGGCAGCCCGAAGAAGCTGATCAATCTCGCGCTGCAGGGCGGCGGCGCACACGGCGCCTTCACCTGGGGCGTGCTCGATCATCTGCTCGCCGACGGGCGGCTGCAGGTCGAAGGGATATCCGGAACCTCGGCGGGGGCGGTGAATGCGGTGCTGCTCGCCGACGGACTCGCGCGCGGCGGACCCCAGGAGGCGCAGAAGCGCCTCGCCGAGTTCTGGCGCGCGGCGAGCGTGGGCGGCTCGCTGCCGGCGCTGCAGCGGGCGGTGATCGAGCGGCTGTTCACCTTCCTGCCGCTGGAGAAATCGCCGATGCAGCTGTGGTTCAACGCGCTGTCGCGCTATTTCTCGCCGTATACGCTTAACCCGCTTAACATCAATCCGCTGAAAACCCTGATCGAGCGCTTCGTCGATTTCGAGGCGGTGCGCGGGTGCAGGGATTTGCAGCTCTTCATCTCGGCGACCAATGTCCATACCGGACGGCTGCGCGTGTTTTCGCGCGACAAGATCACCGCTGACGTGGTGATGGCTTCCGCCTGCCTGCCGTTCCTGTTCCGCGCGGTCGAGATCGACGGCGTGCCGTATTGGGACGGCGGCTATCTCGGCAATCCGGCGATCTTTCCGTTCTTCCACACCACCGCCACCGAGGACGTGCTGCTCGTCCAGCTCAATCCTCTCGAGCGCAAGCTGACGCCGACGTCTTCGCGCGAGATCATGAACAGGGTGAACGAAATCACGTTCAACTCCTCGCTGCTGTCGGAATATCGCGCCATCGAGTTCGTCGCCCGCCTGATCGAGCAGGAGCGGCTGCCGCACGGGACCGGCCCCGGGCAGTACCGCCGCGTCAAGCTGCACCGGATCGTGCTCGACGGGGCCGGCCAGAACTACTCGGCCGATACCAAGCTCTCCAACGACTATGATTTCTTCGCGTTGATGCGCACCCGCGGCGCGCAGGCGGCGCGGCGGTTTCTCGATGCGCATTTCGACGACATCAATGTAAAGAGCACGGTCGACCTCACCGCCGAGGCGCATGCCGAATGGGCGTGAGCTGTGCTCCGCCGCAAGGAAAGCGCTCGGCTGAAGGCGGAGCGCCGCCGCCGATCGCCCGGCGGAACATAGCGGCGCAGCAGGGCGCGAAAGTGTCTACCGCGGGTCGTGAACTTGTTGCTTATTTGCGACAGCCTGCGGCGGAACGCGTAATGTAAGTCTAATCACCATTCCTCCCGCGGCCCGAAGAGTGTACACGCTCGCCTACCCCCGTGCTACCTAAGCTACTGATAACTCAGTGCTTTGCGTGATAAGCATTGCTAATGGGGGCTCACATGGCACGCGCAACAAAAGCCTTACTCCTCGCGAGCGTCGCGTTCGCGGCATTCTCCTCGGCGCCGGCGTCGGCGGCCGACATTCCGGTCTACAGGGCCCCGCCGCCCGTGGTCGACGTTTGGAATCCCTGGATGATCCGCATCCGCGCGGTGGGCGTCCTTCCGCGCGACAGCGGCACGGTGGACATTCCGAGCGTTCCAATCGCAAACCCCGTCCCGGGCGACGTCCTTGCGGTGAGCAAGACCGTCATTCCGGAGATCGACATCAGCTATTTCTTCACGCCGAATATCGCGCTCGAGCTGATCCTCGGCGTCACGCCGCACAAGGTCACCGGGCAGGGCGTGCTGAGCGGGCTCGACATCGGCGAGACCTGGCTGCTGCCGCCGACGCTCACGCTGCAGTACCACTTCACGAATTTCGGCGCGTTCAAGCCCTATATCGGCGGCGGCGTGAACTACACGGTGTTCTTCAACACCTCGGGAGCCAATGCCCCGGCCGTTGTGCCGCTGACGGCGCCGCTCGGAGCGAGCCTCACGGTCACCGATCTCGACGTGAAGAACGCGTTCGCCCCGGCGGCCCAGATCGGCTTCGACTACATGCTGACCAAGAATGTCGGCGTGAATGTCGACGTCAAGAAGCTGTGGCTGCGTCCGGACTGGAGCGGCGCAATCAGCGTGGGCGGGGGAGCGCCATTGCCATCGCTCGGCAAGGTCAATCTCGACCCTTGGCTGGTCGGCGGCGGCCTGACCTACAAATTCTGATCTGATGGATAGGGGGATGCTATGAAAAAGTTCTTGATGAGTTGCGCCGCCCTGTCGGTTCTGGCTCTGCCAAGCGCCGGACACGCGGCCGACCTTATCGCGCGACCCGTGGTCGCCCCGCCGCCGGCGGTGAACTGGACCGGCTGCTATGTCGGCATTCATGCCGGCGCAGGCTGGGGCGACAAGTGGTGGTCGGACCGGCTGGTCCAGGACAACGTCTCCTACCCAACCTCCGGGTGGGTCACCGGGGCGCAGCTCGGATGCGATTTCCAGAGCGGGCCCGTCGTGATCGGCGCGGAGGGGACCTGGTCCTGGACGGACCTCGAAGGCAACGGCGCTCCGGCCAATCTCGCCGTGCTCGGCGCGCCCGCGCAGCTGCGCAGCCAGATCGACTCGATCGCCACGGCCGGCGCGCGGGTCGGCCTCGTCGCCGACAAGGCGCTTATCTACGTCAAGGTCGCGGCGGCCTGGGCCGACGAGGAGCACACGCTGCTGCCGAGCGCGGTGGTGATTCCACAGACCATCGGCGACACCCGGTTCGGCATCGTCCTGGGCGCCGGCATCGAGTACATGATCGCGCCGATCCTGACCGCGAAGCTCGAATACAACTACGACGACTTCGGGTCGCAGGATTACTTTTTCAATACGATTCCCGGACAGGTGTCGGTTGACAACCGGCAGCGCCTCCATCTGCTCAAGCTCGGATTGAACTACAAGTTCTGGTGATGTCACGGGCGAAAGTTTAGCGCCGCGCTCCCGTCGCGCGAAGGCCCCGGGCGTCTGCCCGGGGCCTTTGTCCCGTTCGATCGCCGGCGTCAGTGGGGGCATTGTCGCCGCGCAACGTCCGGGCGCGCCGTCGCACGGGTCGGCCCGCTCCCACTCCGCGCGCCGCGACGTCCTGTTGATGAGGGGAACGCGGCTGTGGCGACGCAGGCGCGCGCTTGATACTAATTCGCCAGTCGGGTTCGGGCCCGATCGGCCCCTTCCTCCTCCCTTGCCCCGGCCGCGCTCCGCGCTGGGGCCTTTCTTGCGCGGCCCGCGTCTGCGGCGTGCTCTCCCGGTTGGCGACGATGTCCAGAGGTGAATGGATCATCCAGCTGCTCAAGATCGTGATCGGCATGGCGTTCGGCGCGTATTTCCTGTGGTGGAGCCTCGAAGTGCTGCACCGGCTGCCGGATTGAGTCTCCCCGCCGCGCACATTCGCCTCGCCGCAGCAGAACGCGCGGGAGCATGACGCCGTACCGCGCGCTCAGGCCCGGCTTGCCGTCATTCCCTGCCGTCGGTATATGAACAGCGGCGCTGCCGGCGATCCCGGCCGCCTTCGGGCAACCGCGGCTCGCGCGAGCCGCCGGTCCTGAATGCCGCAATAGCTCAGCTGGTAGAGCACATCATTCGTAATGATGGGGTCGGGGGTTCGAATCCCTCTTGCGGCACCATTTAAATCAGATATTTAGGTAAATATAGCATCAAATTTAGGTTCGCTTAAGAAGCTCCGTGCACACGCCATGCACATACCCGTGGCTGCGGCGTTTTCTTTGTTGCGGGGCTCGCAACCACCTTAACCTGCTCTTTAACGCACCAGACCTTGACCTTAGCCACCGAGGGGCGTGACTTTACCACCCGCCAAGTCGTGCTGGCTTGGGAGTACGTGGTCAGGGCTAGAATAGCAGCTCATAACCGCTTGGTTGCAGGTTCGAGTCCTGCCGGGCCCACCACGCA
>CAYGZV010000122.1:0-7554 GCA_964354425.1 uncultured Rhodoplanes sp. | reverse complement strand
ACGTTTTCGTACATGGCGAGCGCCTCCGGATTGGCGAGCGCTTCGGTGTTCTTCACGGGGCGGCCGTGCACCACGTCGCGCACGGCGATCTCGGTGATCTTGCCCGAGCGGGTGCGCGGGATATCGCTGACCTGAACGATCTTGGCCGGCACGTGGCGCGGGCTCGCGCCGGTGCGGATCTGCCGGCTGATGCGCTCCCTGAGCGCGGCGTCGAGGTTTACGCCCTCGCGCAGCCTGACGAACAGCACCACCCGCACATCGTGGTCCCAATCCTGGCCGATGCAGATCGCTTCCACCACCTCGGGAATCTGCTCCACCTGCGCATAGATTTCCGCCGTGCCGATGCGCACGCCGGCGGGGTTCAGGGTGGCGTCGGAGCGGCCGTGAATGATGATCCCGCCGTGCTCCGTCCATTCGGCGAAATCGCCATGCGCCCATACATTGGGGAATTTCTCGAAATAGGCCGCACGATATTTCCTGCCGTCCGGGTCGTTCCAGAACATCACGGGCATCGAGACGAACGGCTTCGTGCAGACAAGTTCGCCCTTCTCCCCGCGCAGCGGCTTTCCGGTTTCGGAATACACGTCGACCGCCATGCCGAGTCCTGCGGCCTGGATCTCGCCTTTCCACACCGGCGAGGTCGGGTCGCCCAGCACGAAGCAGGAGATGATGTCGGTGCCGCCGGAGATCGAGGCGAGATGCAGGTCCTTCTTGATCGCCCGATAGACATATTCGAAGCTTTCGGGGGCAAGCGGCGAGCCGGTCGAGGTGATGAGCCGGAGGGCGGAGAGATCATGCGTCTTCGCCGGCGCGAGGTCTGCTTTGGCGCAGCCGTCGATATATTTCGCCGACGTCCCGAACACGTTCATCCGCGCGTCCTGGGCGAAGTTCCACAGCACGGCCGGCTTCGGCGCGAAGGGCGAGCCGTCATAGAGAAGCAAGGTCGCTTCGCTCGCGAGCCCCGAGGCGAGCCAGTTCCACATCATCCAGCCGAGCGTGGTGAAGTAGAACAGCCGCTCGCCGGCGCGCAGGTCGCACTGGAGCTGATGCTCCTTGATATGCTGCAGAAGCGTGCCGCCGGCCCCGTGCACGATGCATTTGGGAACGCCGGTGGTGCCGGAAGAATAGAGAATATACACCGGATGATCGAACGGCAGGCGCTCGTAGACGATCGGGCGGGGCGCGAACGGTTGCAGATAGCCGTCGAGCGGGACCGCGCGCGGCAGTTCTTTCGCGACCGCCTCGGCGTCCCCGAGATAGGGCGCGACCACCACGGTCGCGGCCGAGCCGAGCTGCGGCACGATCTCCTTGAGCTTGTCGAGGATGCGCACCGCCTTGCCGTTGTACCAGTAGCCGTCGGCGGTGATGAAGAGCTTCGGCTCGATCTGCCCGAAGCGGTCGAGCACCCCGCGCTCGCCGAAATCAGGCGAGCAGGACGACCAGATCGCCCCGAGCGAGGTGGCGGCGAGCATCGCGGCGATCGCTTCCGGAATGTTAGGCAACATGGCCGCGACCCGGTCGCCGACGCCGACCCCGGACGCCTTCATCGCCTGCTGCAGCCGGGAGACGAGCGCCTGCAGCTCCGCCCAACTGAGCGTGCGGTCGACCTTGTCCTCGCCGCGGAAGATGAGGGCGGGGGCGTCGTCGGCGCGGCGGAGCAGGTTTTCCGCGAAATTGAGTCTGGCGTCGGGATAGAACGTCGCGCCGGGCATCCGCTCGGGATCGACCACCAGGCGCGCGCCCTTATCGCCGATCACGTCGCCGAACTCCCAAACGAGATCCCAGAACGCGGCGCGCTGCGTCACCGACCAGGCATGCAGGTCGCGATAGGTCCGCAGCTCGAGTCCATGCCGCCGGTTGACCTCGGCGATGAAGCGCATGATCTGGCTGCCCGCGACCCGCTCGGGCGATGGAATCCACAACGGGACCTCAGCCATGACAAACCCTCCTCCATGGTCGCGCAATAGCATTTCGTGTGTTCTTGCACCACACAGGTGGCCCCGCGGGGTCAAATTCCCGGCCACGAAAGCGTCACAGAGCGCGCGCAACTTCCGCCGCCCTTTGCTGGAACATAAAGTACTCCGGCGCCAGCCGAAACGGACCATTGCGTGAGCGCTCCCACCGGTTTCAAACGGCTTGGAGTTGCCGTCGGCGCCTTCGCCGGCGTGGGCCTTTTCGTGCTCGCCGTCGCCTCCTATCTGATCTCGGCCGACGCCGCGAGCGATGCGGTCAAGGCGGAGATCAAGGCGGCGACCGGCTTCGAGCCGGCGGTGCGCGGTCCCGTTTCGCTGTCCGTCTTTCCCTCGCCGCGCGTGACGCTCGGCGACGTCGTGCTGGCGGGGCCCGAGGGCCGCGACCCTCCGCTCACGGTCGAGCGCATGGTCGCTCATGTTCGCTGGCTCCCGCTGCTGATGGGGCGCTTCGACATAGCCGATGTCGCTCTCGAAAATCCGCGCATCACGCTCAGCATCGATCGCGAGGGCCATTCCAACTGGTCGCCTCTGGTCGAAACGCTCGCGCGGACCGTGCGGGCGGGCGACCGGGCGAGTGCGCAGACGCTGTCGTTTTCCGAGATCCGCATCGCCGACGGCGTCGTGGTGGTCGAAGACGGCGCGCGCGGTTGGACCGAAACGCTGGAGCGGGTCGAACTGTCGCTCGCTTGGCCGTCGATCGCGAGGGGCTTCGCAGCGACCGGCCGCGTCGCCTGGCGCGACGAACCGCTCGATATCGGGCTCACGATCGCCGACTTCCCGGCGGCGCTCGCCGGCGATGTTTCGGGGCTCAAGCTGCGCGTCGCCGGCGCGCCGGTGAAGCTCGCCTTCGACGGCTCGATGAGCTATCTGCCGAGCGTGAAGATCGACGGCACGCTCGCCGCCGACGCGGCCTCGCTGCGCAGCGCGCTGCGCTGGGTCTCGGGCAAGCCGATGCCGGGGAGCGGGCTCGGGCGCTTTTCGCTCAAGGCGCGCACCAACGTGGTCGGCGGCAATATCGCCCTGTCGAATCTCAATATCGAGCTCGACGGGAACGTCGCCGAAGGCGTCCTGAGCTATGCCATGGGCGGGCGGCGGACGCTGCAGGGGACGCTCGCTGTCGACACGCTCGACCTGACGCCCTACGCCTCCGCCATGCGCCTGCTCGCCGCCGACGCGCGAGCCTGGAATCGCAAGCCGATCGCACTCGACTGGTTCGACGATATCGACTTTGATCTTCGCGTTTCCGCGGCCCGCGTCATCGCTGCGCAGAGCCGGCTGGGACGCACCGCCGCCGCCGCGACGCTGAGCAACCGGCGGCTCGTGGTCACCGTCGGCGAATCGCAGGGCTTCAACGGCGTGATCAACGGCTCCTTGGCCATCGCCAAGACGAACGAGGGCGCCCATCTGCGCTCGCAGGTGCATCTCGCCAATGTCGATCTCGACACCTGTCTCGCCGATCTCTTCGGTTTTCGTCGGCTCGAGGGCAAGGGCGATCTGTCGTTGGAGGTCGACGCCCTGGGCGACAGCGTGCTGGCCCTGACCCGGACGCTGAACGGCAGCGCGACCTTGGCCGCGAGCCGGGGGGCGCTGACGGGCTTCAATGTCGAGCAGCTCCTGCGCCGGCTGGAACGGCGGCCGCTCGCCGGCAGCGCCGATTTCCGTAGCGGGCGCACGGCGTTCGACTCACTGACCATCGCGCTCCGGATTTCACAGGGCACGGCCAGTCTCGAGGAAGGCCGCTTCGAGGGGGCCAATGTCCGCCTCGCGCTCGGCGGCAGCGCCTCCATTCCGGCCCGCGATCTCGACATCACCGGAACGGCCAGCCTGCACAACGGCGGCGAGGCGCCGCCCGCCTTCGAACTGCCCTTCTTCGTGCAGGGGAGTTGGGACGATCCGATCATGCTGCCCGACACCCAGGCCCTGATCCGCCGCTCGGGCGCCGCCGCGCCGCTGCTCGACGCCGTCATCGACCAGCGCGCCCGGGACGGCGTGCGGTCCGCGATCGATCGCCTGATCGGGGAGCGCGCAGCGCCCACGCCGCGCACCGATGGGCCCATGCCAATCCCCTTCGAGCCGCCCCCCGAGGACGACGCCGCGAGTGGCGATCCGCCGTCGCGCTGAATTCCGGCCGATCGGCCGTGCCGGTGGGCGCGACGTCGGGGCATGTTCTCCGCCGTAAATGTTGAAAACCGCGTTCTGTACTATGATTGCGGGCGACGAATCAGCCGCACGACGGAGCCGGGAACGCGGACCGCATGTTGAGGCTTCTACACACGCTGGTGAAGATCGTCGTCGCTGCGCTGATCGTCGGGACGATTCTCACGCATTTCGGCATCACGATCGAGGCGCTGGCCGCCGAATTCGGCGTTTCTCCCGAGCGGGTCGGCGAGCTGATGCGCCAGGGGGTGGCCTGGGCGCTGCCCAATCTCGTCCTCGGCCTCGTCGTGATCGTCCCGCTCTGGTTCATCGTCTCCATCATTCGTCCGCGCGACCAGAGCAGCGACTGACCTTAAGACAAGCCGGGCGTATTGCTTCTCGTCCCGTCCTTCTCCCGAACGCCGCCAAGCCGTCAGCTCGCGGAGGCGCGCTGTCGCCGCTCCGCGCGGCGCGTCAGGACCGACGCGGCGATCACCACGAGCGCGATGACGGCGACGAAGATCGTGCACACGGCGTTGATCTCCGGCTTCACCCCGAGGCGCACGTCCGAATAGATGCGGATCGGCAGCGTCGTCGCGCCCGGCCCGGTGGTGAAGCTTGCGATCACGAGATCGTCCAGCGAGAGCGAGAAGGCGAGCAGGAATCCCGCAGCGATGGCCGGCGCGATCGCCGGAACCGTGACGGTGAGAAACGTGCGGACGGGCGGACAGCCGAGATCCATCGCCGCCTCTTCCAGGGTGCGGTCGAACCCCACCAGACGCGATTGCACGACGACGGCGACGAAGCACAAAGTCAGCGTCGTATGGGCGATGGCGATGGTCAGGAAACCCCGGTCGAGATTGATGGCGACGAAAAACAGGAGGAGCGAAAGCCCGGTGATCACCTCCGGCATGACCAGGGGCGCATAGAGCATTGCGACGAAGGGAAGCCGGCCGCGGAATCGGCCGAGCCTCGTCAGCGCGAGCGCGGCGAGAGTCCCGAGCACGGTTGCGGCGCTCGCCGATGCGAACGCGATCAGGAGGGAATTGGCCGTCGCCTCCTGCAGCGCGCCGTCATCGAGCAGCGCCGCGTACCAGCGCAGCGACCAGCCGCCCCACACCGTCACCAGCCGCGAGTCGTTGAACGAATAGATGACGAGGATGACGATCGGCAGATAGAGGAAGGCCATTCCGAGCGCGACCGAGACCAGATTGAACGACGAGAACCGGCGCCCCACGGTCAGCCCTCCTCGATCTGACGCGATTGGATGTTCTCGTAGTAGGCCATCGGAACGACGAGCAAGGCGAGCAGCACGACCGCGATCGCCGCGGCGACCGGCCAGTCGCGATTGGCGAAGAACTCCGTCCACAGCGTCTGTCCGATCATCAGCGTTTGCGAGCCGCCAAGGAGATCCGGAATGACGAACTCGCCGATGATCGGGATGAAGCAGAGCAGCGCGCCGGCGGCGAGGCCCGGCAAGATGAGCGGCAGCGTCACGACAAAGAAGGTTTTCCAGCGCGGACAGCCGAGATCGGCCGCCGCTTCGAGCAGGCTTTCGTCGAGCTTCTGGAAATTGGCGTAGAGCGGCAACACCATGAAAGGCAGGTAGGAATAGATGATGCCGATATAGACGGCGGTATCGCTCGCAAGCCAGGCGACCGGCTGCGCGATGAGCCCCAGCGCCAGCAGCGCGTCATTGAGAAGGCCGTCGCGCTGCAGGATGTTGATCCAGGCATAGACGCGGATCAGGAACGAGGTCCAGAAGGGAAGGATCATCAAGACGAGGAGAATAGGCTGGGCGCGGCCCGGCGCGCGCGCCATGCCGTAGGCGATCGGCAGCCCGATCACGACGAGAACGAGCGTCGACAGCGCCGCGACTTGCAGGCTCTTGAGATAGGAAAAGAGGTAGATGTCGTCGCCGACGAGCAGGGCGTAGGTCGCAAGCGACAGCTCTTCCAGGAAGGCGCGGAGTCCCGCCCATCCGGCGGCAAGATCGAGCACGGGCGTGTAAGGCGGCTGCGCGATCGCCGTCTGCGACAGGCTGATCTTCAGCACGATCAGGAAGGGCGCGAGGAAGAACGCGATCAGCCAAAGATAGGGCAAAGCAGCGATCAGCCATTGTCTCGATCGGCTCGCGGGGGTCCTCGATCGCATCATGGCGCCTCAGGCGATTGCCGGCCGAACGGCGCGGCTGCGTCCGCTTGTCCCGCAAGGGAGGGGAGAACCAGTGACGGAACTGCGACCTTCATCATCCTCGTCGACTAATCGGAGCAGGCGTCAGCCGGTCAGCAGAACGGCGGCTTCCGGCGCGAAGGAGAGCCACACCCGATCTTCCCAGCCGATCGGGCGCTCGGCGAGCCGTGCGGCGTTGGTCACCGAGGCTTTCATGGTGGTGGCGCCGTCGTCGAGCCGCACCTTGTAAACCGAGATGTCGCCGAGATAGCCGATATCGACGACGCGTCCGGATACGGTGTTGAGGGCGTCCGCCGGCGGCTTCAGGGCAAGCTTGAGTTTCTCCGGCCGCACCGCGAAGGCGGCATGCGCGCCCGCTTTCGCCTGCGCGCTCGCGCCGGCGCGGAAGCGGCGTCCCTGCGCGTCTTCGAGCACGACGCCGTCCGCGCTGGCCGCCAACATCCCCTCGATCAGGTTCACCTCGCCAACGAACTCGGCCACCCAGCGCGAGTTCGGCTGCTCGTAGATCTGCGGCGGCGTGCCGACCTGGGCGATGTGTCCGCGGTTCATGACCGCGATCCGGTGCGCAACCGTCATCGCCTCCTCCTGGTCGTGGGTGACGATCACGAACGTGGTGCCGAGCCGCGATTGCAGCTCCATCAGCTCGAACTGCGTTTCCTCGCGCAGTTTCTTGTCGAGCGCCGCGAGCGGCTCGTCGAGCAGGAGAACCTTCGGGCGTTTCGCCAGCGACCGGGCGAGCGCGACGCGCTGGCGCTCGCCGCCCGAGAGCTGGTGCGGCTTGCGGTCGGCGAGCCCTTCGAGCCGCACAAGCTGCAGCATCCTGCCCACCTGCTCGGCGATTTCGGCTTTGGGCAGCCGGTCCTGCTTGAGCCCGAACGCGATATTGTTGAACACGCTGAGATGCGGAAACAGCGCATAGTTCTGGAACATCATATTGACCGGCCGCCGATAGGGCGGAACGTCGACAATGTCTTCGCCGGCGAGCAGGATGCGGCCCTTGTCGGGCCGCTCGAATCCCGCGAGCATGCGCAGAAGCGTGGTCTTGCCGCAGCCCGACGGCCCGAGCAGGGCGAAGAACTCGCCCTCGTAAATGTCGAGGCTGAGATCCTCGACGGCGAGCGTATCCGCAAATCGCTTGGTCACGGCGTCGAAACGCACGACGGGATTGGCGTTCGGATTGGCCCAGGGGGCAAAACCACGTCGCATGGAAACTTCCGCAGTCGGTCGCCGGCTGCTCTCTTGTTGCGGACGG
>CAYGZV010000121.1:5471-7557 GCA_964354425.1 uncultured Rhodoplanes sp. | reverse complement strand
TCGCCACGCTCGTCACCATCTGGCGGCTTGCCTCGCCCTATTTCCGTTCGGAGGACCGCTGGCCCGGCCGCCTGCTGCTGGCCGCCGTTATCGGCATCGAGTTCGGCAGTGTGGCGATCACCGTGCTCGTCAATCAATGGAACAACCGGTTTTACACGGCCGTGCAGGATCGCAGCTGGGACGCCTTCGTCTCCGAGCTCGCCTATTTCTGCGTGCTCGCGGCGATCTACATTGTTCTCGCCGTGTACCAGCTCTACCTCAATCAATGGCTGCAGATCCGCTGGCGGCGCTTCATGACCGCGCGCTATCTCGACCGCTGGCTCGATGCCGGCAATCATTATCGCATGCAGCTCATGGGCGATGCGGCGGACAATCCGGATCAGCGCATTGCCGAGGACATTCGGCTGTTCATCGAAAAGACGCTGGAGATCGGCATCGGCCTCTTGAGCTCGACGGTGACGCTCGGCTCCTTCGTCGTGATCTTGTGGACGTTGTCGGCGCAGGCGCCGTTGCACCTGTTCGGCGGCGTCTGGGCGATCCCCGGCTATCTCGTATGGGCCGCCCTGCTCTACGCCGTGCTCGGCACCTTCGCCGTTCATCTGATCGGGCGCCCGCTGATCGGCCTCAATTTCCAGCAGCAGCGGTTCGAGGCGGACTTCCGCTTCGACCTCGTGCGCGTGCGCGAACACGGAGAGCAGATCGCGCTCCTGGCCGGCGATGCGGCCGAGCGCAACCGCCTGCTCGACCGCTTCGGCGCGGTGATGCGGAACTGGTTCAGCATCATGTCGCGCCAGAAGAAGCTCAGCTTCTTCACCGCCGGCTACAGTCAGGTGTCTACGGTTTTTCCGGTCGTGGTGGCCAGTCCGGCCTATTTCGCCGGCGCGATGAATCTGGGCGGACTGATGCAGACCGCAGCCGCATTCGGCAGCGTGCAGCAGGCGCTGTCGTTCTTCGTGACCTCCTATCGCCAGATCGCCGAATGGCGTGCGGTCATCGATCGCCTGGCCGGCTTCGAAGCGGCGATCGCCGGGGGGCGCGCGCTCGCGGACGCGCCGGGCGCGATCAAGCTTGAGCCGCGAGAGGGGCTGTCCGGGGTGGAGGTCGCGTCGCTCGACGTGCGTCTGCCGGACGGCGCGCCGCTTGTCGTCGCCGAGAATGTCAGGTTCGGCGGCGGCGACCGCGTGCTCGTGAACGGGCCTTCGGGCGCCGGCAAGTCGACGCTGTTCCGCGCGATCTCCGGCGTATGGCCGTTCGGGACGGCCGCGATCGCCGTTCCCGCGGACAAGAGCGTGATGGTGATCCCGCAGCGGCCCTATCTTCCGATCGGCTCGCTGATCGCCGCCGTCAGCTATCCCGCAGCGCCCGACCGTTTCTCCGCGGCCAAAGTGCGCGCCGTCCTCGATGCGGTCGGGCTCGGCGCGCTCGCCGGGCGGCTCGACGAGGAGGCGCACTGGAGCCGCATGCTGTCGCTCGGCGAGCAGCAGCGCGTGGCGATCGCCCGCGCCATCCTGCACGCGCCGGACTACCTGTTCCTCGATGAGGCGACCGCCTCGCTCGACGAGCCGTCCGAGGCCGCGCTGTATCGTCTCCTGCACGAACGGCTGCCGGACTCCGCCATCATCTCGATCGGCCATCGCTCGACGCTGCGCGCCTTTCACGCCCGCGCCTTCGTGCTCGAGCGCGTGGGCGCGCGCTATCGCCTGCGGGAGGATGCGTTCGCGCCCGCCGTCGCGCCGACGCCGGGCTGAAGAGGGCCGCCAAAAGAAGACGGCGGCTTCGCGAGAAGCCGCCGTCTTGAAGCAGAGTCGCTGGCCTGACTTACTTGATATTGCCGCCGTAGGTCAGGTCGGCCTTGAGGGAGACGACGAAGGTCTGGCCGCACCACTTCGAGCCGAAGCCGCCCGGATTGATCGCGCTGATATTGCCCGGGTTGAACGTGGCGTTGAAGTCGCTGGTCAGAACGTTGCAGTCGCCTTCGCTCAGGTTGGTGTCGTAGTAGCGGACGTCGACCGTGAACACGCTCCAGGTCAGGCCGACGCCGACGTTCCAGGTGGTGTAGTCGGGCAGCGGCACGCCGAAGGGATAA
>CAYGZV010000121.1:0-5371 GCA_964354425.1 uncultured Rhodoplanes sp. | reverse complement strand
GCGCCGGCCGTGCAGTAGAACGAGTCGGTGGTGCCGAACCAGTAGCGGCCGACCTCACCCGACACGTACAGGCCCGTCCCCGCAGGCATCCAGGAGCTCGGCGCGGTCAGCTTGAGGTTGCCGGACGCGAAGAGCCCGTCGGTGCCGAACTGCAGATAGTCGGGATTGTAGTAAACCGCGCCGCCGATGGCGAAAGTGTCGGTCGGCGTCCACGCGACCTTGCCAAAATACTCGATGAAGCTCAGGTCTTTCTTGATGACGTTGAAGCTGACCGGCAGGCTGCCGTTGAGCGCGCAGTCGGTGCCGAAGGTGTTCCCGAAGAAGTCGACATTGCCGTTGAAGCACTGGCCGCCCGGATAGTAGTAGTACCAGACGCCGAAATCGAAGGCGAGTTTGCCGAAGATCGGACGGATGCCGCCGTAGAGGTCGATTTCCGCCGAGGCGCGGTTCGCGAAAGCGACGCTCCAGCCGCCGACGCCGGCGTAGAGCTGCAGGTTGTCGCTGACATTATAGCGCGGCTCGAAATACGCATTCACCGCCGGTCGGTGATTGGATTGCGAGATGCCGCGGAAAATGTAGTCGGAGTAGACGCCCGCGCCGAATGCGATGTCCCACGGGCTCACCGGAGGCGGCGGCGCGACCGGCGCTTTCACCATCATGTCGGCCGCGAAAGCCGTGCTCGCCGAACATGCGACGGCAAACATCGTTGCAAGGAACTTTCTCTTCATAGCAGCCCCCATCTTTTACCGCGGCGCTCAGGGACGCGCCCGCCAGAACCCCCAAGATCTCTCCGTCTTCGTGACGTTTAGAAATCGTCTCACATGAACTCATATGGGCGCCGCAATGAGAAGACGAATCCTACAGCAACTGCTTGCTTTTTGGGCGTTTGTCCCATGTTACGCAAAACCGTTGCAATTTGGTCACGGAAAAACGCGGCTGATGTCCGCATTTGTGCGTAAGAGTTTATCCCAATACTCAACAAGTCTTTGCGTTTTGGTTGCGCGCGGGATGAAGACTGTGGGCGCAGTCCGGCCCTGTCGAATCGACCCGTCCCCCCGCTGGCTGGGGCGGAAGCTCACGGCTGGTCGCGCGTGATCCGCTCCGCAGGCGGCGGCTTCCAGTCCGCCATCTGCTCGCAGCGCTTCGCGTAGCGGTAGAACGTGCCTTCGAAGTTCCCGAACGCGATAACGAATCCGACCCACCCGTCGTAGAAGCCGCGCTTGAAGATGAAGTGCTTGAGAAAGGCCCAGCTCGCATGGCCGAGCGCGCTCCACATCGACGCACGCTTGATCCGGCCGGCGCCGAGCGAGGAATAGCGGTTCACCTTCTCGACGACCTCCGCCAGGTTGCGGAACGGGAATTGCCAGATATCATTGCGCAGGCGGCCAAGCGGGCGGGCGGTCAGCAAGTCATAGCCTTCGTGCACCGGTTCCAGCCGATAGCGCAGCGCGCCTTTGCGGAAGAGCTGCGGCTGCCGGTAGTTCGGATACCAGCCGGAGCCGCGCACCCAGCGTCCCATCATGAAATTGCGGCGGGGTACGAGAAAGGCGTCGTGCGCCGGTCCGGCTGCGAGCAGAGCGAGCACTTCATCGCGCACCGGGCGGGTGCAGCGCTCGTCGGCGTCCAGGCTGAAAATCCAGTCGCCGCGGCACGCGTCCACCGCGCGGTTGCGCAGATCGCCGAAGCCGTTGAACGGGATTTGCACGACGCGCGCCCCGAGCCGCGTCGCGATCTCCGCCGTGGCGTCCGTGCTGCCCGAATCCGCCAGCACGATCTCGTCCGCCCAAAGGACGCTGGACACGGCGGCTTCGATCTTCTCCGCCTCGTTAAAGGCGATGATATAGGCGGAGATCGTCGGCATCATCGCCGGGCGCGGGGCTGGCTCGGACAAAGCCCCGGCGGCCTAAAGACTCGTCCCCTTCGGATCCTGGCCATGGGCCAGCTCGCGCGGAACCTCGACGGTGTGCCAGATGCGCTTCTTCGTGAAATAGAGAAGGACGGCGAGCACCAAGAGGAAGATCATCACCTGCAAGCCCAGGCGCTTGCGCGCCTCGAGATGCGGTTCGGCAGCCCAGGCGAGGAACGCCGTCACATCCTTGGCGTATTGGGCGAGCGTCGCCGGCGCGCCGTCGGTGTACTCGACCTGTCCGTCGCTGAGCGGCGGCGGCATCCTGATGGAATGGCCGGGGAAGTATTTGTTGTAAGCGGCGCCGTCGGGAAGCTGGAACCCGGCCGGCGGCTCCTCATAGCCGGTCAGCAGGGCGTCCATATAGTCCGCGCCGGTCTCTTGATACTGCGTCACTATGTCGAGCAGGAACCAGGGGAAGCCGCGCTCGAAGGTGCGCGCTTTGGTCATCACGGAGAGGTCGGGCGGCGCCGCCCCGCCGAAGGCCGCTTGTGCGGCCGCGGTGTTCGCAAACGGCGAGGGGAACCGGTCCGCCGGCCGGCCCGGCCGCTCGAACATCTCGCCCTGATCGTTCGGGCCATCCTTGATCTGGTACTCGGCGGCGATTGCGGCGACTTGCGCCGGCGTGAATTCGGGGCCGCCCGGCTCGCCGAGATTGCGAAAAGCAATCATGGACAGGCCGTGACAGGATGCACACACCTCCCGATAGACCTTCAACCCCCGCTGCAACTGCCCGCGGTCGAACGTGCCGAACGGCCCCGAGAACGACCATCTTTGCATGGACGGGACAGGCGCTCCCTCTGCCGCACGCGCGCTCGAGGATGCCCCGAGCAGGCCGAAAAGCGCGCTCGCGCCAAAGATCAGGGCCGCGAGGCCCGCCTTCTTGCCTTTGAGCACCGCGTCGGTGATCGAGGCGGGAACCGGCCGCGGCTTCTCGATCAGCCCGACCACCGGCAGGATGATCAGGAAGTGAAGGAAGTACCAGGCGGTGAGGATGCGCGCGGCGATGACATAGCCGCCTTCCGCCGGCTTGGCGCCGAGCCAGCCGAGCCCGACGCACACGGCCAGGAAAATCCAGAAGAACTGGCGGAAGATCGGCCGGTAGGTGGCCGATTTGACCTTCGATGTGTCGAGCCAGGGCAGGAAGGCGAGGATCACGATCGAGGCGAACAGCGCGATCACGCCCAGCAGCTTGTTCGGGATCGCGCGCAGGATCGCGTAGAACGGAAGGTAGTACCATTCCGGCACGATATGGGCCGGCGTGACGCTCGGATTGGCCGGGATGTAATTGTCGGCATGGCCGAGATAGTTAGGAATATAGAAGACGAAATAGCCGAACAGGAGCAGGAAGACCACGAAGTAGAACATGTCCTTCATCGTGGCGTAGGGCGTGAACGGCACCGTTTCCCTGTCGCTTTTCGGCTCGACGCCGGCGGGGTTGTTCTGTCCCACGACGTGCAGCGCCCAGACATGCAGGACGACAAGGCCGACGATCACGAAGGGCAGCAAATAGTGCAGCGAGAAGAAGCGCTGCAGCGTCGGATTGCCGACCGCGTAGCCGCCCCACAGCCAGGTGACGATGGGCTCGCCGACAATCGGGAAGGCCGAGAACAGGTTGGTGATGACCGTCGCGGCCCAGTAGCTCATCTGACCCCAGGGCAGCACATAGCCGAGAAAGCCGGTCGCGATCATCATCAGGAAGATGATCACGCCGATGATCCACAAAATCTCGCGCGGCTCCTTGTACGATCCGTAGTAAAGGCCGCGGAAGATATGGACGTAGACCGCGACGAAGAACATCGATGCGCCGTTGGCGTGCGCGTAACGCAAGAGCCAGCCGTAATTCACGTCGCGCATGATGTGCTCGACGGAATTGAACGCCATGTCGACGGTCGGGGTGAAATGCATGACCAGGATGATCCCGGTCACGATCTGGATGATCAGAAAGAACGAGAGAATCGCGCCGAACGTCCACAGGAAATTCAGATTGCGCGGCGTCGGATAGGTTACGAAGGAGTCGTACATCAGGCTCACGATCGGGAGCCGCGCCTCAAACCATTTCATCAACCGGTTTTTCGGCTGGAAACTCGAATGTCCACTCATTCTGGTTGTCTCTTTGCGGATCGCAACCGATCCGAAATGGCTTTGTCAGCCGATCTGGATTTTGGTGTCGGACACGAACTGATAGGGCGGGATCGCGAGGTTGGTCGGGGCGGGGCCGCGGCGGATGCGACCGGCATTGTCGTAATGGGAGCCGTGGCAGGGGCAGAACCAGCCGCCATAATCGCCCTGATCCGCGATCGGGATGCAGCCGAGATGCGTGCAAATGCCGATCACGACCAGCCAGGGCTCATGGCCGGACTTCGTGCGTTCCTGATCCGTTTGCGGGTCGGGCAGGCTGCTCAGCGGGACGGCGATCGACTCTTCCACTTCCTGTTTGGTGCGGTGCGAAATGAAGATCGGTTTGCTACGCCACGTCACCTTGATCACCTGCCCCTCGGCGATCGGGGCGAGATCGACCTCGATGGGGGCGCCGGCGGCGACCGTCGAGGCATCCGGATTCATTTGCGCGATCAACGGAACGAGCGTCAAGCCGACGCCGATCGCCCCAACTGCGCCGGTCGCGATATAAAGGAAATCGCGGCGCGTCGGCGCGGCTTGCAAAGTTGTGTCGCTCACGGTGTCAGTCCCTTTTTTCAGCGGGGTTCACCTGGGGTCAATTCACCTCAAGGAGGGCCGAACCGGCGGCAAGGCCGGGCGGGTAGGACCATGCAGGGCGGCGGCAAGGGCGGGTCTGCGCCGGCACTGTCTGCGCGTTTAATTGGCACCCTTGCGGAGGGAGCGCAAGCCCGCTGCGCAGGTGCAGCATCGGCCTGTCATATTAATTTTATACCACCGGCGCCCGGCCTGCCCTGGCCGCGCATGGCGTCGCATCGGAGTACCCGGCAACCATGCGGATCGCGCTGTTCGAACCGGATATTCCGCAGAACGCCGGGACCATCCTGCGGCTTGCCGCCTGCCTTGGCCTCGACGCCCATCTGATCGAGCCGGCCGGCTTTCCGACCACCGACCGGGCCTTCCGGCGCGCCGGCATGGACTATCTCGACCAGGTCGCCCTCACCCGGCATGCCTCTTGGGCGCATTTCGAGGTCTGGCGCCAGGCGCAAGCGCTGCGCCTCGTCCTGTTCACCACGGGCGGCGACACGCCCTATCTCGCGCATTGCTTCCGCCCCGATGACATCCTGCTGTTCGGGCGCGAGTCGTCCGGCGTTCCGGACGCGGTGCGTCGCGCGGCGGATGCGCGGCTCGTGATCCCGATGCGGCCGAGCCTGCGCTCGCTCAATGTGGCGGTCGCCTGCGCCATGGCGGTGGGCGAGGCGTTGCGGCAGACGAACATGGGGTCGCCCGCCGACGCGGAGTAGACCGTCGGGGCTAGCCTTCCGATTTCGTATATTATGACAATAT
>CAYGZV010000120.1:0-7673 GCA_964354425.1 uncultured Rhodoplanes sp. | reverse complement strand
TCACTCGTCCGCGAGCGGGTGCAGGTCGCGCACGAGGCTCTTCAGGCGCTCCTCCAGCACATGCGTATAGATTTGCGTCGTTGAAATGTCGGCGTGGCCGAGCAGCGTCTGGACGGAGCGCAAGTCGGCGCCGTTCTGCAGGAGATGGCTGGCGAAGGCGTGGCGCAGCACGTGCGGGCTCATTTTGTCCGACCGCAGTCCGGCCGCGACGGCGAGCCCCTTCAGTTCGCGCGCGACATGCTGACGGGTGATGTGTCCGCTCCCGCCGAAAGAAGGAAACAGCCATTTCGATTCGTTCTTCCTGCCCGCCTCCGCCAAACCAGCGCCGTAATCGCGCATCGCCGCTTTCGCCGCCTCGTTGAGGATGACGAGCCGCTCCCGTCCGCCCTTGCCGCGCACGACCAGCATGCGCTCGTCGCGCCGCGCGGCCGAAGACGGCAGGGCGATCAGCTCGGATACGCGCAGGCCGGTCGCATAAAGCACCTCGATCAAGGCGACGAGGCGCAGCGCGCGCAGCCGTTCCATCGGCGTATTGGGCGGCTTGGCCGCGCCTTCGCGCGCCGCGCCGAGCAGCCGGTCCACTTCCACGACGGACAAGACCTTCGGCAGCGCGCGCCCGCGCTTGGGCCCTTCGATCGGGGCGGCGGGGTCGTCCTTGCGATGCCCCTCCGCATAGAGGAAGCGATAGAGCTGGCGGATCGCCGAGAGGCGCCGCGCGACCGAACTGCTCTTGTAGCCGCGCTTGGCGAGCCGGCCGAGATAGGCGCGCAGATCGGCGTTGCCCGCCGTCGCGACCGCGCCGCCGCCCTCCTTGAGGAAGGCCGATAGATCGTGCAGGTCGCGGGCGTAAGCGGACAGCGTGTTGACGCCCGCGCCGCGCTCGGCCGCGATCATGTCGAGGAAGAGCTCGATGAACCTGTCCGCCGAGGGCGCCGGCCGCGTCATGCGCGTTCGTCAGCGTTGTTTCACAAATTTGTCCTGCGGAACCGTCACGGTGATCTCGCGCGGCTTGAGATCGACCAGGGTGGTGAGCGCAAGCATGCCCGCATAGCCGAGGCCTGCGATGATGGCGAGGATCGTGAGAAGGCGGAAAAGGCTAGGCATGGTCTCCTTGCGACGCCGCGTGCCGGATCCAACTGGCGCGAACACGACCATGTCGACGGCGCGATGGCAAGGGCTTCCGAAGCCTATGCCGGCGCCCCCGGGGACGGACGGGCGAACGGCAGGGTGACCCTGAAGCAGCTCGGCGCCTCAAACGTGGCCTCTGCCACGGCATCCCCGCCATGCAGCCGGGCGATCTGGCGAACCAGCGACAGGCCGAGCCCGGCGCCCTTTGGATCGCCGGCGAGGCGGTAGAACGGCGCAAACACCTGCTCGCGCTGGGACGGCGGAATGCCGGGCCCGGCATCGATCACGTCGAGCGCCGCGCCATTGCCTGCGCGGCGGAGGCGGACGGTCACCGGCGGCTTGCCGTGACGCTCGGCGTTTTCGAGGAGGTTGCGGATCATCCGGCGCAGCAGGCGCGGATCGCCGCGGATTGCGACCGGCTCGCCCTTGAGTTCGCATTCATAGCGGGCGCATTCTTCGGCGGCGAGCGCGAGCAGATCGACCTCTTCGCTCGTCGACAGCGCGCCGATCGCCTCGATCCGGCTCGCCAGCAGGATTTCGTCGATCAGCCCGTCGAGCTCGGCGATGTCGCGCTTCAGATCGGCGGCGTATTTCGGGTCGGGCTTGCCTTCCATCAGTTCGATGCCGAGCCGGATGCGCGACAGCGGCGTGCGCAGTTCATGCGAGGCGTTCGCGAGCAGCATCCGATGGGCGGAGACGAGCTCCTCGATGCGCCCGGCCGCGCGATTGAAGCTTTCGGCAAGCTGCGCAACCTCGTCGCGGCCTTTGATCTTGACCCGCGTGGACAAGTTGCCGGCGCCGAGCGTCTCGACGCCGGCCTGCAGCGTCTCCAGCCGACGGGTGAGGCCCCGCACCACGGGGAAGGCGCAGACCGCGACCGCAAGCGCGATCACGCCAAGAAACAGCACGAGGCCGATCGCAGGGTTGCGGTGACGCCTGGGCGCGCGCACCACGACCCAGCGATGATCGGGCAGACGAAAGCTCCAGGCGGGGCCGCCCGGGCCGTGAACCCAGCCGCCCTCATCCATGCCCGACGGCGGCGGCAAGGGACGCCCGGTGAAGGCGATCGGCCGCGAGTTGGAATCGAACAGAGCAAGGTCCGCGCTGACCTGTTCCGCCAGCCGGTCGAGCGCCCGCTGCTGCACGGCGGCCGGCGCATCCGCCGGCGGCAGCGCCGTCCCGGCGAGTTCGCCCGCCATCTCCAGCGCCTGACCGAACGGCGACGTCGCCGAACCGAGCCGCCACAGCCCGCCGGCGATCACGACCACGAGCAGCAGCGTCGCCACGATCGTGAGATAGATTTTCTGGTAGAGCCGTCGCATGCGCGGCGGTCACAAGGGCCGTTCGCCTCTCCCCGCCGGGGAGAGGAGTGGGTCGATCGAACGCGACAGCCTCGGTTCGAAGACGCGTATTGCAGCCACCGCCAGCTCCCTTTGGGTCGCGAGGTCCCACATAGCGCTTAGTCTTGCGCCTTGGCGAAGACATAGCCCGCGCCGCGCACGGTGATCACCCGGCGCGGCTTCTTCGGATCATCCTCGATGGCGGCGCGGATGCGCGAGATATGCACGTCGATCGAGCGGTCGAAGGCGTCGAGCCGCTCGTTCTTCATGTGATCCATGATCGCTTCGCGCGACATGACGCGCCCGGCATGCCGGGCGAGCACCAGAAGCAGGTCGAACTGATAGCCGGTCACGCCGCGCGCTTCGCCGTCGAGCCGCACCTGCCGCGCGCCCACATCGATTTCCAGCCGCCCGAAGCGCATGAGTTCGGAGTTCTCCTCGCCGCCTTTGGAGCGCCGCAGGATGGCGCGCAGCCGCGCCAGAAGCTCGCGCGGCTCGAATGGCTTCGGCAGGTAGTCGTCGGCGCCGATTTCGAGCCCGACCACCCGGTCCATGGCGTCGCCGCGCGCGGTCAGCATCAGGATGGGCGTTTGCGCAGAGGCGCGGATCTTGCGGCAGACCTCGAGCCCGTCCATGTCCGGCAGCATCAGGTCGAGGATCAGCGCGTCGAATTCCTCCCGGCCATGCAGGAGGAGACCGGCCCGGCCGGTCGGCGCGATAGTGACGGAGAAGCCGGACTCGCCGAGATAGTTCTTGACCATCTCGGCGAGCCGGGCGTCGTCCTCGATGAGGAGAAGGCGGTCGCTCACGACGCCATATTAGCCGCGCGACCAGCCGCGCCAACCGTCCCCTGACGGCAGCATGCCCTCGAGCTTGCGGCGCTGTTCGGGCGTGAGCACATCGGCGGCGTCGGCCGCCGCCTGGGTGAAGCGCTTGCTGAGCGCGTCGGCGGTCGCGATCTGCTCGGCGCGCAGCTTCTCGATCGCCGCCCGGTCGACTGTCTGGCCGAGCAGGAGGTCGCGCGCCTGCTGTCGCGCGGCAGATAGCTTCTCCCGCATCGGAACCAGCTCCTTGACCGCGGTCTTGACGATGCCGCGCAGCTTCTCCTGCTGCTCCGCGGTGGCGTCGACCTCGACCGAGAGATGCCGGATCATGCGGTCCGCCCGCTCCTCGGCGCGCGCGGGATCGAACCCGCCGGGTCCGCCGCGCCAGAAGCCGGGACCGTGGCCGAAGCCGGGACCGTGCCCGAACGGCCCCCCGAAGCCCTGACTGAACGAGGTCGTGGCGAACGCGCCAACGCCCGCGACGCCGAGGCCAAGCGCAAGGATGACGGCAATTTTCGCGAGCCTGCCGGGCCGCGCCGCCGCGGGCGTGGTCACGGGGGAGGCTGGGGTCCGATCGCTCATGGAAGTCTCCTTTTTGAAACTGGCGTGGCTGCAAAGCCACCTCGCCAATCTGGGGGACGGCCGTTTCGGGGGCTTCTCGCGCGTGTAAAGTTTTGTAAAGACGTATCTGCCGGCCCACGGCGCAGCGGCTCGCGGGTGCGGCAATCAGTGATATGGTGGCCGCGCGCCACGAGCCCTTGGCCAGAACCCGGAATGCCCGACCTGTCTTTGCGCAAGCTGACCGAGCTGTCGCCGCTCCCCACGGCTCTCGCCGCGGCGCTCGGAACGCGCTCGATCGTGCTTGTCGGCATGATGGGCGCGGGCAAGTCCTCGATCGGCCGCCGTCTCGCGAAAAAGCTGGACCTCCCTTTCGTCGACGCCGACGCCGAGATCGAGCTCGCGGCCGGCATGCCGATCACCGACATATTCCAGCATCACGGCGAGGAATGTTTCCGATCCGGCGAGGCGCGGGTGATCGCGCGCCTGCTCGATCAAGGCCGACGGGTGCTTGCAACCGGGGGCGGCGCCTTCATGAATCCGGCGACGCGTGACCTGATCGGCGAGAAGGGGATATCCGTGTGGCTCAAAGCCGAGCCGGACGTCTTGCTGCGGCGGATCAAGCGACGGTCCGACCGGCCCCTGCTGCGAACCGCCGATCCGGAGGCGACGCTGAAGCGGCTGATCGAGGAACGCTATCCCGTTTACACCGAGGCGGACGTGACCATCCATTCGCGCGACGTGCCGCATGAAATCATCGTCGATGAGATCATCGGCGCTATCGCCGCAAGGCTCGGCCTCGTCGCTGCGGCCGCACAAGGCCCGCTCCCATGACCGCACCGCTCCGCCCGCGCGAACCGATCCGCGTCGAGGTGGCGCTGGGCGAACGCGCCTACGACATCGTCATCGGGCGCGGACTCATCGCCTCGCTCGGCGCCCGTATCGCGGCCCTGAAACCCGGGGCGAAGGCCGCCCTCGTCAGCGACGCGACGGTCGCCGCCCTGCATCTTCCGACCGTCGAGGCGACGCTCGAGAGCGCCGGCATCGAAACGACGAGCATCGTCGTCGCAGCGGGCGAAGGCGCGAAGAGCTTCGCCGTATTCGAGCGTGTATGCGACGGCCTGCTCGAAGCGAAGATCGAGCGCGGCGATGTGGTGGTCGCGCTCGGAGGCGGCGTCATCGGCGACCTCGCCGGCTTCGCCGCCGCTGTCGTGCGTCGCGGCCTCGACTATGTCCAGGCGCCCACCACCTTGCTCGCGCAGGTCGATTCCTCGGTGGGCGGCAAGACCGCGATCAATTCGCGACTGGGCAAGAACCTGATCGGCGTTTTCCACCAGCCGATCCTGGTGGTGGCCGACACGGCGCTGCTCGATACGCTCCCTGCCCGCGAGTTCCGCGCCGGCTACGCCGAAGTCGCAAAATACGGCCTTCTCGGCGATGCCGCCTTCTTCGCCTGGCTCGAAGCGAACGTTGCGGACGTGTTCGCGGGGGGCGCAAGCCGCGAGCAGGCGATCGCCACGAGCTGCCGGATGAAAGCGGAGGTCGTCGCCCGCGACGAACGCGAAGCGGGAGAGCGCGCCCTGCTCAATCTCGGCCATACATTCGGCCATGCGCTCGAAGCCTCGGCGGGTTTCTCGGGTCGGTTGCTGCATGGGGAAGCCGTCGGCCTCGGGATGGCGCTCGCCTTCCAGTTCTCGGCGCGGCTTGGCCTCCTGCCGCAAGCCGACGCCGAGCGCGTCGAGCGCCACCTCGCGAAGGTCGGCCTGCCGACGCGTCTCTCCGACATGCCCGGCGGCTGCCCCGACGCAGACCGGTTGATGGAGCTCATGGCGCAGGACAAGAAGGTCAGGCGCGGCCGGCTCACTTTCATCCTGGCGCGCGGGATCGGCGCAGCTTTCATCGCTCCCGACGTCGACGCCGCCGACGTCCGCGCCTTTATTGCCGAGAAGCTCGCCGGGCGATGTTGACCGAAGACTGGCTTTCGCTCGTCGTCATTCTGATCTGCTTGGCGCTGGCGTTCTTTTTCTCCGCCAGCGAGACGGCGCTCACCGGCTTTTCGCGGGCCCGCATGCTGCGACTGGAAAAGACCGGGAACACCCGCGCCGCGCTCGTCAACCGCCTCGTCGAACGGCGCGAGCGGATGATCGGCGCGATCCTCACCGGCAACAATGTCGTCAACATTTTCGCATCCGCGCTGATCACCGGAATCCTGCTCGCCTGGCTGGGCGATGTCGGCGTTCTCTACGCAACCGCGATCATGACGGTGATCACCGTCGTGTTCACCGAGGTGCTGCCGAAGACGCTGGCGATCAATGCGCCGGATCGCATCGCGCTCCTGGTGGTCCGGCCGGTTTGGCTGGTGGTGCGCCTGCTCGGACCGATGCTCGTGGGCATCGAGGCGACCGTTCGCTGGATCCTCGGCGCATTCGGCGTGAAAGTCGGGGTCGACCCGGCCTTTCTGTCCGCGCACGAGGAGCTGCGCGGCGCGGTCGATCTCCTGCATCGCGCGGGCAGCGTCGAGAAAACCGACCGGGATATGCTCGGCGGGCTGCTCGATCTGCGCGAACTGACGGTCGCCGACGTCATGATTCATCGCACCGACGTCATCACGGCCAACGCCGCCGATCCGCCGCCCAAGATCCTGGAGGAGGTTCTGTCGCGTCCGGTCACCCGTCTCCCGCTGTGGCAGACGACGCCCGAGAACATCGTCGGCATCCTGCACGTGCAGGACCTGTTCCGGGCGATGCACGCGGCCGGCAGCGATGCGGCGAAGATCGACGTGATGACGCTCGCGCGGCCGGCCTGGTTCGTGCCCGAGACGCGGCCGCTCACCGAGCAGCTCAAAGCGTTTCGCCGGCGCAAGACGCCCTTCGCGGTGGTCGTCGACGAGTATGGCGAGATGATGGGAATCCTCACGATCGAGGACATTCTGGAGGAGATCGTCGGCGATATCGCCGACGAGCGCGACGTGCAGGTCGCGGGCGTGCGGCTGTTGCCGGACGGCTCGGTCAATGTCGACGGCGCGGTGCCGATCCGCGATCTCAACCGCGCCATGGACTGGAACCTGCCCGACCACGACGCAACCACCATCGCCGGCCTCGTCATCCATGAAGCGCGATCGATCCCCGAGCCGGGCCAGAGTTTCACCTTCCACGGTTTCCGCTTCCAGATCCTGCGCAAGCAGCGCAACCGCATCACCTCGCTGCGCATAACGCCGCTGATCCGTCGTCTGCCGCCGCCGCGGTCGGCCTGACAGAACTTCCCCTGACTATGGGTGGGAAATGGTGGCGACGCACGCCGAGGAAGAACACATCGTGGTCTGGCGCGCCGCTCTGTCGGCGCTGTGCACCGGCCTGATCGGGATCGGCTTCGCCCGCTTCGCCTATACGCCGCTGATTCCGGCCTTGGTCGCCGAGCAGTGGTTTTCGCCGGCGCAGGCGGCCTATCTCGGGGCGGCCAATCTCGCGGGTTATCTCTTGGGCGCGCTGCTCGCCGGGAAGATGACCGCAATCGCTTCCGGCGTCAGCGTGCTGCGCGCGATGATGCTCGTTGCGACCGCCTCGTTCTTTGCCTGCGCCTATCCCCTGCCCTTCGCGTGGTTCTTTGCCTGGCGCTTCGCTGCGGGCTTCGCCGGCGCCGTGCTGATGGTGCTCGCCGCGCTGGCCGTTCTGCCGCATGTGCCGGCGGGGCAGCGCGGGCGGGTCGGCGGCGCGATCTTCACCGGCGTCGGTCTCGGCGTCGCCGCGTCCGGGACCCTCGTTCCCTTGCTGATGCGGCTCGGCTTGAGCGAGACCTGGCTCTGCTTCGGCCTCGTCTCGCTTGC
>CAYGZV010000119.1:0-7817 GCA_964354425.1 uncultured Rhodoplanes sp. | reverse complement strand
CCTTTTAGCGGTCATGCCCCGCCGAGGCGCACGGCTGTCCGGTTCATCCCTCCGATCGTTTCGTTATGCTCCGCGCAAGCGGAGCATAAAATTTCCTCAGTCGTAAGTGCTGCAAAGCGGCCGACGTTCGATTGTTACTGGCTGGGCGGATCGCGCCGTGATCTGTGATCGCGCGCTGGAGCCGACGTCGTCCGAATCGGGTCATCTGCGCCAGTCTATTCGCCCGTCACAGACGGACGGTCTACGTTCTATTGGCGAAGGTTAGTACGTCGCGCGCAACGACTGGCGGCTGAACCGAACTTCCGGATCCACACAAGCGGTAACCGGCCCGAAAGGTTCAGTTCCGTATTTCCCGGTCAATGGTAGTTCAACCGCCGTCGAGGCTCGCGGTTCAACCTTGCCTGACAGCAAAATCCCTTTCATCGGCCGTCTCCTGCGTCGCGACCAGTTGCCGGACGACGGTCACCGTGCACGGCGCTTTGGCGACAACTTGGCCCGACACGCTCCCGAGAAATCGCCGTCGCGGCGAACTTCCGCGCGCGCCCATTACGATGTGATCGACCTTGTTGTTGCGTGCATATTCGATGATGGCGGCCGCGGCATCGGGCGATTCGAAGACGTGGTAGGTTATGCGGTCTTCTGCGACGGGCAGCGACCGCGCCCAGTGTTTCAACTCGACGAGGCGCTGCAGGTGTGGATTGCATCCCGGCTCGTCCTGCATTGGGTCGAGCGCGATGCGCGACGTCTTCAGCACGTTGACACAGGCGAGTCGCGCTGCCGGTTCAGTCTTCAGCAGGCGGCGCAGCGCATTGGCGAGCGCTTCGCGCAAGTCCTCGGCTTCGGGCGACAGATCGACGGCGCCCATGATGATCGGCGAGCAATCCAAGAGGCCCGCGGCTTCGCCTGCGCGGATCCGCGACGCATTGCGGTTGACGAGCCAGCGCATGAACACGGTCGCGATGCCGTCGCGCGTGCGGCGCTCGGCGCGGGCGGTGAGCGCGACATCGTCGGGATGCTGAAGCACGAAACGTAGCTGCGCCGCCGTTTCGTAACGGGCATCGGCGTTGATCTCGAGGCAGCGCAGAATGATCTCCTGCAGCCAAGGAGGCACATTCGGATCCCACCAGCGCGGCGGCATCGGATCACGCCACAGCCGCTGCCGCCATTCGTATTCGTGCTCCGAACGGCCGAATGGATATACACTCGTTGCCAATTTGTAGAGAATGACACCGAGCGCGAATATGTCGCTGCGCGGATCGCTGCGGCCATGCCGCACCTGCTCCGGAGCCACAAAGGCGCCGGTCCCCACCGGCGCGTCGAATTCCTCGCCGATCAGATCTGGAAGCTGCAGGTGGCGCGACAACCCGAAGTCGATGAGCGCCACGCCCTCGCTGTTGCGCTGGATAACGTTACTCGGCTTGAGGTCGAGGTGAATGACATGCTGCTGATGAATGTCGTGCAGCGCCTCGGCCACCGCGGCGCCGATCCGCGCACATTCCTCGGGAGGCAGGGGAGCGGATTTGATAAAGCCCGCGAGCGAGCGCCCCGTCACATATTCCATCACGATATAGGGCCACTCTAAATCACCCGCCGCGATGAAGCGCGGCACATGCGGCCCGGAAAGGCGCGAGAGGATCATCTGTTCCTGCTCGAAGCCTACGATGTTGAGCGGGTGCTCGCCACGGCGCAGCAGCGGGATCTTCATAATCAGCGGCAGGCTGATCCCGGCATGCGACACCCGCCAGAAATCGGCCATGCCGCCCGGCTCTAACTGTTCGTCGAGACGAAAGCCGTCGATGATGTCGCCGGCTTGCAGAGGACGGCCTTTGAGCAAACCGCAGCGTCCCTCAATAGCGCTGATAGAACCGTTAGCACATCGGCGCCCATCAGCTTGGAGCCGAGCCACCGCGGAGGCGGGACATCCAGTAATCACCGAAACGTCGTGTCTACTGAATCGCCTGCTTTCGCGGGCGATGACGCCGGGAGTTTGATCGCCCCCGATCGCTCCCAGGCGATTCACCACGCCAACGCGCAATGATTTCGCCTCGGATCATCCCACCCTCCGTGGTCATGCCCCGCGCAGGCGGATCCAAGTAATCGCCGAAAGCGTCGTGTCTACCGGATCGCCCGTGTTCGCGGCGATGACGCGGGGAGATCGGTAGCCCCCACCTCGTTCATCACACGCTACCCTTCGCTGTCCGCGGCAGCGGAATCGCGCGAGGACAAGAGGTCGGAGCGCTCCAGGCGGCGCAGCGACGCCTCCAGGCGCTCCTCGTCGCGGCGGATTTCCTCGACGGTGTTGAAGGTGTAGCGGATGTGCTCGTCGGCGGCGCGCGTCGCGCGGTCGACGTCGCCGTTGAGCACGGCGTCGGCGATGGCGAGATGCTGGGCGAGGAGAAGCGGACGCGTGCCGTGCCGGCGGAACAGCTGGTCGCGATTGTAGAAAACGCCCTCGTGCAAGAGCTCGGCGAAGACCCGCATCACATGCAGCAGCACGACATTGTGTGAGGCCTCGTACACGGCCAGATGCAGGTCGACATCCGCCTGCGCCTCCTTGAACGTGTCCTCCTGCGCATTCGCGTGCTGCATGCGCTTGACGATCGCGCCAATGGTCTTGCGGTCGAGGTCGGTCGCGCGCAAGGCCGCGAGCTTCGCCGCCTGCGCCTCGACGAAACAGCGATACTCGAAATAGTCCGCCGTCACCCGCGGCTTGTCGCGGAACAGCTCGGCGAGCGGCATCGACAGCGGCGCGAGGAACTGCGCAACCGTCGTCCCGCCCCGTTTGGATTCGAGCAGCCCGCGCTTTTCCAGCTGGGCAAGCGCCTCCCGCAAGGACGGGCGCGAGACGTCGAGCTTTTCGGCGAGGTCGCGCTCCGAGGCCAGCCGCTCGCCCGGACGAAGCGTCCCTTCCAGAATCATGCGTTCGATGTGGCCGGCGATGGCGTCGGCGAGGCGTGGCGGTCGGATGGCGTCTTGCATGGCGGCTCTCCGTCGTCCGGATGTGCCATGGTCCAAAGAATGTGTCTAGTTATTTGGTTGGATAGCATACTGATCCGTATTGACGTAGTGGTAAATATATTTTACCAGAAACAAAAAAGTAGTGAATAGGGCAGGTACACCCCCAAGCGAGGACACGATGAGCGCCTTAGTTACAGGTGCGCTGAAAGGCGACAGCCCGGCCGGGACAATTCAGATCGGCGTCAGCCGCCCGCCCCTACCGCTGGGCGACATCCCGACGCCGGAAGAGGTCTTCAACAAGTCGAGGATCGGGCCGAAGGAACTGTTTACGTGTGTCCTGGGGCCGAGCATGATAGCGCTCGGGGTCTCGCTCGGCAGCGGCGAATGGCTGCTCGGACCGCTCGGCTTCGGCAAGTACGGCTTTATCGGGCTGGGATTCCTGGTCACGGTCTCGGCCGTACTGCAAACATTCTACAATGTGGAAAACGCGCGCTATACGCTCGCAACCGGTGAAGTGCCAATCGTCGGCTTTTACCGCGCGCCGCCGGGCGTGTTCTTCTGGCTCCCGGTCTGTCTCATTCTCATGTATCTCGGCTGGATCTGGGGCGGTTGGGCCTCCGCAGCCGGGCAGGCGATCTATTCGATGTATCTCGGGAGCGCAGTTGACCTCAAAGTGCCGGGGAATTTGCAGACGGTGCGCATCATCGCGATCGGGCTGCTTTGCCTCTCGGTCGTGCTCTACATGTTCGGCAAGAAGATCGTTCGAACGCTGGAGGCGATCGACACATTCCTCGTGGTCTTCATCCTGGCGGTGCTGATCACCCTGACGATCATTTATGCGCCCGGACATATGTGGGGTGAAATGCTCACCAGCATCGTCACGCCGGCCATGCCTCCCAAGGGCATCGACGCGACGACGCTCGGCTCGATCATCGGCTATACAGGTTTTGCCTCCGGCTTCAACTTCATGCTGATCAACTACTATCGCGACCACGGCTACGCCATGGGACACCGGGTCGGCTACTACTCCGGTATCGTTGGCGGCGGCAAGTCGCAGGTGCTGCCCTCGGGCTGCACGTTCACCGAGACCGAACAGAACGCCAGCACATGGCGACGCTGGTGGCGCTTTCTGCTCGTCGATCAATGGTGCGTGTTCTTCACCGGCGCCATGATCGGGATGTTCATCCCCAGCATGCTGGTCGTTTCGCTCGCGGTCATCCCCGGCGCTGCCGAACCCTCGGTCGCGAACATGCCGGTCTATGCGGCGGTGGAGCTGGGCAAGAAGGCCGCGTGGCTGTTCCCCTTCATCCTCTTCCTCGGCGCGCTGGTGCTGTTCAAGACCCAGACGACGCTGCTGGAAATGCTGATCCGCAATACGACGGACACCGCCATCGCGGCGAGCCCGCGGCTGCGCGCATGGATTGGGGGCGACCCGCGCAAGTTCTATTACATTCTCGCGGCCGCTTTCATCGTCATCATCGGCATCATCATCCACCTGGCGCTGCCGACCAAGCTGCTGCAGTATTCAGCGAACATGGCGAATCTCGCTGCGATCATTTTCCCGCTGATGCTGATCTATCTGAACCGCCAGCTTCCCAAGCCCGCGCGCAGTGGCCCTTGGCAGACGGCGTTGATGCTGGCGAACGTCGTGTTCTTCGGCTTCTTCTTCTTCAACTTCCTGGCGCTGCAGATCACGGGAAATCCGCTGGTCGTGTTCTAGGGCGAAAATGAAAGCGGGCGCTTCAACGCCCGCCACGTTAACGTGTTTTCCCGAGACTAATCCACGCGGCCGGGCACGCCGGCCGCGTGGCTCCAGAGCACGGAGCCCATCATGACCGCCAAGCCGCGCGTGGGCCTCTTGGTCACCTGCCTCGTCGATCTGATCCGGCCGTCGGTCGGCTTCGCCGCCGTCAAGCTGCTGGAGCAGGCGGGCTGCGAAGTCGACGTGCCGCCGCAGTCCTGCTGCGGCCAGCCGGCGTTCAACTCCGGCGACCGCGCAACGGCTCGCGCGATCGCCGAACAGGTGATCGCCGCATTCGAACATTGCGACTATATCGTCGCGCCCTCCGGCTCCTGCGCGGGCCAGGTGCGCGTGCACTATCCCGAGCTGTTTCGGGGCGACCCGAACTGGCAGCCGCGCGCCGACGTCTTTGCGGCAAAGACCTACGAGCTGACCCAGTTTCTCGTCGACGTGCTCGGCGTCGCGCGCACCGAAGCGCGCTTTGACGGGACCGTCGCCTATCACGATTCCTGCTCGAGCCTGCGCGAATGCGGGGTGCGCAACGAGCCGCGCCGGCTGCTCGGCTCGGTCGAAGGCCTCATGCTGAAGGAGTTGTCCGACGCCGAGACATGCTGCGGCTTCGGCGGCACGTTCAGCGTCAAATATCCCGACATCTCGAACGCCATGGTCGCCAAGAAGGCGGCGAACGTGTCGGCGACCGACGTCGACATGCTGCTCGGCGGCGACCTCGGCTGCCTCATGAACATCGCCGGCAAACTGCAGCGGGACGGCAAGACGATCGCCGTGCGCCATGTGGCGGAAGTGCTGGCCGGCCAACTCGATCACCCCCCGATCGGCGCGCCGGCAGAGACGCAGGCGCGGTCCGCCAAACCGGAGGCGAGCCGGTGACCCATCACGCCACCTCGCCGCGCTTCAAGGACAATGCCAAGGCGGCGCTTGTCGATCCCGAGCTGCAGAACGCGCTGCACTTCGTCGAGACGAATTTCCCCCAGCGCCGGCGCAATGTCGCCGACATGCTGCCGGAGTTCGATGCGCTGCGCGACTCCGCGCGCGACATCAAGAACCACACGCTGAGCTTCCTCGACCTGTATCTCGAAATCTTCGAGACACGGGCGGCCGCGCGCGGCTCGCATGTGCATTACGCCGTCACGGCGGAGGAGGCGAACCGCGTCATTGCCGATATCTGCCGCAAGCACGGCGCGCGGACCGTCACCAAAGGCAAGTCGATGGTCGGCGAGGAAACCGGCCTCAACGCTTTCCTCGAAGCCAACGGGCTCGTGCCGATCGAGACCGATCTCGGCGAATACATCATCCAGATCCGCCACGAACTGCCCTCCCACATCATCATGCCCGCGGTGCATCTGCGGAAGGCGCAGATCGAGGCGGACTTCCGCCGCGTCCACAAGAACCTGCCGAAGGAGCGCAATCTCGACGAGCCGGCCGCGCTGCTCGCCGAAGCGCGCGCGACGCTGCGCGAGAAATTCCTTGCCGCCGATGTCGGAATCACCGGCGCGAATTTTCTCGTCGCCGAGACCGGCAGCGCCGTGATCGTCACCAATGAGGGCAACGGCGATCTCACCGCGACGCTGCCCAAGGTGCATATCGTCCTTGCGAGCATCGAGAAGGTCGTGCCGACGCTCGAAGACATGGCGCAGTTGATGCGCGTCCTCGCGCGCTCCGCCACGGGACAGGAAATGTCGGTCTACACGACGCTGATGACCGGGCCGCGCCGCGCGGACGATCCCGACGGGCCGCTCGAGCACCACATCGTCATCGTCGACAATGGCCGCTCGGCGATGCTGGCCGGCAAGTTCCGCGACATGCTCCGCTGCATCCGCTGCGGGGCGTGCCTCAACCATTGCCCGATCTATCATGCGGTCGGCGGTCACGCCTATGGCTGGGTCTATCCCGGGCCGATGGGCGCGGTGCTGACCCCGAGCCTGATCGGCGTCGACAAAGCGGGCCACCTGCCGAACGCCTCGACCTTCTGCGGCCGCTGCGAGGAGGTCTGTCCGGTGCGCATTCCGCTGCCGCGGCTGATGCGGTTCTGGCGCGAGCGCGAGTTCGAACGGCATTTGTCGCCGGCGGCGCAACGCGCGGGCATGCGGCTCTGGGCCTTCTTCGCCGCGCGCCCGCGCCTGTATCGGCTCGCGACCGCGCCGGCGATGCGGCTGCTCGCCTGGCTCGGCCGCAAGGACGGACGGTTCCGTTGGCTGCCGCTCGCCTCGGGATGGACGAAACATCGCGACCTGCCCGCGCCGCAAGGGGCGACCTTCCAGGCGCAGTGGCGCGAACGGAGCCGCCCATGAGCGCGCGCGACCTCGTGTTCGGCGCCATCCGTCGCGCGCTCGGCGTGACGGGCGCGGAGGAGCCGCGCCGCAAGGCGGTGGAAGACCGGCTGCGCGACCATCCGCGCGGCGTCGTCCCGAAGCGCGGCCAGCTCGGCACGGCCGAGCGGATCGCTCTGTTCGTGAGCAAGGTCGAAGCGGTCTCCGGCACGACGCAACGGATCGCTTCGCTCGACGAGCTGCCTGCCGCGGTCGCGCAATATCTCCGCGGCCACAATCTGCCGCTTGCGCTCAAGCGCGGGGCCGATCCCGCGATTGCCGCCGCGCCATGGGACCGCGAGCCCGCGCTGACGGTGACGCTGGGCCCTTCCGAGGGGAGCGATCTGGTCGCGATCTCGCATGCATTCGGCGCCGCCGCGGAAACCGGCACGCTCGTGCTGCTGTCGGGCGCGGACAACCCGACCACGCTCAACTTCCTGCCCGACAATCATATCGTCGTGATCGCGGCGGAGACCGTCGAGGGGGACTATGAGAGCGTGCTGGCGCGCCTGCGCGACCGGTTCGGCGCCGAGCAATTGCCGCGCGCGATCAATCTCATAACCGGCCCGTCGCGCTCCGCCGATATCGAGCAGACCCTGATCCTTGGCGCACATGGACCGCGCCGCCTGCATGTCGTGCTGGTGGGCGGGCCTACTTCCGACGGGCGGTTGAACGCCTGAGGTCTCGCGGCGTTGACCCTGTGACGCGCCAGACGCGCTACAGGCAAGGAGAACGCCAATGGGCTACGTGGACAAGACCTCAAAGCCGACGCAAACCGACGATTACGTCGA
>CAYGZV010000118.1:2947-7830 GCA_964354425.1 uncultured Rhodoplanes sp. | reverse complement strand
TTGCGCGGCAAGGCGCGGCAATGGCGCCTTGGCGTCCATGGTGGCGATCGATCGGAACTGCCGCAGCCGTTCGGCCAGCGCGGGGAAACGGCCCGCCTGGAGGGCGTTCTCCAAGCCTCCATATGTCCGCAACAGCTTGGCGGCGCCCGCCGGGCCCACGCCCGGCGCGCCCGGCAGTCTGTCGGACGGATCGCCGCGCAGCGCAATGAAATCGGGAACCTGCCTGGGCTCGACCCCGTACCGCGCGCGAACCTCGGCGGGACCGATGCGCGCCATCTCGCCTGCGCGCACAGGGTACAGGACGGTCGTGCTCTCGGAGGCGAGCTGGAAGGCGTCGCGATCGCCGCTTGCGACGAGAACGGTTCCGCCGCGTCGCTCTTCGGCGGCAACGGCCGATGCGAGGAAGTCATCCGCCTCGTAGCCGGGCCGCCGGGCGTTGGCGAAGCCGCAGGCGGCCACGAATTCCGGCAACAGCGCGAGCTGCTCCAGCAAGGCGTTGTCGAACTGCCGCCCGCTCTGATAGGCGGGAAACGACGCGTGACGATAAGTTGGGACCTCCAGCGTGTCCCAGCCGACCACCACGGCGCGCGGCTGCTCCGCGCGATAGAGCCGCAGCAGGAAATTCGCAAAGCCGAGGATCGCGCCGGCAGGTCTGCCGCCGCGTCTTGCGATCGTTTTCGGCAGTGCGTGATAGGCGCGGTGCGCAAACGAATCCCCGTCGACCGCCAGCAGCGGCCGGCGGCCGGGCAGGGCGCTTGCCGACACGTCGCTCTGCGCGCCGGCCTCCCGGCTGCGCTTCGCACCAGGCTCGCGCGAAGTCTGGACCGGCTCTACGTTATCTCGCAGTACGATCCAGGCGGGCGCGTGATCGCTCGCGCCGTCCTTCGCACGCATGTCGCGATCCACGCCCGCATCGACGAGGCGCGCCGCCGCCTGCGCGCTCAGCAGCAGATGGTCGATGCGCAGCCCGGCATCGCGCGGCCAGCGGTTCCGCATGTAGTCCCAGAAGGTGTAGATCGGCGCATCAGGATGCCTCATGCGAATTGCGTCGACCCAGCCCTGGTCGAGAAGGCGCTGGAAAAGACAGCGGCTTTCCGGCTGGAGAAGCGCGTCCTTCGCATAGGACTTCGTCGGATAGATATCCTGATCCGTTGGCACGACATTGTAATCGCCGGCGAGGACGACCGGCACGCCGGCGGCATAAAGCTCCGCGGCGTGCGCGGCGAGACGCTCCAGCCAGGCGAGCTTGTAGATGAATTTCGGTCCGGGCTGCGGGTTTCCGTTCGGCGCGTAGAGCGACGTGACGATCACGCCGTTCACCGCCGCCTCGATGTAGCGGCTCTGCGCGTCGGCCGGATCGCCGGGCAGGTCGGTCCGCGTCACGATGGGCTCGCGCCCGCGCGCAAGGATGGCGACGCCGTTCCATGACCGCTCGCCTCGCCAGGCGGCGCCGTAGCCAGCTGTCTCGATCGCTGCTTTGGGAAACTCCGAATCCGCCGCCTTCAGCTCCTGAAGGCAGACAATGTCGGGCTTCGCCGCGCGCAGCCAATCGAGGAGATTGGCGAGCCGCTTATTGACATTGTTTATGTTGAACGTCGCGATCTTCATTGCAGGCGGTGCGCAGCCGTTCCCTCAACGTCGCATCGGGCTGGCGCTATTCCTGGCAAGCCGAACCGGCCCCAAAGGCGCTAAACGGTGGAAGCGGCCGCGCTTGCGAAGGAGATCTCGGCAGAACGGCCTGGTTCGAGTATCAGTTTTTCGCCGTTCACCCGCAAGAACAGACGCTCGCCGCGCTCAAGCGTGGCCTGGAAAACCTGTCGCGGCGAATCGATTTGAACATGGATCAGGCGCCCGCGCCATTGAATGCGGAACGCGAGCGATCGCCAGTTCTCCGGCAGGATCGGATCAAAGGCGAGTTCCTCGCCCAGCACTCTGAACCCGACGAAGCCGAGAATGGTCGCCATCCAGAGGCCGCCAAGCGCGGCGATGTGGACGCCGCCCGCGCTGCTGATGGTCGGCGAATCCAGATCGATGTCCGCGGTCTGGTGAAGATAGCGGGCGGCCAGATCGGTCTTGCCGAGACGGGCCGCGACCAGCGCATGCATCGCCGGGCTGAGCGTGCTGCCATGTCCGCAGCGCGGTTCGTAATAGGAGAAATTGCGCAGCGCCGTCGTCCGATCATAGAGCTCGGGCAGAAGCGCGAGCAGCGCGACGACGTCCGCCTGTTTGACCACCTGCGACCCCGCCGTCCGCGGACGCCCCAGGACGACGTCCATCGGGGCGGTGCGCGAGGCATAGGCGCCAAGGTCGATGTCTTCGAGACCGAAATAGCCGGCGAATTGTTCGATCATGCCGGTGTGGGGATCCTGGCCGCGTACGAGCCCATGCGCGACCTCGGTCCAGTGGGCAAGCTCGGCGTGATCGAGCGCGAGTCGCTCTCGCATCGCTTCCCCATGATCGGGCCATCGCTCCGCGAGCATGCGGATCGTATCGAGGCCCCGCTCGATGTTCCAGGCCGCCATGACATTGGTGAAGGCGTTGTCGTCGATCGTTTCGTGGTACTCGTCAGGTCCGATGACGCGGCGGATGTGATAATGCCCGTCGCTTTCGAGCGCGCCTCGGCTCGCCCAGAACCGGGCCGTCTCGATGAGGATTTCAGCGCCGGCGGCCAGGAAGAATTCGTCGTCGAGCGTTGCATGCCAGTATTGCCAGACGGCATAGGCGATGTCGGCGCTGATATGGTGTTCCTCGAGCCCGCATAGGACAGGGATGATGCGGCCTTCGGAGTCGATGACCTTCTCGGGCGTGGTCTCCTCGCCGGTGTCGGCCGACTCCCATGCATAGAGCGCGCCTCGATAGCCCAGCTTCGCCGCTTTGGCGCGCGCTCCCGGCAACGTGTGAAAGCGGTACATCAACAGAGCGCGCGCCGCCTCTGGCCAAGTGAACACGTAGAACGGCAGCAGATAGATTTCCGTGTCCCAGAAGACGTGACCAAGATAGGCGTCGCCGGTCAGCGCGCGCGCGCCGATCGAGACGCTTTCGTCGTCCGGGTTGGCGACACTGATCAGATGATAGGTCGCGAAGCGCAGCGCCTTCTGGATTTTGGGATCCCCCTCGATCTGCACGTCCGAGAGTCGCCAACGTTCGGCCCAGGCGCGTTCATGCGCATCGAGAACCGCCGGCCAGCCCGCCGCCTGGGCTCGCCCGATGGCTTGCGCGGCGCGCCGTTCGGTCCCGCTTGCGTCCGCACCGCCCTTCGCGAAGGCCGCCAGCCGAACGAAGCTCGCCACCTGGCCCGCTTCCTGCTCCCACGACCAGGTCCATTTCAGCGCGCCTTCATGATGGGTCGCAACCGGCTCTTCCAGCCGCAGGTCCGCGCGCGCCGCAATCGCAAGCGTCTTTCCGCTCTCGGCCGTGCGCCACAACGCGGCGTCGCGTCCGATGCGGAGCAGGTCGAGCGCCGACCCGGCATATTCGAACGAAGCCTCCAGCCGCATCCTCGCGGGCTCGCCATCGACGGAAAGCCGCAGCAATTGAACCGCAAGCGCACGATCGGCGAGCGACACCGCGCGCAATGTCTGGACCCGGACGAGAGCGCCTGCGGGCTGTCTTTGCACCCAGTTGGTCAGGAGCATTCCCCGTCGCAAATCGAGCGTGCGGCGATGGATCTGCAATTCGCCGGAACGCAGGAGGAGCAGCTGATCATTGACCCAGATACGCAGCCGCAGCCAATCGGGCGCCGGCACCAGGCCGGGCACCGGCGGCAACACATTCGGCGTGTCGAACAGGCCGGCGACGTAAGTTCTCGGCCACGACGCCCAGGTCAGGTGATGCTGGTAGGTGACCCAGGTCGCACCGCGGCTGATCGCGCGCGAGGCGCGCACCCCAAGCAGCCCGTTTCCGATTGCGAAGCTGGCCTCGATCTCGGCCTCGCGCGCGGGGTCGTAGTCGCTTTCAACCAGTTGCCACGCGGGATCGGGGGTCGGCGCGAGCCAACTCTCCAGGCGATCGCGCGTTGATGTCTCTGCGTCCATGCCGGGCCTCACAAACGTCGAACCGGGAGCGTGCCGGCCAGCAGCGGATCGATCGCCACCTCGTCGAGGCTGCTGACGACGAGATCAGCGCCCGACGCAGTCAGCATCGCTTCATCATGCAGCCGGGCTATGCCGATCGCCTTCATGCCGCCGCTCTTGGCCGCAGCGACGCCGGCCGGCGCGTCCTCGACCACGACGCAGTCGGCGGGAGCGACCGAGAGCGCCGAGGCCGCCAACAGAAAAAGGTCCGGCGCCGGCTTGCCCCTCTCGACATCATAGCCGCAGACATTCGCCGCGAAGCATTCGACGAGCGTCGTCTGCTCCGCCGGCTCGCCTGTTCCGTGCATCGATGCGGGCCTCGCATGCAGCGGAATCTGTTTCATCATGTCGTTCGCGTTTTTCGAGGACGAGGCCGCGGCAAGCTGCACATCCTGCCGCCTGAGTTCGCTCACCAGACGCAATGCGTCGGGAAACGGCTCGAATGCGCCTTCGGCGATCAGTTTTTGGAACCGTCGCTGTTTGTCGCGCGCATAGACGACCGCGCGGGTTTCCGCTTCGGGAAATCCAAAATGATCGAGGATCGCGAACGCCCCGCTCAACCGCGGTTTGCCGGCGGCAAACTGCTGATAGGTGGCCGTGTCGAAGGATTCGGGGGAATACCGGGTCTGCGGGACGACCTCGCGCCATCGGCCGCGCGCCAATCGCGCAAGCGCCTCTTTCCAGGCGCGCTCATGCGGGGAATCAACAAGAACGCCGTCGACGTCGAAAACCACAGCAGAACGCATCGGCCCGCCCCTTCACTGAGAGATCACTCTGGAGCGACGGAGCGTCTGTTGCGGCGCATCAGCC
>CAYGZV010000118.1:0-2847 GCA_964354425.1 uncultured Rhodoplanes sp. | reverse complement strand
AGCACCGCGGCGATCAATTTCTGCCTGCGGGGGTCCTGCGCAGCCGGCGCGGTTTGAAGAAGATTCAGGAGATACCGCGCCTTTTCGGCTGCTTCGGCCCAATCCGCGGCCGGCGCCGCAATCAGATGAGCCTCCAATTCGTCTTGGCGAAGACGCAGCGCCTTCTCGTTGGAGGCGACTTCGGCCAGCAGCCGGCGCAACTCGGTAGCTTTCTGGGCGGCCATTCCGCGGTGCTGATCAAGGTCGATGGGCTTGTCGGTCATTCTGGGTGCCTCCGCCTCATCGGATCGGCGTGATCAGCTTGGACCGGTCTTTCGGCGGCGGGCCTGCGGCCCACGATCGTCACGAGCATTCGGCGGCGGCGGTTACGCCGCGACCGCTGTCCGCCGGCGCAGCGGATACTCGGCGCTATCGTATAGCAGGCGAATTCCCTCGCGGTCGAACCGGGTCTCGTCGACTTCGAGATAAGCCCCGAGCAGGAGCTCGGACTGAACCTCCTCGATCGCGAAGCGGATCGCCTGCGCAGCCTGCGCAAACCGCCTGTATTCCATCGGCCGGCTCCGGGAGCTCTTTCTCTTGGCGAAAAACAGTTCTGCTTCGGCGCGGTAATTGAACGGGGTCATGGCCACCAACAAGTGTTCGCGGATACGAGACGGGAGCATATGCGAATAAAATGCAAAACGTCTCAGAATGTCATCATTCCAACTCCTGACATATGTATGATCTAGCGAGGAAAAAACCAGCCTTCGGGAACCATCTTTTTCAATCAACGGAGACATATTTTATAGACGAACGACAGGTGACAGCGTATTCGTACCGATGGGGCACATTAACGACTTCACGTCTTTTGCGGATCTTGGATTTCGGCGTCGTAGCGGCGTCAATTGTGTACGATCCGCGTGCAGTTTCCGACGGTCTCGCCCAGGACGCTCGAATCAACTGCCGGGTTGTCGGCCGACGATGTCAGCCGCCCGGCATGACTATCCGGCGCGTGATTGCGAGCGATGGCTTGCTCTGCGTCGTCCACCCGCACGAGAAGGCATATGAGCGAATTCAACGTAACGCTGGCGCGGATCGAAGCCGTCGCGGAAGACGAGCCGCAGGTCTGCGCCGTGTTTTTGATCGAACGCGGCCCCATCGGCTTCCATGTCCCGATCTATTTGTTCGCTCGCGACTTCGATAACACCGAGATGGTTCAGGTCGCGAAGAATTCGCTGTATCGGATGTTCGAGGATCTCGCCGACCAGAGCAAAGTCTGGGAGCTCTCACCCACCGAGCTCGAACGCCTTTCGAAGATGAACGTGCGTCCAGTAGAGTAGGCCGCCGCGCCGATCCGCAAGCTTGATTGGCGTTGACCTTCTAAACGATCGAGTGATCGCGACAGAACCGTCGTGATGGGCGCTCGATCGCACACAGAGGTAATTTCGTACGATGTCACCGGATGATCGAGTTGCCGTTCCCGCCGGAGCCTTGGCGGGAAACGCGGGAGCAATGGCGCGGGTCTTGTCGCGCTACCGCGAGCCGAGCCATGTTCGGAGCGCCGTCGAGATCGCGACAACCATCCTCCCGTTCATTCTGCTCTGGGCGGCCATGTGGTTCTTGCTTGATCTCGGCTACTGGATCGGGCTCTTGCTTGCCGTTCCCGCCGCCGGCTTTCTCGTGCGCCTGTTCATGATCCAGCACGATTGCGGGCACGGCGCGTTCTTCCGGCGCCGCCTCGCGAATGACTGGGTCGGCCGCGTCATCGGCGTCCTGACGCTGACGCCCTATGATTGCTGGCGGCGCGCGCATGCGATCCACCACGCGACCTCGGGCAATCTCGATCGGCGCGGCGTCGGCGACATCGACACGCTGACCATGGATGAATACCGGTCGCGGTCGCGCTGGGGGCGGCTGCGCTATCGCATGTACCGGCACCCGGTCGTGATGTTCGGCGTGGGGCCGGCCTATCTGTTCCTGCTGCAGCAGCGCCTGCCGGTCGGATTCATGCGCGCCGGCTGGCGGCCCTGGCTCAGCGCAATGGCCACGAATCTCGCCATTGTTCTGGCCAGCGCGACGGTGATTTGGTTCGTCGGGCTTGGCCCCTTCTTGCTCGTCCATCTGCCGATCACGCTGCTCGGAGCCTCGATCGGGGTCTGGCTGTTCTACGTGCAGCACCAGTTTGCCGAGACGTCCTGGGCGCGTGACGACGGCTGGGACGTGCACGAAGCGGCGCTGCGCGGCAGCTCGCATTACGATCTTCCCGTCGTCTTGCGCTGGTTCACCGCGAATATCGGCATCCATCAGGTGCACCATTTGTGCAGCCGGATTCCGTTCTACCGCTTGCCGCAGACGCTGCGCGAGCACCCCGACCTCGCGCGGATCGGCCGCATCACGCTGGGCGAAAGCCTGCGCTGCGTGCGGTTGGCGCTGTGGGATGAAACAAGCCGCCGCCTCATCTCGTTTCGCGAATTGCAGACGCGCGACATGGACGGTCCGCGCACCGATGCGCCTCGCTCGAACGACGCGATGGCGAGCCGAGCCGGGGGATAACGCAAAGTTGGTCGCGCGTAAGTCGGCGGCGGCCGATTTGCCTTGCAAAAGCCGTCCTTCGCCATTAGCTTCAATCATCGACATTTGGCCGGACGATCGGGCCGTTTCGCCTTTGCTACGCGCTGGGCGCAGGTTCAGACCCTCTCCAAACATCGATGAGCCGAGTTCGAAGGCGCGCGGTTGCGCGCCTCGGCCTCAAATGCATCAGCGTTGCGAAAGGCAGACGACAATGATGAAGGGTACCGTGAAGTTCTACAACGACCAGAAGGGCTTCGGCTTTATTCAGCCGGACGACGGCGGCAAGGACGTGTTCGT
>CAYGZV010000117.1:6007-7846 GCA_964354425.1 uncultured Rhodoplanes sp. | reverse complement strand
GACAGATCGCGCACGAGCGGCTGCTCGATCTGACCGAACCAGCCCATGAACCGGGTCGCGAGCCGCCGCGGAATGCGATTGGTCAGGAGGAAATTCAGGTCCTCCTGCGCGATCAGCCGCGCTATCAGGGATCGCACTGTCACCGTTCGGTAAACCTGGCTGGATAAGGCTGGAGTCGATGGATTCGCTTTCCGTGAGAATCGCGCTTTACGCGCTCGGCGCGACCGTTCTGGCGATCATGCTGGCCCGGCTGAAAACGCGCCTGGAGCTGTCGCGGGCGAAGCACCGGTCGCTCGCGGGACATGCGCGAATGGCGCGGCGGATCGCCTCGCTCGTTCCATTCTATGAATACGACGAGGCGCATATCTTCCGCTCGGACGGCGCGCCGGAACCGATCGCCGCTGCGCGCCGCGCCGGATTCTTCGGGCTCGCGGGAATTTTCCGGGAGCGCGCTCCGAAGACGCTGCGGCTCACGGCGGAGGCGCGAGAGGGAATCCCCGACCTGCAATTCACCGAGACCTATCGCGTGCCCTTCCAGTACAGCCGCTTCGTGCGCCGCCACCTCGAACTCGGGGCATTCGTTCAGTCGTCCTCCGGCCTGACCATCACGGATCTCGACGGCAACCCCGCCTACGACCTCACCGGCGCCTATGGCGTGAACCTGTTCGGATACGATTTCTACAAGGACTGCCTGGAGCGGAGCCGGCATCGGGTCGCCGCGCTCGGCCCGGTGCTCGGCCCCTATCACCCGGTGGTCGCCGACAATGTCAAACGGCTGCGGGAGATGTCCGGGCTCGATGCGGTGTCGTTTCATATGTCCGGCACCGAGGCGGTCATGCAGGCCGTGCGGCTCGCGCGCTATCATACGCGCCGATCGCACCTCGTGCGCTTCTGCGGAGCCTATCACGGCTGGTGGGGCGACGTGCAGCCGGGTCTCGGCAACCCCGCGCCCGCGCATGAGACTTACACGCTCAAGGACATGTCGGAGGATTCGCTGCGCGTGCTGCGGCGTCGCCGCGACATCGCCTGCGTGCTGGTCAATCCGCTTCAGGCCCTTCATCCGAACGCGAATGCGCCCGCCGATTCCGCCCTGGTCGATGGCGGGCGCACTGCGCATTTCGACCGCGCGGCGTATGCCGACTGGCTGAAGCGGCTGCGCGCCGTCTGCACCGAGCGGAAGATCGTCCTGATTTTCGACGAGGTCTTTGTCGGCTTCCGTCTCTCCCCCGGCGGTGCGCAGGAGTATTTCGGCGTCAAGGCCGACATGGTCACCTATGGGAAGACGCTGGGCGGCGGACTTCCCGTGGGCGTGATTTGCGGCCGCAAGGACCTGATGCGGCGGTTTCGCGACGATCGTCCGCTCGACATCTGCTTCGCGCGCGGCACCTTCAATTCCCACCCCTATGTGATGGCGGCGATGGACGAGTTCCTGAGCCGGCTCGGCACGCCGGAGATCCGCGCGCTTTACCGCGATCTCGACCAGGTGTGGAACCGCCGCGTCGAAGCGCTCAACCAGCGCCTCGCGGAGGAGGGGCTGCCGGTGCGGGTCGCCAATCTGTCCTCCATCTGGACGGTGCTCTACACCCGGCCGTCGCGCTACAACTGGATGCTCCAGTACTATCTGCGCGCCGAAGGTCTGGCGCTCAGTTGGGTCGGCACCGGGCGCCTGATCTTCAGCCTCAACTATACGCAGGCGGACTTCGACGCGGTGGCGGAGCGCTTCGTGACGGCCGCGCAGGCGATGCAGCGCGACGGCTGGTGGTGGTGCGACGACAAGGCGACGAACACGTCGATCCGCCGTCGCATCCTGCGGGAAATGATCGCTCACCGCTTCTCATC
>CAYGZV010000117.1:0-5907 GCA_964354425.1 uncultured Rhodoplanes sp. | reverse complement strand
CACATCCTTGATGAAGAACAGCTGCACGGTGCGAAACACCAGGCCGGCCAGTCCGAGGAAGAGCCAGATTTTCGCCACGTGCCGGATGAAGTCGGCGGTGCTGGCGTAGGGCTCGAGTATCCCGAACAGCGTTGGATCGAAAAACAGCACGAGCGGCGACGCCGCCCAGATCGTCAGCAGCACGATCTTGCGTCGCAGATTGTAGCCGACCTTTATTTCTTCCTTGAATTCGTGGGTCGCCTGGTTGACCTCGTCATAGCCCTTGGGCTCGAAGAAGAAATGACCGGCCTGCCGGGTCGTCATCGAAACCAGCCAGCCGACCAGCGCCGCCAACGCCGGGTCCGCGAACATCAGCGCATAGGCGACGAGGAAGCTGACCGCGCTGACCAGGTGCAGGGCCTGGTTGATCCGGCTGTGGTGATAATAACGATGATCGTCCCATCGCTGCAATTCGAGGGCCTGGAAGAAGCCTTTCATCAATCGCCTCCTTTCTTCGGTAGCGGCGGTCGCAGTTCGACGATCCTTCACCCTTCGGCGGTCGCCGCGGCTATGCGCACGCGGCCTGCGTCGTGATCGTCGAGCTTTGCGAAACGAATGAGGGAGAAGTGGCCGAATGGCGGCATCGCGCGCCGCTCGATCAGGCGCATGCTTTGCGTTCGGTCGGCCCACTGGGCGTATCGCGCCCAGGCGAACTCGGTTCGCCAGCCGAGCTTGCGCGCGGCGGGCGCGAACCACTGCTCTAGCGCGCGGCGCAATCCTGCCTCGGCCCCCACGCGGCTGACCAGCACGATCTCGCCGCCCGGCTTGAGCACGCGCGCGAACTCGTCGAGCGTCGCCTCCGGGTCCGGGACCGTGGTGATGACATATTGCGCCACGACAACGTCGAACGAGGCGTCGGGCAGCGACAGCTGCTGCGCATCCATGACCGCGAGCCCCTCGACATGCGCGAGGCCAAGCTCGGCGACCCGCTCGCGCGCCTTGTGCAGCATCGGCTCGCAAATGTCGACGCCGACGAGCCGGTTGGCCGGCGAGTAATCGGGGAGCGACAGGCCGGTGCCTACGCCCACTTCCAGGATGCGCCCGCCGATGCGTTCGGCCGCTGCGACGGCGGCGCGCCGGCCGCGCTCGAACACCGCGCCGAACACGAGATCGTAGACCGGGGCCCAGCGCCCATAGGCCTTGGCGATCGCATGCCTGTCGATTTCCCCGCCGCCACTCGCATCCGTCATCGCCGCGCGGCGTCCCTTGCGCCTGCGGCCGCCGCCATCAGCCGTCCGCCCGCCAACTGCTTGCGCGCCGCAGCCTCCGCGGCCGATTTCGGAAGCGGCTTGCAGCAATCGGCGATCGCCGCTTGCTCGACATGGCCGATGAATTGCTGCGCGCTCTTTCCCCAGGAAAAGGTGAGCGCGAAGTCGCGGCAGAGCTTCCGCGGAATCTGAAGCGCACCCAGGCACGCCGCGCGCAGATCGTCTTGCAGCACGCCGACCGGATGATCGCCAACCACGTCCTTCGGGCCGATCACCGGAAAGGCGGCGATCGGCGCGCCGCAGGCCAGAGCCTCGATCTGCACGACGCCGAACGTATCCGTCCGGCTCGGAAACACGAAGACATCCGCCGCCGCCATATGCGCCGCCAGGGTTTCGCTCGCCTGAAGGCCGAGAAACTTCACCTCGGGAAACCGGCGGCGCAACGCGGCTTCGTGCGGTCCCTCGCCGATGACCACCTTCGTGCCGGGAAGATCGAGCGAGAGAAAGGCTTCCAGATTCTTTTCCACCGCGATCCGGCCGGCCGTCAGAAAAATCGGGCGCGGAAAATCGAGCGGGATCGCCCGCTCCGGCTTGAATAGCTCGGTGTCGACGCCGCGGGTCCACATGCCGAGATTCTTAAAACCGCGGCGGTTGAGGTCGCTCATCAGCGAGGCGGTCGAGACCATTGTGACCGTAGCCGCGGCGTGGAAGCGCCGCAACAGCGCATAGGTCCAGGACTCCGGGATCGGCGCGCGCGCGGCGATGTATTCCGGGAAACGCGTCGTGAAGCTGGTCGTGAACGGCAGGCGGCGCTTGCGGCAATAGGCGCGCACGGTATGGCCGATCGGCCCTTCCGTCGCGATATGGATGGCGTCGGGTTCGGCGTTTTCGATGCGGCGAGCGATCTCGGCGCGATTGCACAGGGCGAATCGCAGTCCGGGATAGGTCGGCACTTGCATGGAGGGGAAGCCGTCGGGCGTCAGGAACTCCATTGTGACGCCAAGTCCGCGCACGGCCTGGGCGAGCGACGTCAGCGTCCGCACCACGCCATTGACCTGCGGATGCCAAGCATCCGTCGCCACCAATACGCGCATCACGCCGCACCTCGCTTGGCCATCGCCGCTTGGTCGGGCGCCGGGAACTGACAAGACCAGCGGGGGAGGTCGCCAGCCGGGCGCGGCGCCTGCGGCGGCCGAGCGGCTCTCACGTCGACTAAGAATCCCATGCGACAGAAATTGCCTGATTATATCTCAGGAGTATGACGGTCGTGGCGTTCCTCAACAGGCCGCCGGCGATCTATGCGGCCGCGGTTGGGTTCCGACGCGCCAATCCATTGTGTCGCCGCCGACTGTAACAATTGTGTTGCAACGAGATGGGAGGTTGGGGACGCGAATCACTCGTAACGGACGCGCCCACCCGCCCATCATGCGAGCACATCATCGACGGCCGATGCGGAGAACGGAGCGCATTGCGCAGGCGTTTCGGGGAAAAGCCGCCTACCATCGCATCGGCGTCGCCATCAGCCTCGTCCTCATTGCGGCCGCTTCGGTCGCCTTGTACCACCTGCTGCGCGACATCCAGATCGAGAAGGTCGCCGAGGCGCTGCGGGCGACCTCGATCCGCGCCATGCTGGCCGCGGGCTGCTTCGTCGCCGCCGGCTATCTGACGCTCACCTGCTACGATTTCTTTGCGCTGCGTACGATCGGGCGACGCGACGTGCCGTATCGGATCGCCGCGCTCGCCAGCTTCACCAGCTATTCGATCGGCCACAATCTCGGGGCGACCGCCGTCACGGGCGGAATGGTCAGATACCGGATCTACTCGGCCTACGGGCTGAGCATTGTCGATGTCGCGAAGATCGCGTTCGTGACCGGCCTCACCTTCTGGCTCGGCAACGCGTTCGTGCTCGGCGTCGGGATCGCCTACGCGCCCGAGGCCGCGAGCGCCGTCACGCAATTGCCGGCCTGGCTTAATCGCCTCGTGGCATGCGCCGGACTGGCGGCCATGCTCGGCTATCTCGTCTGGCTCCTGCCGTGTCCGAGGATCATCGGGCGGGACCATTGGCAGGTGACGCTGCCGAGCGCGCCGCTCACGCTCGTGCAGATCGGGATCGGGGTGCTCGATCTGACCTCGGTCGCGCTCGCCATGTACATGCTGCTGCCGACGCAGCCGCCGATCGAGTTCATCCCCCTGCTCGTGACCTTCGTCATGGCGACGCTGCTCGGATTCGTCAGTCACGCGCCGGGCAGCCTCGGGGTGTTCGATGCGGCCATGCTGGTGGGCCTCCCCCAATTCGAGAAGGAGGGGCTGGTGGCCGCCGTGCTGATGTTCCGGTTCCTCTATTTCGTCATTCCGCTTTCGCTCGCGATCACGGCGCTCGCAATCCGCGAACTGCGCCTGGCCGCCCGGCCCAAGTCGCCGGTCGCAAGCCGCGACGGCGCAGGCGATCCCCCGCCGTAGTCAATCCAGCGTCTTGCCGGGTATTGCGCCGGGCGGCGACGTGCAGCGACAACAGCGTCGCCACGGGCGCGCAGACGCTTCAGTTCTTTCAGTGCTCCGCGGAAAAGCTGAGCAGGCCCGATCACCACAGCGTCTGTTTCGCCCGCTCGGGCCATGCGCGATCGTAATCCTCTCCGCCGACCCGGTCCTGGCTGAGCGCCGCCAATATCTGTCCGGCGCTCGGAAGCGCTTTCGGATCGGCATGCTTTGCCGGATTCCACAGGTCGGATCGCACGAGCGCGCGCGCACACTGGAAATAGACCGCCTCCACCGCCAGCACGATCACCGAGCGGGGCGGTTTGCCCGCGATAGCGAAGGAGGTGAGCAGGTTCGCGTCGGTCATCAGCCGGGCGCGGCCATTGACGCGAAGCGTATTGCCCACGCCGGGTATCAGGAACAGCAAGGCCGCGCGCGGATCGCGAACGATGTTGCGCAGGGAGTCCACGCGGTTGTTGCCGAGCCGGTCCGGCAGCATCAGCGTCGTCTCGTCATGGACGCGCACGAAGCCGGGAAGGTCGCCGCGCGGCGAACAGTCCAATCCTTCCGGGCCGCTGGTGGCCAGGGTCACAAACGGCGACAGCTCGATGAAGGTGCGGTAGTGCGGGGTGATATGGCCCACCTCTTTGACGGTGGATGCCTCGCCCGGCAGGCCGTAAATCGCCTCCAGCTCCGCTATTGTCGTAATCATCGCCATTGCCGGCGGTCCCGCTTTGCGAGGACCTGAAAGGCGATGGCGTGAACCCCGCTCATCGTCGTGCTGCTGAAGAGCCGCTCATGTTTGCGATCGCACGGAGCGGCGGAAGAGGACAGTGTGGCGCATCGCGCCGTCAGGGCCTGCTCCGACCGTTGCCAGTCGATCGCACCTTACGCTGGGTCACGCATCGCGCCGCGACGAACCTCTGAGCGTTCGGTGAGTCCGGCGCCAGGAGCCGAATGAGCTTTCTCGCTTCGGGCAAGGGGATAAGGCGCTCTCTGGCGAGCAATTGGACGATCAGCAGCGCCGCGCCGGCCTGCTGGCCGGTCCGATCCGCAACTGAACCGAGTGCGAGAAACAGGTTGGCGAGTTCGGCGCCCGGTCCACTCGGCAGCGTGCGAGTTTCAATCAACATGCGACGTTCCATGTTCAGCGATACATTGCGCCAAATCTCAGACGACCAGGGAGTGAGCCCCGTTCGTTCGCTGCGCGATGTGAAGACGTCATGCTCGACATGACGGTTCACCGCGAACAGCGGCTACGACTTATCGTTATAATCTGACAGGAGGACAACAAATCGTACACAGGTACGTAATCGCCGATACCGAAGTACTGGCCGGATGCAACCCTAGGCATTGTCCGAAGGATCATGCGCGGGGGTGTTGGTCGCGGCGCCGCAGCCGATCCTCATTCGACCGGAGAGTGCTTGGCCGGCGCCTGATGGGCTTGCTTGCGCACTGAAACCGCATAGTTCCCGGGCGTTCTGTCGGTTTCGAGGTTGGGCGACACCACCGTGCGGTGGAACGCCTGCCAGTTCTCGGCAGACAGGTCCTTGAGCTCTTTCACCCGGAAATTCCGCAGGAACTTGTCGGCGTAGACTTCCTTGCGGACGGGCTGGACCTGCAGGAACGGAGTGTCGTTTCGGAACTCGATCGGGGTGTCGGTCTTGGCGATACGAATATTATCGAACAGCGGGCCAAACCACTCATCGGTTTCGATGATGCCCTCGAACATTTGGTAGGACGGGCTTCTCGGAAGGTTCGCGACGCTGCGGATCAGCAGGCTCCACCCTGGCGCGGTCTTGGCGATACAGCCGGTCCAGACCTGTAGTCCGCCGGGCTGAATGGAAGGCGTCAGGAACGGCGGCGTAAATCCTCGCATCTCGGGCGGCGCAACCTGATTGAACCGTTCAGTGAGATGCGGATATTGCACGCCGTCGCGGGTGAGCGGCAGCCATTCGTCGACGCCGTCGTAGGTCCACAGCATGTCGTGGCCATCCCAAACAACCTTGAAGTTGATCGGGAGGAAGACGTACCAGCCGAACGCCGAAGCCGTCGTGATGGCTTCGCAATAGCGCAACGCCCGGGCCGGGATGGTCCCCCCGACGGCGCGGTCGCCCCTGCGCGGGGGATGCGGATTCGGCACGATCTGGAAGAATTCGACCAGCGGGACATCGACTGGTTCGGC
>CAYGZV010000116.1:0-7895 GCA_964354425.1 uncultured Rhodoplanes sp. | reverse complement strand
CGGCGGGCGCATCGTATGATGCGCCATGGGGCTCCGCACGCGACTTCCTGCGCTCGCCGATGGGATCGACGGCCTGACCACGATGGTCGGGCGCGGCGCGGCCTGGTGTGCGCTGTTCATCACGCTGGTGCAGGTCGCGGTCGTGCTGATGCGCTACGCGCTCGGGCTCGGCTCGATCTGGCTGCAGGAATCGATCATCTACGGGCATGCCGCGCTGTTCATGCTGGCGGCCGCCTGGACGCTGCGGGTCGACCGGCATGTGCGCGTCGATATTTTCTATGCGGCGGCCTCGCCGCGCCGCAAAGCCCTGGTGGATATGGTCGGCGCGCTCGTCTTTCTGCTTCCGTTCTGCATCGCGCTGGTGTGGCTCTCGCTCCCCTATGTCGGGCGATCCTTCGCCATTCTCGAGCGCTCGCGCGAAACGAGCGGCCTTCCGCTGGTGTTCCTCCTGAAATCGCTGATCCCGCTGTTCGCCATCCTCCTCGCCCTGCAGGGCTTAGCGCAGCTCATTCGATCCGCCCTCGTGCTCGCCGGCGCGCCGCGCGCCGCCGCAGCGGAGCGCTGACGCGCGATGGGAGTGGCCGAAACGCTCGCCGTCGTGATGGTGCTCGCCGTCGTGGCGCTGCTCCTGGTCGGCTACCCGGTCGCGCTCACGCTCGCCGGCGTCTCGCTGATCTTCGCCGGATTGGGGGACGCCGCCGGCGTGATGAACGCCGCGCTGCTCGGCGCGCTGCCGCAGCGCATTTTCGGCGTGATGACCAATGAGGTTCTGCTCGCGATCCCGCTGTTCGTATTCATGGGGGTTATGCTCGAGCGCTCGCGCATCGCCGAGGAACTGCTCGAAACCATGGGCCGGCTGTTCGGCTCGCTGACCGGCGGGCTCGCGATTTCGGCCACCATCGTCGGGACGCTGCTGGCCGCGGCGAAGGGGGTCGCCGGGGCGACCACGGTCACCATGGGTCTGATCACGCTGCCCGCCATGATGCGGCACGGCTACGACCCGCGGCTCGCCGCCGGCACGGTCGCCGCGACCGCGACGCTCGCCCAGATCATGCCGCCGGCGACCGTGCTGGTGCTGCTGGCGGACCAGATCAACATCGCCTTCCAGACGGCGCAACTCGCCGCCGGCACGTTCTCGCCTGAATCGGTCTCGATCGGCGATCTGTTCGCCGGCGCGATCCTGCCGGCGCTCATGCTCGTGCTGCTCTATCTCCTGTTTCAGGTCGCGGTCGCCGTTTTCTGGCCGAGGGCTTGTCCCGCCGTGCCGCCCGACCCGGCGGCGCAGGGCCCGGCGCTGCTGCGCGTGCTCGAAGCGCTGGTCGCGCCGATCCTCCTGATCGTGGTCGTGCTGGGCTCGATCCTTGCGGGTCTCGCGACCCCGACCGAAGCGGCGGCGGTCGGCGCCTTCGGCGCCATTCTCTTGACCGCATACAAGGCGGAACGCTCCGCGTCCGCGCTCATCGCCGCCGGCGCGATCGTTCTCCTGCTCGTGCTGCGCGGCCTGGTCGATTTCCGCATCGGACACGCGCCGGGAGGGCTCGGGAGTCTCGCGCTCGCCGTCACCCTGGTTTTATTCGCCCTGATCGCTTACGGCACGGTGCGGGCGGTTGGCGCGGTCGCGCGCGGCGGCCTTCTGCGCGACGCGCTCGCCTCGACCACCCATATCACGACCATGATTTTCACCATCCTGATCGGGGCGACGCTGTTCAGCCTCGTGTTCCGCGGGCTCGGCGGCGACGACATGGTGCAGCGCGCGCTGGCGCAGCTGCCGGGCGGCGCGGCGGGCGCGGTCGTGATCGTGATGTTTGCGATGTTCCTGCTCGGCTTCGTGATGGACGCGTTCGAAATCATCTTCGTGGTCGTGCCGATCGTCGCGCCGGCGCTGCTGATGATGCCGGGGATCGATCCCATCTGGCTCGGCATCATGATGGCGCTGAATCTGCAGACGTCCTACATCCACCCGCCGCTCGGGCCGACCCTGTTCTTTCTGCGCGGGGTCGCGCCGCCCGAGATCACCACCCTGCACATCTATGTCGGCGCGATTCCGTTCGTGCTGATCCAGCTGTTCGCGCTCGTTCTGCTGTGGTTTGTGCCGCAGCTTGCGACCTGGCTGCCGGCGGCGCTGTATGGCGGGTGATGCGGCTGCGCCTTTCGTGTCCCGGCGCGCTTGCCAGCGCCGTGTTCCGGTTCCTGCGGCGGTTCACGCGCAGGACTACGAGGCCATTGCCGGTAGGATCGTGTTCGGGTAGGTGATGGGCGACGGGCGAAACGAACGAAGGCGAGACTAACGATTAAGAACAAAAAAGGAACGCTTGAACGCTTCCGGTCTTTTACCAACAGACGGCGCGGCGGCCATCGGCTAGGTAAGTGACCATGACCTTTCTACGCCTGCGGTAGTATCCGCTCTCAGCGATAGACAAGCCGAAAGACGAATCTCGAGGAACGCCTCGCATCCCGATTCGCCAGCACTCGGGAGGTCCCGGAGAAATTACCATGGCTCATAAGCGAATGATCGTCGACGGAAACGAAGCTGCCGCCTCGGTGGCGTACCGGCTCAGCGAAGTGATTGCGATCTATCCGATCACGCCGTCGTCTCCGATGGGCGAATGGGCCGACCAGTGGATGGCGGAAGGCGGCAAGAACATCTGGGGCACGGTCCCCGACGTGATCGAGATGCAGAGCGAAGGCGGCGCGGCGGGCGCGCTGCACGGCGCCTTGCAGGGCGGAGCGCTCGCGACGACGTTCACGGCGTCGCAGGGCCTGCTCCTGATGATTCCCAACATGTACAAGATCGCCGGCGAATTGACCTCCGCGGTCATCCACGTCGCCGCGCGCACGCTCGCGACGCATGCGCTGTCGATCTTCGGCGACCACAGCGACGTGATGTCGACCCGGCAGACCGGATTTGCGATGCTCGCCGCCAACTCGGTGCAGGAAGCGCACGATTTCGCGCTGATCGCGCAGGCGGCGACGCTGGAAGCCCGCGTGCCGTTCCTGCATTTTTTCGACGGGTTCCGCACCTCGCACGAGGTCAACCTGATCGACGACCTGGACGACGACGACCTGCATGCGATGATCGACGACGAACTGGTGCGCGGGCACCGCGAGCGCGCGATGTCGCCGGATCATCCGATTCTGCGCGGAACGGCGCAGAATCCGGACGTGTTCTTCCAGGCGCGCGAGGGGATCAACCCGTTCTACCGGGCGTGCCCGACCATCGTGCAGAATGCGATGGACCGGTTCGCGCAGCGGACCGGCCGCGCCTACCGCCTGTTCGACTATTACGGCGCGCCGGATGCCGAGCGCGTCGTGATCCTGATGGGGTCGGGCGCCGGCGCGGCGGAAGAGGCCGTGGAAGCCTTGCAGGCGCGCGGCGAAAAAGTCGGCATGCTGAAAATCCGCCTGTTCCGGCCGTTCGCGACCGAAACCTTCCTCGCGGCGCTCCCGCGCACGGTCAAGTCGATCGCCGTGCTGGACCGCACGAAGGAGCCGGGCGCGGTCGGCGAGCCGCTCTACCAGGACGTGGTGACGGCTTTCGCGGAGCGAATCTGCTGTGGGGCGGCGACGACCATGCCGCGGATCATCGGCGGACGCTACGGCCTGTCCTCGAAGGAATTCACCCCGGCGATGGTCAAGGCGGTGTTCGACGAAATCGCCAAGCCGGAGCCGAAGAACAACTTCACCGTCGGCATCCATGACGACGTCTCGCATACGAGCCTCGCCGTCGATCCCGAGTTTTCGACCGAGGATCCGCGCACGGTGCGGGCGCTGTTCTACGGGCTCGGCTCGGACGGCACCGTCGGCGCGAACAAGAACTCGATCAAGATCATCGGCAAGGGGACGGACAGCTGGGTCCAGGGCTACTTCGTCTACGACTCGAAGAAAGCGGGCTCGGTCACCATCTCGCATCTGCGCTTCGGGCCGAATCCGATCCGGTCGACATACCTGATCACGAAGGCGAATTTTATCGCCTGCCACCAGTTCCAGTTCCTCAATCGCATCGACGTGCTGTCGGCCGCCGAGCCGGGCGCGACCTTCCTGATCAACGCGCCGCACGGTCCCAACGAGGTCTGGGAGCACCTGCCGCGCGAGGTGCAGGACACGATCATCCGCAAGAAGCTGAAAGTCTATGTGATCGACGGCTATGCGGCGGCGCGCGAAGCCGGCATGGGCAACCGCATCAACACGATCATGCAGACCTGCTTCTTCGCCATCAGCGGCGTGCTGCCGCGCGAGGAAGCGATCAAGGCGATCAAGAAGGCGATCGAGGACACCTACGGCAAGCGCGGCGCCGCCGCGGTGCAGAAGAACTTCGCTGCGGTCGACACGACGCTCGCGCGGCTGCACGAGGTGAGGGTGCCCGACCAGGTGAGCGGCGAGCTTGAGATGCTGCCGCCGGTGTCGACCCGCGCGCCGATCTTCGTGCGCGACGTGCTCGGCGCCATGGTCGCCGGCAAGGGCGACATGCTGCCGGTCAGCGCGCTGCCGATCGACGGCACCTTCCCCACCGCCACGGCGCAGTGGGAGAAGCGCAACATCGCCCAGCAGATTCCCGTCTGGGACGAGAAGCTGTGCATTCAGTGCGGCAAATGCGTGCTGGTGTGCCCGCACTCGGTCATCCGCGCCAAGGTCTATGACGGCACGCAGCTCGCCGATGCGCCGCCGACCTTCAAGTCCACCAAGCCGAAATGGCGCGAGTTCGAATCGCTGCGCTACACGTTGCAGGTTTCCCCCGAGGACTGCACTGGCTGTCGGCTGTGCGTCGAGGTCTGCCCGGCGAAGAGCAAGAGCGAGGTCAAGCACAAGGCGATCAATATGGAGGCGCAGCCGCCGCTGCGCGAAGCCGAGAACGCCAACTGGGATTTCTTCCTGGAGCTGCCGGACGCCAATCGCGATGCGCTGCGGCACAACCTCGTCAAGGACGTCCAGCTGCTTGAGCCGCTGTTCGAATTCCCCGGCGCCTGCGCCGGGTGCGGCGAGACGCCCTATATCAAGCTGCTGACCCAGCTGTTCGGCGATCGCCTGATGATCGCCAACGCGACCGGCTGCTCCTCGATCTATGGCGGCAATCTGCCGACGACCCCCTACACGGTGAACCACGAGGGGCGCGGACCCACCTGGTCGAACTCGCTGTTCGAGGACAATGCCGAATTCGGTCTCGGCATGCGGCTCGCGGTCGACAAGAAGATGCAGTTCGCGCGCGAGCTCGTCGCGCGGGTGAACGGCCACATCGGCGACGTGCTGATCAAAGGACTGCTCGAATGCGACCAGGCGAGCGAGACGGGAATCGAAGAGCAGCGGGCGCGCGTGGCGGAGCTGAAGCAGAAGCTCGCCGCGATCAAGACGCCGGAGGCGCAGGGCCTGCTCGCCGTCGCCGATAATCTGGTGCGCAAGAGCGTGTGGATCCTGGGCGGCGACGGCTGGGCCTACGATATCGGCTTCGGCGGACTGGACCATGTGCTGGGCTGCGGCCGCAACATCAATGTGCTGGTCATGGACACCGAGGTGTACTCCAACACCGGCGGCCAGATGTCGAAGGCGACCCCGCGCGGGGCGGTGGCGAAGTTCGCGACCGGCGGCAAGCGGACCGGCAAGAAGGACCTCGCCATGGAGGCCTTGAGCTATGGCTATGTCTACGTGGCCAAGGTCGCGATGGGCGGCAACGACGCCCATACGGTGAACGCGTTTCTCGAAGCGGAGGCGCATGACGGCCCGTCGATCATCATCGCCTACAGCCATTGCATCGCGCACGGCTTCGATATGGCGAACGGGCTCAATCAACAGAAGAACGCGGTTCTGTCGGGATACTGGCCGCTGATGCGGTACAATCCCGGCCTGCGGCTGCAGGGCAAGAACCCGTTCCAGCTCGACTCCAAGGCGCCGAGCATTCCGTTCCGGCAATACGCCTATAACGAGGCGCGCTACACCATGCTGGTGCGCAGCAACCCGCTGGCGGCGCGCGAACTGTTGAAGACGGCGCAGGACGACGTCGAGCGGCAGTGGCGCGTGTATTCAAACCGCGCCGCGATGGCGGGCCGCGCGGCGACGCCCGACATCGCGCCCCACGAAGACGAAAACGCCTCGGATCAGACGAACCTGGGAGCCGACGAGGAATGAGTGATCTGACAACGAGATATATGGGCCTGACCCTGAAGTCCCCGCTGGTCGCGTCGGCGTCCCCGCTCTGCGAATCGGCCGAGAATATCGGCCGCCTCGAGGAGCAGGGGATCGCGGCGGTCGTGCTGCCCTCGCTGTTCGAGGAACAGCTCGTGTTGGAGAGCCTGCGCGTCGACGCCGACCTCGAGCGCGGCTCGGACAGCTTTCCCGAGTCGCTGAATTTCTTTCCCGACCTGCACACCTACAATCTCGGGCCGGACGGCTATCTCGAGCTGATCCGTTCCGCCAAGGCGCGGGTGTCGATCCCGGTGATCGCCAGCCTCAACGGCGTCACGCCGGGCGGGTGGATCGAATATGCGGAGCTGATGCAGGACGCGGGCGCGGATGCGATCGAGTTGAACATCTATTCGATCGCCACCGATCCGATGCAGAGCGGCGACGCGGTCGAGAAGGGCTATCTCGAGCTCGTCGCGCGGATCAAGCGGAACTTGCGCGTTCCGCTCGCCGTCAAGCTGTCGCCATTCTTCAGCGCGCCCGCGAATTTCGGCAAGCGCCTATCCGAGGCGGGGGCCGACGGCCTCGTGCTGTTCAACCGCTTCTACCAGCCCGATTTCGACATCGAGGATCGCGAGGTCGTGCCCTCGCTGGTGCTGAGCCGTCCCGAGGAACTGCTGCTTAGGCTGCACTGGGTCGCAATATTGTACGGGCATGTCGAGGCGGATCTGGGCATCACCGGCGGCGTGCACAGCGCGCAGGACGTGGTGAAATGCATCATGGCTGGCGCCCGCGTCGCATGCATGACCTCGGCGCTCCTGCGCAACGGCGCGCAACATGCGGCTCGCGTGCTGACCGCGCTGAACAACTGGCTCGACGAGCACGAATATGCCTCGGTCGCGGAAATGTGCGGCAGCATGAGCTACAACGCCGTGCCCGACCCGACTGCCTATGAGCGCGGCAACTACATGAAGGTGCTCGGCTCCTATACGCTGTAGCGCCGGTCCGCGCGGCGCGCGGCAGGACAGGGAAAGCCGCCCTTCGCCGAGCGAGGGGCGGTTTTTTCATTGGCCGCGACCGGCCCGAGGCCGCGACTCCCCGCGGCGGCCATGCCCTCGCATGCAACGTCATCCACCGCAGGCGACGATTTGGCGCACGCGCTCGAACGCGCTGCCGTGCAGGAACAAACGATGCGCGCGGAAAACGCGAGCGCGGGCCCGTGTTGACGCTTGTCGGCATGCGACGATAGCTTCGCGCGCGTGCGTCAATCGCGTGAATGATGTCGCCAACGCGCCGGCCTGTTTGTCGGGCGGTGGAATTCTTAATCAGAGCATTTGGAGGCAGGCCGTGAGCTCAGCGTTTGTCGTTCAGACGAAAGACCTTCCGCGCGCGAAGGTGGGAGGAGTGGACGATCCGGCGGTGCGATGGGCCGGCGCGTTCGCCGCCTATGGCGGACACGGGACCACCGCGTCGTCGACCATCGTGTACGAGATCGAGCCGGGCGGGCGGCTCGGCTGGCACACCGACGCGACCGAAGAGACGCAGTACATCCTCTCCGGCACCGGCGAGCTGCGGCTTGAGGACGGCAGCAAGCATGCGGTCGGACCGGGCAGCGTTTTTGTTCTCCCCACGCCGCTCCGGCACGATCTCGCCAACACCGGCCAGGAGACGTTGCGGGCGGTCGCCTTCTTCGCGGCGGCGATGTTCACCCAGACCTTCGACAATGCCATGCTGCCGCCGGACGTCCACGTCCTCGGCACGCCCAATCGCGAGGGGCAATAGCT
>CAYGZV010000115.1:6238-7940 GCA_964354425.1 uncultured Rhodoplanes sp. | reverse complement strand
ACGATGACGCCGCGGAGATTCTTGCCGGCCTCGAGGTCGGCATAGCCGCGATTGACCTCGTCGAGACGATAGGTGCGGGTGATCAGCTCCTTGAGCTTCAGTTCGCCCGTGCGATAGAGCGCCAGCAGCTCCGGGATCTGCAGGCGCGGGCTCGCGAACCCATAGACCGCGCCCATGATCGCCTTCTGGGTGACGAACAGTTCGAGCGGCGGAATCCTGATCTCCGTCACCGTGTCGGGGGTGAGCGCCGTCACCACCACATTGCCGGCCTTGGCGGTGGCGCGGAACGCCGGCACGAGCGTCGCCGGCGGATCGATGCACACGAAGGCGTGGTTGACGCCGACGCCCTCGGTGAGCGCGAGCACGGCGCGTGTGAGCGCCTCGCCTTCCGCCTTGACCGTGTGGGTCGCGCCGAAGTCGCGCGCCCAGTCGAGCTTCGCCTGGACGAGGTCGGCGGCGATGATGGTCGAGGCGCCGCACAGCCGCGCGCCCTGCACCACATTCATGCCATCGCCGCCGCACCCGACGACGAGCACGCTGTCGCCCGGCTTCACCTTGGCGCGATGCCGCGCCGCGCCCACCCCGGCGGGCACGCCGCAGGCGACGAGGCTCGCGAGATCGAGCGGGATGTCGCGATCGATCACGATGGCGGAAGCCTGGTCCACCACCGTGCGCTCGCTGAATGCGCCGATCATGCAGAACGCGCCGACCGCGCGGCCTTCCTCGTCGCGGCGGCGATAGCTTCCGTCGAGCTGCGGCCCCTGGGTGATGCGCGGCCCCTCGGCGCAGAGATGATGCAGGCCCTGCCGGCACCAGCGGCAGCGGCCGCAGCCGGGAATGAAGGTGAGCGCGACATGGTCGCCGATGGCGATCCCTTGCACCGCCGCACCGATCCCCTCGACCACCCCGGCCGCCTCGTGGCCGAGCGCCATGGGCTGCATCGCGACCCGCCGCTCCCCGCGCATCACGTGATAGTCGGTGCGGCAGAGGCCGACGGCGGCGACGCGCACCAGCACCTCGGTCGGTCCGGGCGGGTCGAGTTCAATGCGCTCGATCGAAAGCGGAGCGCCGGGCGCTCGAAACAAGGCCGCCATGGTGAACATGCTAAGAAGGCGCTCCCACCGCCGCTGCCGCGCGAGCCATATAGGACGGCGCGGGATTTCGAGCTACCATCAAGGTGGCATGCTTGCGCTGGCGCGTGTCCCGCACGCAGCGCGCAGATGCGCCGCCGGGGCGGGACCCCTATCTTTGGGCGCGGACTGCGCTGATCCCGGGTCGATAGCGCGGCGTCCCGCGATGCGCCCCGCCACCGCACGCCGCCCGGGGCGCGACGCCGGAGAAGGGACAAGCGATGTTTGCGCGTGACGAAGACATCCTCAAAGCGGCCGAAGGCTGGCGGCGCGGCGGCAAGGGCGTCGCGCTCGCGACCGTGGTGGAGACCTGGGGCTCGGCGCCGCGGCCGGTCGGTTCCAATCTCGCGATCGACGACGCGGGCAATTTCCTCGGCTCGGTGTCGGGCGGCTGCGTCGAGGGCGCGGTGGTCGCGGAAGCGCTCGACGTGATCGAGAGCGGACAGCCCAAACTGCTCGAGTTCGGCGTCGCCGACGAGACGGCCTGGAAGGTCGGCCTGTCCTGCGGCGGGACGATCCGGGTCTATCTGGAGAAAGTGGAGTAAGGCGGCGTCATGCCAGACCCCGAGCTG
>CAYGZV010000115.1:3311-6138 GCA_964354425.1 uncultured Rhodoplanes sp. | reverse complement strand
GCAGCGCTTCGTGCCGGCGGCCGAGATCGCGGGCGATCCGCTCAAGGAGACGCTGCAAGCGCATCTGCGCACGGGAAAAAGCGGCATGGCGGAGACGCCGTCCGGCCGCGTCTTTCTGACCGTCTACGTGCCGCCGCCCAAGCTCGTGATCATCGGGGCCGTGCATATCAGCCAGGCGCTCGGGCCGATGGCGCGCCTCCTCGGCTACGACGTGACCATCGTCGACCCGCGCACCGCGTTTGCGAGCGCCGAGCGATTTCCCGACATTCGGGTGATCGCGGACTGGCCGGACACGGCGCTGCCGCCGCTCGGCGTCGACCGCTACACCGCGTTCGCCGCCCTCACCCATGATCCGAAAATCGACGATCCCGCGCTCATCCATGCGCTTGGGCGCGGCTGCTTCTATGTGGGAGCGCTCGGCTCGAAGAAGACGCATGCGCGGCGGGTCGAGCGGCTGACGGCGCAGGACGTGAGCACAGCCGACATTGCGCGCATCCACGCGCCGATCGGGCTTTCCATCGGGGCGGTGTCGCCGCCCGAGATCGCGGTCGCGATCCTCGGCGAGATCACCGCGCGGCTGCGGCTGCCGGCGGACAAGGCCGCGTGACGCCGTCCGCCGCCGCAGTGGGCCCGTTGCAGCGCCACATCGCCGCCGGCGGCGTAACCCTTGCGATGCACGTCGCGTTTGGGCGTGCAATCCTGCGCTTTTCGCCGGTCGCCTCTAAAAGCCTCTTCTGATCGAAAAAGCTTGCGCTTACTCGTTGCAATACAGAAAAAACTTGCCTTCTTCGTCGTATTGAAGTCGTATTTCAAGGGTGCAATGTAATACTCTGCCGTAGCGCAGTTTATTGTGCGCTGCATCAAGCATGCAATGTCGCCGCAGCGCCTTAAATCGACGGTTTCGAGTTGGGCATGTACACACTTTATTCGATGCAGCGATCGGGCAACTGCTACAAGGTGCGGCTGGCCTTGTCGCAACTGCGCATCCCATTCCGCGCGATCGAGGTCGACATTCTCAAGGGCGAGAACCGCACGCCCGAGTTTCGCGAGAAGAATCCCAGCGGGCGCGTGCCGTTGCTCGAAGTGGCGCCGGGCCGGTTTCTACCCGAATCCAATGCAATTCTGTGGCACATCGCGCGCGGCACGCCGCTTGCGCCGGAGGATACGTTCGACCGCGCCGAAGCCCTGCGCTGGATGTTCTTCGAGCAGAACAGCATCGAGCCTAGTCTCGGCGCCGCCTATTTCTGGCTGTCGCTCGTGCGCGGCGGGCGGGACCTCAAAGTGCACGCGATCGAATCGTGGTCGGAGGTCGGCTATCAGGCGCTCGGCGTGATGGAAGAGCACCTCGAAATCAATCGCTTCTTCGCCGCCGACCGCTACACCATCGCCGACATCGCCCTGTACGCCTATACGCACATCGCCCATGGCGGCGATTTCGATCTCACCGGATTTCCGTCCATTCGCGCCTGGCTCAAGCGCGTGGCCGATCAGCCGCGCCATGTGACCATGGATTGGACGCCGGCGGCGATGGCGGTCGCGGAATAGCAGCGCTTTTCATTCGCGACCGCGCGCGCCCCGTGTCCTCTATCGGCGCTCAATCGCCGCCGACATAGCCCGTGATCTTCCAGCCGCTCGCGTCCTTGACATAGCAGAGCTGATCGATCGCCAGCGGCTGGACGGCGTCCGCCGCGACATAGCCGGTCTTGCCGGCGGGCGTCACGATGCGCAGCGTGGTCGGCGGGGCGGTCGGCGGCGCGCCTTCGCTGTCCGGCAGGATGCGGACGAGCACGGCGCCGAACGTCTCGGTGACCGGCGCGTCGGGCGCGCTCGATCCGCGCACCTCGGTCTGCGGCGCGGCGGGATAGCCCCATTCGAACGCGTCCGTGCGGGTGTTCTTGAGGAGCTGCTCGAACGCCTTGTCGTCGAAGACGGGCGTCGCCGGGGAGCACATGACGCCCTTGGGCTGCGGCAGCGGCTCCAGGGTCGGATCCTTGGCCGCCCCCGTCAGCGTGTCCCAGCCTGATCCGTCGGTCGCGTCGAGATCGATCGCGGCCGCCAGATTGTCGAACCCCGACTTCTTCTTGTCGGCCTTGTCGCCCTGCTCGCCCATCAGGAAGAAATGCGGCGCGACGAGAGCGGCGAGCGCCGCGCGGTCCTTGCGGTTGGCGATGTCGCCGAGCTGCTTGCGGAACGCGTCGAAACTTGGATCGGCCGCCGCCTTGGGCAGGGTTATCGGCAACGCCTTGTAGGGCTTGGGCGGCGCAACGCTCGCCTGGCCGGGGCCGCCTTGCGGCGGATCGCCCGGACCGCCGGGACCGCCCGCCGGCGGCAGTTGCGTCGGTCGCGGCAATTGCGACTGGGCGGCGACCGGTTCGGGGCCGGCCGCAAGTGCGATCGCCGCTGACACGAGAAGGACGTAACGAGACCCACGCATTGCGAATGCTCCGGGATTGAGTCGGAAGGACGATGTTAAACCGGAAGGACGATAGTCATGCCACGGCTAACAGCGGATTGCGACGCTCGTGCGGCTTGCGCGGACACAGCGCCGCCCGCCTCGCCCGAACCCCACAAACAGGCGCGGGTTGATGAAACGCCGGTCCTGCCGCCGATCGATCTAAAGGGACACGCATGTCATCCCTGTTCGTCTCGCCCTATGCGCTCCCGATCGTGCTCCTGCTCGCCTCCAACCTGTTCATGACGACAGCATGGTATTGGCACCTGCGCTTCAAGGAAGTGCCGCTGTGGCAGGTCGTCCTCATCAGCTGGGGATTGGCGTTCATCGAATACTGCCTCGCCGTGCCGGCCAATCGCTGGGGGGCGACGGTGT
>CAYGZV010000115.1:0-3211 GCA_964354425.1 uncultured Rhodoplanes sp. | reverse complement strand
GCGACCGCGGCGATCGCGATCGCGACGATCAATGCGAGCGTCGCCAAGAGATGGGCGAAAATCTCCGAGCGGCGCGCATGAAAACGGCCGCGGCCAGGATGCGTAAAGCCGGGAATGTCGTCGGGGGTGTTGAGCATGGACGTGCTCCACTAACAGGATACAAGAGCGTGTGATCTGCGGACTGGCGTCCTCGGTAAGCGCGCCCGCCGATCCGATGGGCCGAACGATTGCGCGGTGGGGCAAATGCACGGGACCGCGTAAACAAAATCCTAAAACCGCGCGCCGCACGCCGCCGGCGCATGCGCCGATCACGAAACGAACCCCTTGCGGCGGCTGCAATCATGCGGATTTTACGCATCGCGGGCGGCTGCCCCGCCCGGCGGCGCGGCTCGCGATCAACTTTTTGCGATCGTCGTAGAATTACCTATGCTCGGCCCCGGAGAGGACCCCCACGCGCGGCGTGGCCGAAGGGCTTAGCTCACCCGTACCGAAGTTTCAGCGCGAGGATCACCAGCATCAGCCCAAGCGTGATCACGTTCGCGCCGATAATCGGCCAGTCCACCCGCGCCACGCCATAGGCGAGCCAGAAGGCGATGCCGGCGGTGAAAGCGATCGTGGCGACGAGCGAGATCGCCCGCGTATCCTTGTCGCGGATGATCTTCACGGCCTGCGGGAGCCAGCAGAGCGTGGTCAGCACGGCCCCGGTCACGCCGATCACGTCGACCCAAGCTATCGTCATGCCAGTGACATCTCAGGTTTGCTTCGACGCGGCATGTCATGCTCGCCGGCGGCGCAAACAGGTGCCGCATTCCGGTCGGCGTTTCAAGCCGCATCCACTTGACGGACGCGCGGGCGGTTTGGCACCTTTGCCGCAAAGGACCGCACCGGGATGGACGCCAAGCGCGTCGCGCCGCGGCGGCGCTGGGAGGTTACGTCATTCCGCAAGAGGGCCATGGCGGCGGCGCGCCGCCGCCCGGATCCGCACCCGTCCGACCTCGCGCGTCCATCGCGGCGCTGGGCGGAGTGATCGCGGCGATCTGGCTGTTGGCGCTCAGCCGGTGGATTGCGACCGACACCGTCGTTCCCTGGGACTCTAAGAACCAGTTCTTCGCGTTCTTCCGGTTTCTCGCAACGGCCCTGCATTCCGGCGCGACGCCGTTCTGGAACCCCTATCATTACGGCGGGCATCCGAGCGTCGCCGATCCGCAATCGCTGGTGCTCTCGCCGGTATTCGTGTTGTGGGCGCTGTTCGACCCGACGCCGTCGCTGCGCAGCTTCGATGTGATCGTGTACGCGCATCTGCTCGCCGGCGGCCTCGCGATCGGCGCGATCGGGTGGCGCGCGCGCTGGCCGCTGTCGGCCTGCGTGCTGACCGCAGCGATTTTCATGCTGGGCGGCGCGGCGGCGGGACGCCTGCAGCATACGGGCATTATTCTCAGCTACGCGCTGTTTCCGCCCGCCCTCCTGCTTCTCCAGCTCGCGCTGGCGCGCCGCTCGCTCGCCCTCGCCCTCGCCTTCGCTTTCGTGGCCGCACAGCTCGCGCTCGGGCGCAACCAGGTCGCGCTGCTGCTCTGCTGTCTCCTCGCGGCGTTCGCGCTCGCCGAAATCGCGACCGCCGCGCGGCCGATCCGCTACCTGCGCGAACGCCTGGCGGCGCTCGCGATCATGGCGCTCGGCGCGACGGCGCTCATCGCCGCGCCGATGCTGCTGACCTTGCAGTTCACCGCGCTTTCCAACCGCCCGGCCGTTCGTTTCGACGAAGCGATCGAGGGATCGCTCCACCCGGCCAATCTCGCAACGCTTGCGGTCGCCGACCTGTTCGGGACGCACGGGCCGACCTATTGGGGACCGGGCGCGCAGACGCTGCCCGAGGTGCGGTTCACCGACGACTCGTTCAACTACCTGTTCGTCGGCGCCGCGACGACGATGCTCTTCGTCTGGTTCGGCGTCGCCGGCGCAGGCGCGTTCCGGCGCGGCCGCATTCTGCTCGCGGCGGCGCTCGCCCTGTCGCTCCTCTACATGCTCGGCCGCTACACGCCGTTCTTTCCGCTCGCCTTCGCCTGGTGGCCGGGCGTCAGCCTGTTCCGCCGCCCGGTCGACGCGAGCTTCGTCTTCGTGATCGCGTTCGCGCTCCTCACGGGCCGCCTGCTGGCCGACTATGTGCGTGACGGGCTGCCGCGGCTTCGCATCGCGCCGAGCGTGTTGGCGGCCGCCGGCGTCATCGCGGTCGCCACGTCGGCTGCGATCTTCGCTGCGCGCACCGGGCATGCAGGCGCCCTGGCGATGGCGGCGCTGAAGACCGCGCCGCTCGCCGCCCTCCCCGCCATGCTGCTCGCGGCGGCGGCGCGCACACAGCGAATGCGGGCCGTGGCGGCCGTCGCCTTCGCCGCGATCGTGGTCGGGGAGCTGATCTGGTGGAATGCGGCCTCGCGGCTGAATGCCGAAAGCCGCGCGCGCTATGCCGTGCTCGAACAGCCGACCGGGGCCGAGGCGCAGGCGATCGGCGTTCTGGAAGAGGCGCTGCGCGCACGCCGCGCGCAAGGCGAACGGCCGCGCGTCGAGGTTCTCGGCCTCGGCGGGCCGTGGCAGAACCTCGCGGCCGTGCGCGGGTGGGAGGCGACCAATGGCTACAACCCTCTGCGCATCGGCTTCTACGACCGTCTCGTCGCGCCGGGCGAAGCGAACTGGCGCTCCGGCATGCGGGACTTTCCCGCGTCCTTCGATGGCTATGACTGCGCCTTGGCGCGCGCGCTCGGGCTGGAATTCCTGGTGCTGGGCCGCCCGATCGAACAGGTGCCGCACCTCAAGCGCCGGCCCGTCGCCGACATTTTGCTGGCCGGGCCGAGCGTCTGGATTTACCGCCTGCACAACCCGACGCCGCGCATCACCTTCACCGCGCCTGTCGAACTCGCCGATACAGGCGCCGCAACCGGCGGGGCGCGATCGTTTCCGGCGGCGAAGCCTGACGCGGCGCTCACAGACGACGCGCCGCCGCAGCGCCGGTATGGCGAAGCGGCGGCGGCCGGCCGCGCGCGGCTCGCGTCCTGGCGTCCCGATCGCATCGAGATCGAGACGGAGTCGGAGCGCGGCGGGATTCTGACGCTGCACGGCAATTATTATCCGGGCTGGATTGCCGAGGTCGACCGAGACGCGCAACCCATTCTGCGCGCCAAGGTGCTGTTCGGCGCCGTCGAGGTGCCGCCCGGCCGGC
>CAYGZV010000114.1:0-7966 GCA_964354425.1 uncultured Rhodoplanes sp. | reverse complement strand
TGGCACGTTCCGGATGTCGAACAAAGGACCCTTGATGCTGCTCAGAGTCCCAAAGCAGACATCACCACAAGGCAGAAGGGCAGCGACAAACATACGAGCATGGCAGCGGCGTCGACCAGGCCGCCTCGCAATCTACCGCCATCTCCGGTGCAGCCACAGCCATTGTTCCGGGTTTTCGCGCACCCAGGACTCGACCACCGACGTGATCGCCTGCATCGTGCCTTGAACGTCGATGCGGCCGCCGGCGTCGCGCACGGGCGCGATCGCCTCGGTGATCTCCCCGCGGAATTTGCCCTCCGGCAGGCGGATCATGCGGGTGCCGTGGATCGGGCAATCGATCTGGCGCGCCAGCATGGCGATCAGGGGATTGGCGCGGCACTTGCGCCCGAAGAACGTCACCTCGACGCCCTTGGTGTCGTGCTGGTCGACCAGCATGGCGACATGCCGGCCCTGCTCGAGCGCGCGCGCGAGCCTGATCGGCGTATCGAAGCGGGTCGGCACCAGCGTGCCCATCGTGCCGGCGCGGACGGCGTTCACCGCGTCGGCGACCGCGCCGATATTCGGCCGGCGATAGACGATCATGGCGTCGAGGCCGAAGGCGGCTGCAATGACCGCCGGCAGTTCCCAATTGGCGAGATGCGCGGCGAACACCAGCGCCGGCAGGCCGTCGTCGCGCAGCCGGTTGTAGCGCGCGATATTCTCGGCGTCGTAGGCGATAGAGGGCAGGTTGAGCGGATCGCCGGCGGTGAGGCGGTCGAGATGGGCGAACTCGATCGCGACGCGCCCGAGATTGTCCCACACGCCGGCGAGAATCGCCTCGATTTCCGCCGGCGGTTTGTCGGGAAAGGCGGCGGCGAGGTTGGCCCGCCCGATCTTGTGTTCGGGCATCAATGGGCCGACGCGGCGCATCACCGCGGCCATCGCGTCGCTCGCCCGCACGCGATCGAACCGGCGGATCAGCGTGAACAGCGGCTTGACGGTGAGCCTGGCCGCGACTTGCGTCGCGCGCCCGGCGTAATGGGACAAGAAGCGGCGCAACTGGCGGAGTTCGGTCTGCATGGGCGGCGATCAGAACGTCACGACGACCTTGCCGAACACCTGTCGGCCCGCCAGCCGGTCGAGCCCGCGCTCGAATTCGGCGAGCGGAACTTCGGCGTCGATGACCGGCGTCAGTCCCTCGGCCATTTTCGCGAGCGCAGCGCGGATGTTGCGCATGGTCGCGCCGAACGAGCCGATGATGCGGTACTGCTGCTGGAACAGCTGCATCAGGTTGAGCGTCACGGTCGGGCCCGAGGTCGCCCCGCAGGTGACCAGCCGGCCGCCGCGCTTGAGACACAGCAGCGAGCCGTTGAAGGTCTCCGCGCCCACATGCTCGAACACGACATCGACGCCCTTCTTCTGCGTGAGCTTGCGCACCGCGCCCTCGAAGCGGTCGGTGCGGTAATTGATCACGTGGTCGGCGCCGAGGGCTGTCGCCTTCGCCGCCTTATCGTCGTCGCCGACGGTGGTGATCACGGTGCAGCCGATCGCCTTCGCCATCTTGATCGCCGCCGTGCCGATGCCGGAGCCGCCCGCATGCACGAGAACCGTCTCGCCCGGCGCGAGCTTGGCGTTGTCGAACAGCATGTGCTCGACCGTCGCAAAGCCGATCGGCGCGCAGGCCGCGTCGCGCAGCGACACGCCGGGCGGCACGGGAATGACGAGGCGCGCCGGCAGATTGAGCAGTTCGCGCGCGAAGCCGTCGACGTGGAAGCCCATCACGCCAGCCACGTTTTCGCACAGATTGTCGCGGCCCTCGCGGCACGCTTTGCAGACGCCGCAGGTGAGCGCGCCATACATGACGACCGGATCGCCCGGCTTGAACGCGGCCACGTTCGCGCCGACCGCGGCGATCTCGCCGGCGGCTTCCGCGCCGACCACGAGCGGGTATTTGCGCTTGGCGAAGGCCATGCCGCGCCAGCCCCACAGATCGATGTGGTTGAGCGCAACCGCTTTTACGCGCACCTGCACCTCGTCCGGCCCGGGCGGCGGCGGCGCGGGAAGCTCGGCGAGTTCAAGCTTGCGGTCGGCGACGAGAGTAAGCGCACGCATCTATTTTTCTCTGGGTACGAGCTCCAGCCTTATGTTACGGCCGGGCGGGGACGGCGCATTTCAACTTTCCCCTCCCCTGAAAGGGGAGGGTCGGACCGTCATGACGGTCCGGGGAGGGGTCGCGAGCCGCTCTCGACCCTCTCCCGGCGCTTTGCGCCGACCTCCCCCTTTTTGGGGGAGGTGAGGAGTAAAGCGGCTTGCATCGGGTTTCGCTCAAACTGAATGCAAAGCGAAGCGTCAGCGGTGGATGCCTATCGCCGCGGAAAGGCCGCCGTCAACCGGCAGCACCGCGCCGGTGACGTAGGAGGCGCCGGGCGACAGGAGGAAGGCGACGATCGCCGCGACCTCGTCCGGCGTAGCGAAGCGGCGCGCCGGAATCTGGCTCTCCATCTGGGCGCGGTATTTCGCATAGGGCGCCATCATGGCGGTGTCGATGAAGCCGGGCGCGATGTAGTTGACCGTGACGCCGCTGCGCGCGGTCTCGACCGCGAGCGTGCGCAGATAGCCGAGCAGCGCCGCCTTGCAGGCGGCATAGATCGAATTGCCCTGGTTCGCCTGCAGCGCGGTGAGCGAGCCGATCGCGACGATGCGCCCGTCCCGCGCGCGCATCATCGGCCGCGCCAGCGCGCCCACCAGCCGGGTGAACGACCAGAAATTGACCTGCATCGCCGTCTCGGCCTTGCCCTGATCGATCATCATCGCGAGCGTGTCGTAGCTCTGGCCGGCATTGTGCACGAAGGCGGAATAGGGCGCGTCGGCTTCGAGCGTCTTGGCGTAGGCGTCGAGCGCCGATTTGTCGGCGAGATCGAGCGGGTGCGCGGCGAAGGCCTGCTCCGGGCAGGCGGCGGCGAGCTCGCGCACGAGTTCTGCGGCTTCCGCTTCGGCCGAGCGGTAGGTGAAGGTCACATCGTGGCCGGCGGCGGCGAGCGCGCGCACGATCGCCGAGCCCAGTCCGCGCCCCCCGCCGGTGACGAGCGCGCGCCGCTTTTCGCCCGCGCCCGCCATCACGCGGGTTCGAGCCCGACGACCACGCTGACATTCTGGCCGCCGAACCCGAAGGAATTGGAAAGCGCGTGGCTGACCTTGGCGTCGCGCGCAACGTTCGGCACGACATCGAGCGTAATCATCGGGTCGGGCACGTGGTAATTGATGGTCGGCGGGATGCGCTGATGCATCAAGGTGAGCAGGCTGAAGATCGCCTCCACCGCGCCGGCGGCGGTGATCGTGTGGCCGACCATCGACTTGTTGGACGAGATCGGCACCTCCTTGGCGCGGGGGCCGAACACCGCGGTGACGCCGAGGCATTCCATCTTGTCGTTCTCCGGCGTGCCGGTGCCGTGCGCGTTGATGTAGTCGATGTCGTCGGCGTCGAGGCCCGCATCGGCGATCGCGTTGCGCATGCAGCCGATGATCGGCTTGCCGTCCGGGCTCGTGCGGGTGCGGTGGAACGAGTCGGCGAGTTCGCCGCAGCCCTCGATGATGCCGAGGATCGGCGCGCCGCGCGCCCGCGCCGCCTCGTAGCTTTCGAGCACGAGCGCGCCCGCGCCCTCCGCCATGACGAAGCCGTCGCGGTTCTTCGCGAAGGGCTTGGCCGCCGCTTCCGGCGGATCATTGGCCGTCGAGAGCGCCGAGAGCAGCGAGAACCGGATGAGGTTTTCAGGATTCACGGTCCCGTCGGCGGCGATGCACAGCGCCGCATCGGTCTCGCCGCGGCGGATCGCTTCGACGCCGAGCTGGATCGCGCTCGCGCCCGAGGCGCAGGCGGTGGTGAGCGAGATCGGCATGCCTTGCGTGCCGAACCGGTCGGCGAGATGCGTTCCCACCGAGCCGAACACGAAGCGGTCGTAATAGCGCTGGAACCGCCCGGTGGCGGCGGCCCGCAACAGGTCGTCGTAATGCACCTCGTCGTTTGCGCCCGAGGCGGCGGCGAGGTCGGTCCGTTGCGGCCATTCGACCTCGATCGGCGGGACTGCCAGGAACAGCGGACCCGGGAAGCGGCCGCGGCCGCCGATATTCGCCTGCGCGACCGCTTCTTCGCCCGCGAGTTCGCCGAGCCGCTCGGTCAGCGCCGGCGCGCTGAACGGCTCGACCGGCACGAAGTCGACGGTGCCGGCGATCCGCGTCTTCATCACTTCGGTCGAGAAGCGCTTGACCGTGCGGATGCCGGATTGGCCGCCGACGAGCCTGGTCCAGTTGTCCTGCGTCCCGGCGCCGAGCGAGGTGACGATCCCCATGCCGGTGACCGCCACCACAGGGCGGCCGGCCTTGTCGCGCAAAGACGCCATGACGGTTCTCCTCTCCGGCCCGCGCTGGAGTTGGCCCCGGTCCGCGGACTATTCCACAATGCCGCCTAGTCCCGCGAACGCGGGAATCTCATCTTCCTCCCGTCATGCTCCGCGACGCGGGGCATCCAGTCGCCATGGAGTCGGCTTGGATCGGCAAGCCGTGCGTCAATGCGGTCTCTGGCGTCTACTGGATCGTCCGCTTGCGCGGACGATGACGAAATAAGTTCACCCTCAGCGGACCGCCTCGACGACCGCGAGGCCCTCGCCCCGGAAGTGGCCGACCGCGGTGACGATGACCCGCTCGAGCGCCTCGTCGCAAGGGGCTTCGAAGCCCGATCCGTCGCAAGGCGCAAACAGCTTGCCGCGCGTGATCGCCAGCGCCGCAAGCGCGATATTCATGGCGAATTGCGGCTCCATTCCGTGTCCCACATGGGTGCCGGTCGCCCGCACTGGCAGCCCGCGCTTCTTGAGGAAATCGCGCTCCTCGCTGGTGGCCGGCTCTGCTCCCGTCGCCCCCGACAGGACCGCCGTCACGCCGTCGGCCGGGAGCGCATCCCACATGCGCGCGAGCGAAGCATCGATGGCGCCGGGCTCGCGATGCGACCACGCGCTCTCTACCGCCGAGAGCCGCGCCAAAGGCTGCGCGCCGCGCCGCTCGGCATGGCCGCGTTCTTCGAGCACGAGAAAGGCGCCGAGCGAGGCAAGCGCGAAGCCGCCGTCGGGTGAGCGCTCCCACACCGGTCGGAACGCGTGCTTGAGCGGGTAGCCGCCGAACTCGTAGAGCATCAGCAGGTCTTTGCGCTCGGCATTCATCGAACCGCCGACCAGCGCGATGTCGCTCTGGCCGGCCGCGATGCGGGCGAAGGCGATGCGCACCGCCTCGACGCCGGCGGCCTCCTCGCCCATGAACGTCCGCGACGAGCCGATCACGCCATGCACGATGGAGATGCTGCCGGCGAGCAGGTTGGACAGCTGCGCCAGGAACAGGGTCGGCCGCAGATCGCTCAGCAGGTGCTCGTTGAGGAAGCGGCCCTTGTTCTCGGCCTTGAGCAGGCCGGTCACGATCGCATCGTCGACCGCGAAGTCGCGCTCGCCGCCGCCGGCGGCGACGATCATGTCCATGCGGCCGAGCAGCTCCGGATTGCCCTTCGCCCCGGCGGAGTCGAGCGCAAGCCCGGCGGCATAGGTTCCGTAGCGCTGCCAGGGCTCCATCTGGCGCTGGTCGCCTTTCTTCGGGATCTGCGTATCGAGCGCGATCGAGGCGAGCGGATGCACGATATAGGGGGCGAAGCTCGTCGCGTCGAAAACCGGGTCGCATTCGTTCAGCCGGCGCCAATGCGCGTCCGGGCCCTCGCCCAGGCACGAGACGACGCCTATCCCGGTTATCCAGGTCTCACGCGGTGCATCAGCCATCGAGGGCCGCCTCCATCGGAAAGCCGATCGACCGCGCCATGCTGTCCATGCTGGCGCGGAAGCTCTCATTGGGGAACGGCACAAGGCGGAACGTGAGCTCCGCTCCGCACACGCCCTTTCCTTCGACCTCGATCGCCGCCTTCGTCACCGCGTAGCCGGAGCCCTCGTGCACTAGTCCGGCCGAGATCGAAAGCGACTGGCCCGGGGTCACGAAGGAGCGCAGCTTCGCCTCCTTGACCGCGGCGAGAAACGGCATGCGGGTGAAGCGGTTGAGCGCAATCAACAGCCAGCCGGAGGACTGCGCCATCGCCTCGATCAGGAGCACGCCCGGCATCAGCGGCATGCCGGGAAAATGGCCTTCGAAAACCGTGCTTGCGGTGGGCACCTGTGCTTCGACCGTGATCGTCCGCGCAGCGCGATCGAAGCCGACGATACGATCGATGAGCTGGAAATACTCGAGCCGCATGAAAGGGCGATTAGGCTCCCTTGGCGGCTACGAGCGAATCGATCTGGGTGCAGAGATTGCCGAGCACGAAATACTGATCGGTTGTCGCCTTGCCGTCGTTGACCTCTTGCGTCCACTCTTCCAGCGGAAGCTTGATCCCGAAGGCCTTGTCTATGGCGAAGGCGATGTCAAGAAAATCCAGGCTGTCGATCCCGAGATCGTCGATCGCGTGGCTCTCCGGCTTGATCTGTTCACGCGGAATGTCGCATGTCTCGGCAATAATATTGGCGACGGTATCGAACGTCGATGACATGGCAACTCTCTGAAGCCCCTGAAACTCAGCCCGCACGCAGGACGCGTGCTTCCCCGCCGGCCGCTGGCGGCCGGTCACTAAATCGTTCGTTCCGGTCCGTATAGCCAAGAGCCACCCGAAGCGCAATGCGCGGCCGCGCCTTATATTCGTCCGCGCGGCGCGCAGCCTTGCCGCGTCCGGGTCGGCTTTCGGCCAAGGGGACCGGGCCCCGACGAAATTGCTTCTTCACCGGACGGTTTAACCGGCCGCCTCCGCGCGAACCGATGCCGCTCACGCCTTCCCATATCCGCCCGCGGTCGGGCTCTGGATGATGATCGCCTCGCCGGGTTCGAGCACGGTCGCGTCGCAGCCGGCAAGGCGCTCCTGCGCGCCGTTCTTGCGACGCACCCAGTTCTCGCCCGTCTGGCCAGGCTCGCCGCCGGCAAGCCCGAACGGGCGCACGCGGCGGTGGCCGGACAGGATCGTGCATTCCATCCGCTCGAGGAACCGGATCGTGCGGCGGACGCCGTCGCCCGCCTTCCAGCGCCCGCGCCCGCCCGAGCCTTTGCGGATGTGGAAATCCTCCAGCAGCACGGGATAGCGGAATTCCAGCACCTCCGGATCGGTGAGGCGGGTATTGGTCATGTGGGTCTGCACCGCGTCGGCGCCGTCGAAGCCCGGACCGGCCGGCGAGCCCGAGCAGATCGTCTCGTAATACTGGTGGCGGGCATTGCCGAAATTGAGATTGTTCATCGTGCCCTGCGCCGCCGCGAGCGCGCCGAGCGCGCCGAACAGGGCGTTCGTCACCGCCTGCGAGGTCTCGACATTGCCGGCGACCACGGCGGCGGGATATTCGGGCGACAGCATCGAGCGCGCCGGGATGACGATGCGGATCGGCCGCAGGCAGCCGCCGTTCATCGGGATGTCGTCGTCCACCATGACGCGGAAGACGTACAGCACGGCGGCGCGGGCGACCGGCTCGGGGGCGTTGAAATTGTCCGGCTGCTGCGGCGACGTGCCGGTGAAGTCGACGGTCGCCTCGCGCTTCTCCTTGTCGACCGCGATCCGCACCTTGATCGCCGTTCCCTGGTCCATCGCGTAGCTGAACTCCGAATCGTGCAGCCGGTCGATCACGCGGCGCACGCTCTCGGCCGCGTTGTCCTGCACATGGCGCATATAGGCCTCGACCACCGGCAGGGTGAACTGCTCGACCATCCGGCGCAGTTCCTGCGCGCCCTTCTCGTTGGCGGCGATCTGCGCCTTGAGGTCGTTGACGTTCTGCAGCGGGTTGCGGGCCGGGTATCGCGCCTTGGTGAGGAGATCGTAGAGCGCCTGCTCGCGGAAACGGCCGCGCTCGATCAGCTTGAAATTGTCGATATAGACGCCTTCCTCCTCGATCGTCCGCGCATGCGGCGACATCGAGCCGGGCGAAATGCCGCC
>CAYGZV010000113.1:2618-8019 GCA_964354425.1 uncultured Rhodoplanes sp. | reverse complement strand
GGCAAGTTCGGACGGCGGCTCGATGCGCGCCGCCCGGTAGCGGCGCGGCCCGCCCTGCGCGAACGGCGCGCGGCCGAGAAACGCCTGCAGCTCATCGGCCGGCAGGCCGAGCCCCTCGAAGAGGTCCCACTCGTGACCCGGCCGGATGCTCATTGCCCGGCGGAAGGTCTCCATCTGCGCCGCCGTCATCAGGCCCGCATGGTTGTCCTTGTGGCCGGCGAAGGGCAGCCCGTAGCCCTTGATCGTATAGGCGATGAAGCAGGTCGGCCGGTCGTGATCGATCGAGCCGAATGCGTCGAGCAGGGTCGGCAGGTCATGCCCGGCGAGATTGGTCATGAGCCGCGCCAGTTCGTCGTCGGATAGAGCGCCGATCAGCGCGACAACCGCGGCGTCGCCGCCGAGATCGTCGGTCAGCCGCTTGCGCCAAGCCACCCCGCCCTGGAAGACCAGCGCCGAGTAGAGCTGGTTCGGGCAGGCGTCGATCCAGCTGCGCAACGCAGCGCCGCCCGGTTTCGCAAACGCCGCCTCCAGCAGCGACCCGTATTTCAGGATCACGACGTCCCAGCCGAAAGCGCGGAACAGTGCTTCGTAGCGCTCCCACAGCCCCTCGCGGATCACCGCATCGAGACTTTGCCGATTGTAGTCGATGATCCACCAGCAGTTCCGCAGGCCCTGTTTCCAGCCTTCGAGCATCGCTTCGAAGACGTTGCCCTCGTCCATTTCGGCGTCGCCGACGAGCGCGACCATCCGGCCTTCCGGGCGTTCGAGGCCGAAGCCGTGCGCGCGGACATAATCCTGGGTGAGCGCGGCGAACAAGGTTTGCGCCACGCCAAGACCGACCGAGCCGGTCGAGAAGTCGACGTCGTCGGCATCCTTGGTGCGCGAGGGATAGCTCTGCGCGCCCTTGTAGCCGCGATAGTCGAGAAGCTTGTCGACGCTCTGCCGTCCGAACAGATACTGGATCGCATGAAAAATCGGGCTTGCATGCGGCTTGACGGCGACGCGGTCCTGCGGCCGCAGCACGTGGAAATAGAGCGCGGTCATGATGGTCGCGAGCGAGGCGGAGGACGCCTGGTGCCCGCCGACCTTCAGCCCGTCGACATTGTCGCGCAGATGATTCGCGTTGTGGATCGTCCAGGCCGCAAGCCACAGCACCTTGCGCTCGATTTCCGACAGGAGCTTGAGAGTCTCGGCGGGCATGACAGATCCTATCGAATCCTATCGCGCCAGGCGGGCGACCGGCAGCGGCTTTCCGGTTTCAATGGCGTGCATCGGCGCAAATCCTAACAAAAAGATCGCTCCCGGCGACGGCTCAGCCGTTCGCAGGCTGCTCGCGCGCCGCCTTGTAGGCGATGAAGACATAGCCCCCGATCAACGCAATCTCTCCGACGACGATCAGCGGCTGGAAACCGTAAATCTGCGGCAGCAGCAAATACACCACGATCATCGTGGCCGAGCTCGCCAGCCATATGATGACGCCCCAGGGCGCGCTGAGCCATAGTCCGACCGAGGCCACGAGATCCATGACGGCGAAAAAGACGGTCGCCGTCTGCCACGGCAGGCTTTGTGCGTCGAACCCAGCCACCGATGCGGCCCCGAAGCCGCAAATGACCGCCCAGTGATACAGGCCTTTCACCATCGAGAGCGCGGCGATCACCCGAACGAAGAGGACGAGCCGGCCCGCCCAGCCCTCGCTCTTCGCATGGCGTTCATCGATATCCGCCGCCGCGATCGGGTCCGTCGCCTCGGAGATGCTCGGATCGTTCATGTCGCTCTCGGACCGGCTTGCGTTCTTGGGTGCTTGGGCGGCTGATGACGCCTTATTCGCCCGTATCGCTTTCCCGACCGGGGCGCGCGTGGCGCCGGCGGTTGGTTTTGGCCGCCGCGCCCACCAGTATAGGCTTTGGGAAAGGACGCGAACAGGCGTCTGCCGCAGCCGCGCCAGTCTGGCGTTGTCCGACCGGCAAGGCGAGCCTAAAAGAACGTGTAAAGGGGCGGGTCAGCCGCGGAGAAATGTCATGGCGATCAAGTACGGACGCCCGCTGGAGCCGAAAATGCGCTTTGTTCCGGTGGCCGACGAAGCGCCTGTCCGCGACCAGCGGCTTGACATCACGCATCGGCCCCGCCGCAATCGCCGGGCCGAATGGGCGCGGCGAATGGTGCGCGAAAACGTGCTGACCGCCGACGACCTGATCTGGCCGCTGTTCCTCGTGGACGGCGAACGGATTCGGACGCCGATCGCCTCGATGCCCGGCGTCGAGCGCCTGTCGATCGACGAGGCGGTGCGTGCGGCGCATCGCGCCGCCGCCCTCCGCATCCCCTGTCTTGCGCTCTTTCCCTACACGGATCCGGCGCGGCGCAACGCGGAAGGAACCGAGGCGCTGAACCCCGAGAACCTGGTCTGCCGCACCGTGCGCGCCATCAAGCGCGAAGTGCCGGAGATCGGGCTCCTGTGCGACGTCGCGCTCGACCCTTACACCAGCCACGGCCACGATGGGCTTCTGCGCCAAGGCGAAATCGTCAATGACGAGACCGTCGCGGTCCTCGTCGAGCAGGCCCTCGTCCAGGCCGAGGCGGGATGCGATATCGTCGCTCCCTCCGACATGATGGACGGACGCGTCGGAGCGATCCGCGAAGGGCTGGACCGGTCCGGACGGCACGACGTTCAGATCATGGCCTATGCCGCCAAATATGCCTCCGCCTTTTACGGCCCGTTCCGCGAGGCGGTCGGCTCGGGTGCGAATTTATCAGGGGACAAGCGCACTTATCAGATGGACCCTGCGAATTCGGATGAAGCCATGTGCGAGGTCGAGCTGGACATCGCCGAAGGCGCCGACATGCTGATCGTGAAGCCCGGAATGCCCTATCTCGATATTCTGCGGCGGGTCAAAGAAACGTTCGCAAGGCCAACCTTTGCCTACCAAGTCTCCGGGGAATATGCGATGATAATGGCTGCTGCCGAGCGCGGCTGGCTCGACGGCGAGAGGGCGATGATGGAGAGCTTGCTCGCCTTCAAGCGGGCGGGGGCGGATGGCATCCTCACCTATTTCGCGCCGCGCGCAGCCGAGAAGTTGAAGGCGGCCGTTTAGCTGTTGCGTGGGGGACTGGCAATGCGCGACAGGGTTCGCAAAGCAAGGCGCGGATCGCGCCGCCTGGTGTCGCTTCTCGCGACCGGCGTCCTGCTGCTCGCCGCCTGGGTTCTCGCAACGAACACGGTTTTTGCTCCCGCGGACACGGCGGACCCGGAGGCCGTCGAGCCGATCGCCGTCATCGAGACGGCGACGGAACTCGAAACCGCAATCGCCAAATCCCGCAAGGCCGACGCGCTCGAACGGGTCGCCTCCCCAGCGGGCGAGACCGCGATGAGCGAGGAGAAGTTCGCCCCCGCCGCCGAGCTCACCCGTCCGGTGCAGGTCGCCGGCGTCGCGCCCTCGATGGGCGGCACCGAGACGCTGCTCTCGCCGACCCTCGTCTCGCGGTCGGTGGAGCCGGCGATCGAATCGACGGACCTTCTGGTTCCGCTGCCGCGCACGCGTCCGCGCCTGGTGGCCATCCCGCTGCCGCGCCCGCGCCCCGGCTTTGCGGAGCCCAAATATACCGGGCGAACCATCACCGAGGCCGAAATCCAGAAGCATTCGACCTACTGAACTGTTTCGCTTGCCCGAGCGAACGCCGCGCCGCCGCGTTTCAACCCGCCGCGCAGGCACGCAGCAGCTCTCCTATTCGATCGCCTTCGCCGTCTCGATCTCGATCGGGTCATAGCCGTGCGCGGCGAGCGCCCGGCGGATGTCTTCCGCGTGCCGGCGATCCCGTGTCTCCAGCGTGACATCGAGCTTTGCCCCCTTGGCGGGCACGTCGAGAAACAGCCGGTGGTGTTCAACCTCCAATATGTTGCCGCCGAGCTTGCCTAAAAGGGTTGCGATCGCGCCCAGCACGCCCGGTCGGTCGCCGCTGATCGTCAGCCGGAACGAGACGATGCGATCGTCGCGCTCGAGTTCGCGCACCATGATCGAGGCGAGGATGCGCGGATCGATATTGCCGCCGCAGAGGATAAGTCCGACGCGCTTGCCGGCGAATCGCTCCGGCGCGGCGAGCATGGCCGCAAGCCCCGCCGCCCCGGCTCCTTCCGCCATAGTCTTCTGCAGGGTGAGATACGCGTTGACCGCCCGCTCGAGCTGGGCCTCGTCGACCAGGATGATGTCGGCGACGAGTTCGCGCACGATCGGCAGCGTGAGCCGGCCGACATTCTTGACGGCGATGCCTTCGGCAAGCGTCGGCCCGCCGATCGGCCGGTTTTCCCCGGTGATCGCGTTGCGCATGGCCGGGTAGAGCGCCGCTTCGACGCCGATGACCTCGATGGCGGGATTGACGGCGCGCGCGGCGACGGCGTTTCCGGCGATCAGGCCGCCGCCGCCGATCGGCACGACGAGCAGATCGAGGTCGGGCATCGCCTCGAGCATTTCGAGCGCGATGGTGCCCTGCCCGGCGATGATATGCGGATCGTCATAGGGGTGCACCCACACGAGGTTTCGTTCCGCCGCGATCGCTTCCGTCCGGCGTTGCGTCTCGGTCAGGCTCTCCCCGTCGAGCACCACCGTCGCACCATAGGCCTCGGTCGCGGCGACCTTCACGAGGGGCGTCGTCACCGGCATGACGATGGTCGCGGGAACCCCGAGCCGCTCGGCATGATAGGCGACCGCCTGCGCGTGGTTGCCGGCCGACATGGCGATCACCCCGCGACGGCGCTCCGCCTCGGAGAGAGCCGCCATCTTCACGAAGGCGCCGCGGTCCTTGAACGAGTTGGTGACCTGAAGATTCTCGTATTTGACATAGACTTCCGCGCCGGTGAGGGCGGCGAGCTTGGGCGCCGGCAGCATCGGCGTTGCCAGCACCTGGCCCGCAAGCAAGCGGCGCGCCGCTTCGATCGCAGCGAGGTTAACGCTCACGCTATATCCCCGCCCCCGTCCGACCCCGCGGACGGATCAAATCCAATCCATGCGCCTTGCGCGGGGGCAACGCTTCCCGTATCCCTGTGCGGTGCAGCGTGCGCCGGTCCGCGCGCGATCTCATGCCGCCGCCGGTCTGACCGTGGCGCAACGGGATACATCATCGCGCCCGGCGATCGAAGGAACGGGATGGCCAAGATGGCGGATGAGGAAGCCAAGCGCCTCGGCGACATGGTTGAGGAGCGCCCGCATGCTTTCGACCCGGTGCAAAGCCCGGGGCTGTTCGAGGGGGTTCTGCCGCGCCGGGTGATCGCCTTCGTGATCGATGTGATGGTGATCGGCGTGCCCGTCGTGCTTGCCGCCATCTTCATCTTTCTGTTCGGGATCATCACGCTCGGCCTCGGCTGGCTGCTGTATTGGGTGTTGAGCCCGGCGGCGATCATCTGGGCGATCCT
>CAYGZV010000113.1:0-2518 GCA_964354425.1 uncultured Rhodoplanes sp. | reverse complement strand
TCATGACCCGCCACTCGCGTGACACCCCGCAGTTCTACCTGACCGCGCCCTCCACCTGCCCCTACCTTCCCGAACGGGAAGAGCGCAAGGTGTTCACCCATCTCGTCGGCGAGCGCGCCGGCGACCTCAACGACCTCCTGACGCAAGGCGGCTTTCGCCGCAGCCAGTCGATCGCCTACCGGCCCGCCTGCGAGAACTGCCGCGCCTGCGTCTCGGTGCGCGTCCTGGTCGACGAGTTCCGTCCCACCCGCAATATGCGGCGTGTCGGCGAGCGCAACGCCGATGTGTTCGGCGAAATGCGGGTCGCGACCCCCACCTCCGAGCAATACGGCGTCTTCCGCGCCTATCTCGATGCGCGGCACCAGGACGGCGGCATGGCGGACATGACCGTGCTGGACTACGCCATGATGATCGAGGACAGCCATGTCAACACGCGCCTCGTCGAGTATCGCCGGCGCAGCGCCGAGGATGGCCGCCGCGGCGACCTCATCGGGGTCGCGCTCACCGACGTGCTTAAGGACGGGCTCTCGATGGTCTACTCCTTCTTCGAGCCGGACGAGAGCCGACGTTCGCTCGGAACGCTGATGATCCTCGACCACATCGCTCGGGCGCGGCGCATGGGCCTCGCCTATGTCTATCTCGGCTACTGGGTGCACGGCTCGCGCAAGATGGACTACAAAGCGCGATTCCTGCCGCAGGAGCGGCTCGGACCGGAGGGTTGGGGCCGGGTCGAGGGTTAGGCGCGCCACGATGGCAGGCGCACGCTCGCAACGCGCCGGCCGCGCGCGCATCGGCAAGAACGGCGCGAACGGATCGGTGACGTGTCCTCGCCAATCGCCGGCCTTGATGGAGCAACCGCATGAGTGAGGCGCGATGCGTACGCGGCCGCCGGCCGCGACGGAGATGGCGTATGCGAGCAGTCGGCGGGATTGCGGCGCTTCTGTCGGCGCTCCCGGCGGTTGGCGCGCCGGCCTTCGGGCAGCCGCAGGACTGGCCACAGCTCAAGACCGACCAGAGCTATATCGAGGAGGTCCGTCGACCGACGTCGCTTGCGATCGACGACCCGATGGCCGTCTTCAGCTTCGTGCTCAACAGCCTGCCCGATCGCGTGAAGGTCTATCCGACCGAGAACTATTTCTATTTCACTTTCGTGCACCGTGGCGTGCCCTACAACGGCAATATCCGCCTCGACGCCAGCGACCGCGACCAAGGCAAGCTGCATTTCGGCTATTCGGAAGACATGGCCGAGTGGCGCAGCGAAACCCCCCTCGCCTACCGACTGCTCGATGCCGCAAGCGGCGTCACGGTCGAGAAGCTCGAGCGCTTTCTCTACCGCGTGACCCATGCGGGGCGCAGCGTTCTTTTCGAACTCAATGATCTCTCGCAGGCAAAGCCGCCCGCCGACGCGCTTGCGCCGGAGGAGACGTTCGTCGGTCCCATCGCCGACGAATCGGGGATGCGGTTTTTCCTCGTGTTCAACGAGCGCCTCAAAATTTTCCTGTACATTCTGGACGAGACGGCCGACGTGCCGGAGGGTTTCGAACCCCCGCCGCGCACCGATCGGATCATCATCGGCAAGCGCACCGGCTATGCCTTCTACCGGGATCAGCGCCGCCCGCGGAAAATCCTGATCGGCGTGTTTTTCACCAATTCGCGGGTCAACAACTATTTCGACGGTCCATTCGATCAGCTGCCCGACAATTTCATCGAAGGGGACGCGTTCCGCACGATGCTGCTCAAGGCGGAGCCGGGCTTGAAGGGCAAAATCGATCGCTTCGGCGGATCGCCCGACGGCGCCCAGCGCCACATGATCGCGCCCTATTTCCACTATGCGACCGTGGATGAGCTGACCGCATTCGACCGCTGCGCCACTGATCCGCGCGTTCCCGCCGCCGAGTACTATGCGTGCTTCGTCGCCGACGAGAAGAGCCAGTATCGGTTCAAGCTGCTGCCGCTCGCGTTGAAGAAACTGGGCCGCGGAAACGGAGCGCAGCGCCGGTAGGCTTGGGCGCGCCACGACCGCTTCGCCGCGGGCGTCCGGCGCAGCACGGCCGAATGGAAAAAGGGCCGGTCGCCACGGCGGCCGGCCCGATCCGATCAACAAGCGCGAGCGGTCACCAGCACACGCGCCAGCAGCGCCACGGATTGCAGCGCACGCGGCAACGACCCCAGCCACCCCCGCCGCGGCTGCCCCAGCGCCAGTGGCTGCGACCCGGTCCGTGCCCCCATCCGCCGCCGCTGCCCCAGCGCCAGTGCTGCACTTGGACCACCGGGTTCGCCGGCGCCGCTCCGTCCAGGATCGCGGTCCCGCTTGCGGGCGCCGCCGACGCGCCTGTAGCGCCGCCGAGCGCAATCCCAGCCGCAACAGCCACAGCGAAAACTATTCCACGCATTGCCTTCTCCCTCGTTGTCATTCTACGACCGCACGCATCGCGGCGATCCGCCTTTGACGCGGAGCTTTGATCGTCGGTCGGCGCATTCCGATCCGCTCGACCGGATTTGGTTCGAACGGCTTCCA
>CAYGZV010000112.1:3450-8191 GCA_964354425.1 uncultured Rhodoplanes sp. | reverse complement strand
TCCGCAAGCTCGCTCAGTTCGCGCTTGGTCGCGGCCATCGCTCCGGGCGCCGACTGCAGCACGTTCGCCAGCAACTCGCCGAGCGCGCGGTCGCCCGCGCTGGTCGCGTAGAGGCGGTGCGCCACGCCCATCGCGAGCGCTTCCTGCGCGTTGAACCGCTCGGCGGTGATGAGATAGCGGCGTAAATTGCGCGCCCCCAGCGCGCGGGCAAAGAACGGGATATAGGGGCCCACTCCGAAGCCCAGCCGCAGCTCCGGGAGCGAGAAGAACGAATCCTCCGCCGCAAGAAGCACGTCGCAGCAGGCCGCGAGCGCGAAGCCGCCGCCGAAACAAGCGCCGTGGACGAGCGCGATGGTCGGCTTGGGACAGGCGTCGAGGGCGAGGCAGACATGCGGCATCAGCACCTGCGGCTCGTGTTCCGCCGCTCCGGTATGCACGAACGGATCGTCAAGGTCGCCGCCGACGCAGAAATGCTTGCCGGCCCCGCGCAGCACAAGCGCGCGGATGTCGGCCGCCGCCCCCAGCCTCGCGATCTCCGCCGCGAGACGATCGAGCATGCGCCGACTATAGGCGTTGCCCTTGTCCGGCCGGTTGAGCGTGAGCGTCGCAACGCCGCGGTCGTCGATGGCGGCGAGCACGGGCTCGCGGGGCGCAGTCATTGCAGGTCCATCCTCGCAATCTTGGGCGGGCAGGCTCACTCGCGCAGCGTGGCGAGGCCGTTGGTGAGCACAATCTCGTCGCGCCCGACCACCCGGCATTGAAAGGAGATGCGCGCCGGCTCGGACCAAAGTTCGGTGCGAATGGTCTCGCCCGGAAAAACCGGACGAGAGAAGCGCGCCGAAATGCTCGCGAGACGGTCCGCGCGGTAATCCAGCTGGCGCAGGATTGCGTGCGCCGCGATCCCGAACGTCGCCGCCCCGTGCAGGATCGGTCGCGGAAACCCGGCGGCATTCGCGCGCTGCGGATCGGCATGCAGCGGATTTTCGTCCCCCGTCAGCCGGTAGAGCAGGGCGAGATTGGGCGGCGTCGGCAGATCGCAGATGCGCGTGGGCGGGCCGTCCGGGATTGCAGGCGGCTCCGGCAACGTCGTCGCGCGGCCGCCAAAGCCGCCATGCTTGCGCGCGAGCAGATTGCTCTCGACGCTTGCGACCGGCGTTCCGTCGGGCGCGAGGAGTTCGCGCGTCGCGAGAACGATCGCGGGTCCGCCCCGCCCGCGGTCGATCACTTCCTTAATGCGGGGCCGGCTGACGAGCGCGTCGGCCGGCGCCAGCGGGCGCGCAAGCGTGACCTTCAGTTCGGCCGCCACGACCATGGTCTCGTCGAGACCGAACGCCGGGTCGGTCATGCGGCCGGGCCAGCCGAGCACGGCGGCCATGGTGGGAAAGGCTTCGAGCCCGCGCTCGTAAACGAATTTGAGCTGGCCGGGATCGAGCGGATCCATGCCGAGGCCGATGCCGAGGGCGTAGAGAATGCAATCGCGCGGCCCATAGTCCACGGCGATGTCGGCCGGCCGGTAGGCCATGATGCGATCGTAGTTCAACGCCATGGCCGCGCCGCTTTCGTTGTCACCCCGCGACGGCGCGCAGGCCGCCCTCGGTCGGATCGACGCTCCGCTGGTCCGACGCTCTCAACTGGTAGAACGCGGCGTAACGCTGCCCCTTGCGGATGAGTTCGTCGTGGCGGCCGGACTCGACGATCACGCCGTCTTCAACCACATGGATCATGTCCGCATGCGCGATCGTGTAGAGCCGATGGGCGATCATGAGCGTCGTGCGGCCCTTGATCAGCTCCGCCATCGCCGCCTGCACGAGATATTCGGACTGGCTGTCGAGCGAGGCGGTCGGCTCGTCGAGCAGGATGATCGGCGCATTGCGAATGAGGGCGCGCGCAATGGCGATCCGCTGGCGCTGGCCGCCCGAGAGCTGCGCGCCCTGCTCGCCCACTTTGGTCTCGTATCCCTCCGGAAAGGTGGCGATGAACTCGTGCGCATGCGCGCCGCGCGCGGCGGCGAGAATCTCGTCCTCGGTCGCCCCGGGCCGGCCGAGCGCGATGTTCTCGCGGATCGTTCCGTGGAACAGGAACACGTCCTGGCCGACATAGGCGATGTGGCGGCGCAGCGACTGCGCGGACACCGTCGCGATGTCCTGGCCGTCGATGCGCACGGTTCCACCCTGCACTTCGTACAGTCCGAGCAGCACATTGAAGATCGTCGACTTGCCGCCGCCCGAGGCGCCGACAAAGGCGGTGACCGAACGCGGCGCAGCGGCGAATGACATGCCGCGCAACACGAGCTCGCCGGGGCGATAGCCGAACGTCACGTCGGCGAACTCGATCCGGCCGCCCGTCACATCGAGCTCGCGCGCAGCGCTTCGCGCCGAGCCGGCCGGCAGGTCGAGAAGCTCGAACAGGATGCGCACGCCGGTCAGCCCGTTCTGCAGTTCGAGGTTGAGCCGGGCGAGGCGCTTGGCCGGTTCGTAAGCGAGAATGAACGCGGTGATGAAGGAGGTGAACCCGCCGGGCGCGCTGCCGAGCACGAGCACATTGTAGCCGCCGATCAGCAGAACGCCCGCGATCGCGATGCCGCCGAGCGTTTCCATCAGCGGCGTTCCGCGATTGGAGACGCGCGCGAGCTTGTTGGAGGCGCGCTCGATCTCGTCGACATGCGCGAAGACGTTGGCGCGCATCACGTCTTCGAGGTTGAACGCCTTGATGATCTTGAAGCCCTGCACCGTCTCCTGCAGCGATTGCAGGACGAGCATATTGCCGCCGAACTGGGCGAGCGTGATGCTGCGCACCCGCTTGATCAGCTTGCGCAGGAACAGCACCGCGGGCGGCAGCACGATCAGCGCGCCGATCGACAGGAGCGGCGCCCCGTAGACCATCACCGCGCCGAGCGCGACAAAGGTGAGCAGATCGCGGCCGATGGCGGTGACGAGGAGATTGAGGACGGCGGAGGCGGAATTGGCGCCATAGCTCACGCGCGCGCCGAACTGGGATGAATGCTTGTCGGCGAAGAACGCCATGTCCTGCTGCAACAGCTTGTCGAACATGCGCCTTTGATTGGCGGCGATGATCTGATTGCTGATCCGCGCAAGCGTCACCGCCTGACCGTAGTTCGCAAGCCCCTTGAGCGCGAAGATCACGATCGCGAGGCCCGCGACGACGGCGATGCCGAAGAAATTGCGGCTGACATAGGCCTGGTCGATCGCGGTCCCGATCAGATAGGCCGTCGCCGCCGTGCATCCCGCTCCGAGCGCCATGAAGGAAAAGGCGAGCGCGTAGCGCTTCCAATAGGCGCGGCCGTAATCATTGACGAGGCGAGCGACCGCGCCGGCCGTGCCCGAGGGATCCGCGAGCCGTTCGCGCAACGCATTCCGGGCTCGCCTGAAAAGTTTCTGCATGCAGGACTCACAATCCGACCGGCCGGCGACGAACTTAGTCGATCGGCCGATCCGGGCACAACAGCGAAGGTTCCTTTCGGGACGGACTTAACGCGGCGCGAGCCGAGCGAGCTTGGCGAACTTGCCAAGCCACCGGTTGCTGAGGCTGGACAGATCGACTTTGCTTTCCACATCGAGCCCGCCGCCTTTGTAAATCGCGACAAGGCCCAATGCGATGGTCAAGATCACCGCCGGATACACGGCGTACAGCACGGCCGGCGCGCTCTGGCCGAGCGCCATGCAGAGGAAGCCGAAGATCCGCAGCGCGAACACCCCGGCGCACACAACCATGATCGAGACGAGCCCTCCCTGTCGCGTGGTGCGCGGGATGCAGAGCACGACGAAGGCGATCACCACGAATGCGAACGGATACAGCGGGGCGACCAGCCGGTCATGCATTTCGACGCTGAACTGCGCGCCGGCGGCCTTGAGCAACGGGTCCTCCGCGTCCGGAGCGAGCAGCTCCCAGAGGTACCTTTCGCGCAGCCCATAGGAAATGCGCGACGCGACGGTGTAGGGCGACAGGTCGAAGGCATAGCGCTCGAACTGGACCATGGTGGGGTCGCGGTCGACGGCGCGGCGGCGTTGCACCCAGCCGTCGCTCATGACGAGGAAGGTCCCGGCCTTGCTCTGGACGATGTTTCCCTGCTCAGCGATCACCGTCGTCCGCTCATTGGCGTTGCGCGAGTCGTCGATCAGGATGCCGCCGAACTGGCTGTCGCTGCGTTTCTCGCGGATATTGAAGGTGAGGCCTCTCTCGATCGACGTGAAGGTGCCGGGCCGCACGATATTGGCCACCAGATCCGCCCTCACCCGGCTGAGCTGCTGAACGAGCTCACGCTGCAGGCGTGGGGAGACATAGGCGCCGATCAACACGACGAAGATCGAGACCGCCGCAGCGAGCATCAGAAAAGGGCGAAACAGCCGCCCAGGCGAAATGCCTGCCGCGCTCATGACGACGAGTTCGGAATCGTTGTTAAGCCGCACAAGCGTGTGAAGGACGGCCATCAGCATCGCGATCGGCGCGAGGACGAGCATGAGGCCGGGAATGATCAGGCTCGTAATCGAGAAGAAGACGAGCACGGTCTGGCCCTGCCCGGTGATCAGATCGATCTGGCGGAGAATCTGGGTCACCCAGATCACCGCGGTCAGACTGATCAGGACGACCAGGAAGCTGTTGAAGCTGGTCCGGAAAACGTATTTATCGAGCGAATCCATATGCCCCTTCGCCGCGCGCCCTTGCAACCGCCCGACCGGCCGCCGAAATCTGGCGCGATCTTATAGGCCATGTTGTGGCGGCC
>CAYGZV010000112.1:0-3350 GCA_964354425.1 uncultured Rhodoplanes sp. | reverse complement strand
AATCGGCTGTGCGGAACCGATCATAAAGCCGGGCGTATTGTTGACAGATCGCAGATTTGGCGGCACCACATCCAATACGATATAGAGGATATCGCGTACTCTCGACGGGAGAGATCGGTCCGCCGACGCCGAAGGAGCAACCGCCCCGGAAACTCTCAGGCAAAAGGACCGTCGAGAGGTCTGAATCTGGAAAGTGACGCCTTGGTGGCGTCCGCCGACGGGATAACGTTCTCAGGCACACATACAGATGGGGCGCCGTGGCGAGCCGGACTCGCGGGAGGCGCCTTTTGGCCTGTTTCGACCGTCGAGCAATGTCGCTGACGCCGCCGACCGGCGGCTTCCCCCATTGGATCGGCCTGCCCTCAACGCCGTCGCAAGGCCCGAGCGCGCGCGGTCGTGCGCGCAAGGCCCTGAGCAGCCCGTTTGTGAATTGACGCAAAGAATCGACGCAAAGCGAGGACGAGCCATGCATGCTCCCTACCGTGCTGAGACCAGCGCCGGCGAAACGGCCTTCGTCGAGCGGCATGTCGGTCCGAACGCACGCGACATCGAAGCCATGCTGGCGACCGTCGGCGCACGCAGCCTCGATGCGCTGATCGGCGAGGTGATTCCGGCGTCGATCCGGCGACGCGGAGCGCTCGCCCTTGCGCCGGCCTTATCGGAGCGAGCGGCGCTTGCCCGCATGCGCGACATCGCGGGCAAGAACGAGGTGTTCACCTCGCTCATCGGGCAAGGCTATTACGGCACGGTCCTGCCCCCGGTCATCCAGCGCAACATATTGGAGAACCCGGCCTGGTACACGGCCTACACCCCGTATCAACCGGAGATCAGCCAGGGCCGGCTGGAAGCCCTGATGAACTTCCAGACCATGATCGCCGACCTGACCGGGTTGCCGGTCGCCAACGCCTCGCTGCTTGATGAGGGGACGGCCGCGGCGGAAGCGATGGCCCTCGCGCACCGGGCCGCGGCCGCGAAGGGGTCCGCGTTTTTCGTCGACCGCAATGTGCATCCGCAGACGCTCGCGGTGTTGCAGGTCCGCGCCGAGCCGCTCGGAATCGATCTCGTGGTCGGGAGTCCCGGTGAGGACCTCGCCGGCGCGGACGTCTTCGGCGCGCTCTTTCAGTATCCGGACACGTTCGGGGCCGTCAGCGACCATCGCGACGCGATCGCCGCCCTGCATGGGCGGGGCGGGCTCGCGATCTTCGCGGCGGACCCGCTCGCGCTGACGCTGCTCACCCCTCCGGGCGAGCTCGGCGCGGACATCGCGATCGGCTCGACCCAGCGCTTCGGCGTGCCGATGGGCTTCGGCGGGCCGCATGCCGCCTATATGGCGGTCCGCGACGAACTGAAGCGCAGCATACCGGGCCGTATCGTTGGGCTGTCGGTCGATTCGCGGGGCGCACCGGCCTATCGGCTTGCCCTGCAGACCCGCGAACAGCACATCCGGCGCGAGAAGGCGACGTCGAATATCTGCACCGCGCAGGTGCTGCTTGCGGTGATCGCCGCGATGTATGCGGTCTATCACGGCCCCGAAGGGCTTACCGAGATCGCGCGCCGGGTGCGCCGCCGGACGGCGGTCCTTGCCGGCGGGCTGCGCAAGCTCGGTTTTACGCCTCTGAACGAGTCCTTTTTCGACACCCTCACGGTCGCGGTCGGCGAGCGGCAGGACGAGATCATCGCGCGCGCACGCGCCGAGCGGATCAATCTTCGCGCGGTCGCCCCGGGCGAGTGCGGAGCTGCGGCGGCGATCGCCATCAGCCTCGACGAGACCACCGACGAAGCCGTGGTGGAGGCCGTCTGGCGCGCCTTTGGCGGTATGCTTGCTTACGGCGAGGTCTCGTTCGCGGCCCCCGACGGACTGCCGGCGGACCTCGTGCGCCGATCGGACTTCCTGCGCCATCCGGTGTTCCAGCGCTATCGCTGCGAAACGGAGATGCTGCGCTACATGCGCAAGCTCGCCGATCGCGACCTTGCGCTCGACCGGGCCATGATCCCGCTCGGCTCCTGCACCATGAAGCTCAACGCCACGACCGAGATGATCCCGGTCACCTGGCCGGAATTCGCCGACATGCACCCATTCGCGCCGCCCGAGCAGGCGCGCGGCTACCACGAACTCGCCGGCGAACTCTCCCGCATGCTGGCCGAGATCACCGGCTTCGATGCGGTGTCGCTGCAGCCGAATTCCGGCGCGCAGGGCGAATATGCGGGGCTGCTCGCGATCCGCGCCTATCACCGCGCGCGCGGCGAGGCGCACCGCACCGTCTGCCTCATCCCCTCCTCCGCGCACGGAACCAACCCGGCCTCCGCCGCCATGGCCGGGCTCAAGGTGGTCGTCGTCGCGTGCGACAGGCTGGGCAATGTCGATCTCGCCGACGTGGAGAAGAAGGCCGCGCTGCATGCCCGCGAGCTCGCCGGCGCGATGATCACCTATCCGTCCACGCATGGAGTGTTCGAGGAGCATATCCGCGACATCTGCGACGTGGTCCATGCGCATGGCGGGCAGGTCTATCTCGACGGCGCGAACCTCAATGCGCAGGTCGGCCTCGCGCGCCCGGGCGACTACGGCGCCGATGTCAGCCACATCAACCTGCACAAGACATTCTGCATTCCGCATGGCGGCGGCGGCCCGGGCATGGGGCCGATCGGCGTCAAGGCGCATCTCGCCCCGTTCCTGCCGGGACACCCCGCGCTCGACGGCGGCGCGGCGAAGGTGGGGCCGGTGTCGGCCGCGCCTTTCGGCTCGGCGTCAATTCTGCCGATTTCCTATCTCTACATCCTGATGATGGGCGCGGCCGGGCTGCGCCGCGCGACCGAGGTCGCCATTCTGTCGGCGAACTACATCGCGGCGCGGCTCGCGCCGCACTACCCGGTGCTCTACAAGAACGAGAAGGGACGGGTCGCGCATGAATGCATCGTCGATCCGCGCCCGCTGAAGGAGCGCAGCGGGATCACCGTCGACGATATTTCCAAGCGCCTGATCGATTACGGCTTCCACGCGCCGACCGTGTCTTTCCCGGTGGCCGGCACGCTGATGATCGAGCCGACCGAATCGGAGAGCAAGCGCGAGCTCGACCGCTTCATCGACGCGATGATCGCGATTCGCGCGGAGATCGCGGCCGTCGAGAGCGGCGCCTGGCCGGCGGAGCGGTCGCCTCTGCGGCACGCCCCGCATACCGTGCACGATATCGCCGATGCCGACTGGACGCGGCCCTATCCCCGCGCGGAAGGCTGCTTCCCCCCGGGCGTCGACCGCATGGACAAGTATTGGGCCCCGGTCGGCCGCGTCGATGCGGTCTATGGCGACCGCCACTTCGTCTGCTCCTGCGCGCCCATCGAGGCGTATGCGGAGT
>CAYGZV010000111.1:0-8301 GCA_964354425.1 uncultured Rhodoplanes sp. | reverse complement strand
CCCAAGCCGCCGGGCCGCGCCCCGCGTGCTCTGTCAGGCCGCGGCGCCTTGGCGGCACCGGTCAACGAAGCCTCACCGCCGCGCGCCCTCGCCGACGATGGAGAACGGCCCCCAAATGGCGGGATCGGTTTCGCGCGGGTCGGACGCCTCGTCCAGATAGGCCAGCATCGCGCGGCGCAACGCCTCGGCGCGTCCCAGCTCCGGGTTGGCGGTGAGGATGTCGAACGTGGCCGTCGTCAGCCGCGTCGCCGCATTGGACTCCACCGCCCAGTGCGAGACCAGCAGCGCGCGCGCCCCCGCATAGAAGAACGCGCGCGCCAGGCCGGAGAGCGCCTCGGCCCCGGGCTTGTCGCCGGCGATCGTGTTGCAGGCGGAGAGCACGACCCAATCGGCATTCAGCTTCAGTTGCGCAATTTCGCTCGCCGTGAGCAGGCCGTCGTCGTCCTCCGTCGGCTCGGCGGGAATGGTGAGCGCGAGCGACGGCTCGGCCAGTTCCCGGACGTCGCCGGCGACGAGGCCGTGCGTGGCGAAGTAGACGATGCGGTAATCGGCAAGCTGTGCATGCTTCACCGTCGTCTCGCGCGCATCCGCCCGCAGTTTGATGTCGTCGGTCGGCGCGCCGAGCTTTTGCGCGATCGCTTTCAGCTCGTCGGCGGTCTCCTCCAGCCGCGGCAGCGTTTCGCCGAGTTTCCGCCGGTCGACATTGGCGCCGCGCCAGAATTCGGAATAGGCGCGCGTGACGAGGCTGCGGCTCCTGCTCCGCGGCGCTTCCGGGCCGGTCGGCAGCTCCGGCCCGAAGACCGGATCGCCGAAGCCGAGGAGCGGCTTTCCGCCTTGCTCGCCGCCCCTCTGCGTCCGCAGCGCCCGGAGGCTCGCGACCGACGGCAGCACGGTGACGGCGTGTCGCCGGATGAGCCACGCCGCGGCGCGATAGCGGGCCGCGTCCGACTGGCCCGGCTCCGCGCCGGCCGCCGGCGGCTCGGTCACGAGCAGGTGGAACGGCAGCGCGGTCAAAGGGCCGGAGGGCACGATGAGCAGATGGCGCTTGTCCCTGATCTGGCCATCGACGGGACCAATCAGCGTGGCGTAGAGCTCATGCGCCGCCGCAGGGTCGAATTTCTCGGCCTTGCGGGCCGGGTCGTTGGAGGCGTCGACGAAAAGCCCGCGGCGCAGACCGACGACCTTGCCGGCCAGCGCCTCGACGCCGAACGGAATCGTCTTCCAGACATAGCCCTCCCCCGTGAGCGCGAAGACATAGCTCTCGGTTTCCCCGGGCAACAGAAACACGAGCGCCTCGTCGGCGCCGAGAAGCTGCTGCACCTCGTCCGCCTTCATCGGGCTCGGCCGGGTCAGCGCCACATAGTCGCTGAACTGCCTGCGCATCCGCGCAGCATTGTCGTTGAGCTTCTGCTCGGCGTCGGCCATCTGCTTGCGGAGAGTCGCAATAAACGCCGCGTATTCGGGCGTGCTCGGCTTGGACAACGCCTCCGTCAGGGCGCGGTCGCGCGCGCGCCACAGGGCCGTGAGGTCCTGGCTTTCGCGCACCAGCGCGGCAAGCGCGTCATTGCCGGCGGCGGAGCGCGCGCCCAGTTGCTGGATCGCTGCGGCGGCCGCCGACTGGTTCGCCCACTGCGCGATTTCCAGCGCCTCCTGCCCAAGCGCCGGCTCCGCGCCGAGACCGGCCCGCGCGGCCGCCGCGACGCTCGCGACGTGATTGATGAAATAGCGCGCACGCTGCTCGACGAGACCGCCGGCGCCGCCCGGCCCCGCCTGGTCGGCGGCCGCATGCGCGAGGACTGCGGCGCTCGCCTTGCGCGAATAGTTGAGGGCGCCGCCGGAGTCGCTGCGGGCGCCGCTCAGGAGCGCCAGGCGATAGAGCACGCGAGCGACCTCCGGATGGTTCGGACCGCGCGCCTTTTCGTTGATCGCGAGCGCGCGCGTGAGCGCCGCGTCGGCGTCGTCATAGCGGCGTTCGCGTTCGAACAGCCGCGATTGAGACATTAACACCCCGGCGACGAACCGATGATCCGGGCCGAACGACTTGGTGAAAATATCGAGTGCGCGCTTGAATTGCTGTGCAGCCTCGGTGAACCGACCCTGGCCCTCATAGGCGACGCCTAGCTTGCGCACGACCTTGGCCGTGTCGGGATTGTCCGGACCGAGGGTTTTCTCGACGACCAGCAGCGCTCGCTTGGCGAACGCCTCGACATCGCCGTAGCGATCCTGAAACTCATAAAGCGCAGCGAGGTTGTTGGCCACGGTCGCCGCTTCCGTGGAGCTTGGGCCGAACACGCCCTCGCGGACGGCGAGCGCGCGCTTGTAGAGCTGCTCGGCTTCTTCGTAGCGTTCTTCCCCGACATAGACGAGGGCGAGATTGTTCAGCGCGGTCGCGACATCGGGGTGGTTGGGGCCGAGCGCCTGTTGCCACATCTCGATCGCGCGCTGATACAGCCGGTCCGCCTCGGCGTAACGGCCCAGCCGCTCGTAGAGATGCGCCAGATTGTTGATGCTGAAAGCGACATCCGGGTGGTTCGCGCCGCGGACCCGCTCGTTGATGGCGCGCGTCCGGGCGAGCGACGCTTCGGCTTCGGCGAAGCGGCCCTGGTCCTCGTAGATCTTGGTCAGATTGTTGAGGGTGTCGGCGACCTCGATGCTGTGCGGGCCGGCGGTTCGCTCGGCCATCTCCAGCGCCCGGTTGTATTGTTCCTCGGCCTCGCGATAGCGAGCCTGAAACCGGTAGACATCGCCCATATTCATTGTGAGCACGGCCAGGGCCGGACCGGGTCCGGAGCCGCTGGCCGTCGCGTCCCGCGCTTGCCTGAACAGCGTCTCCGCTTCGCCATAGCGGCCCAGCAGGAGATAGGCCTTGGCGAGATTGGCGTTCGCCTGGATCAGCTTGGGATCTGTGAGCGGAACGTTTTTCTTCAGGGTGTCCGCGACCTGCTTGAACGCCCGCGCCGCCTCGCCGTAGCGCCCGAGCGCCTGGTTCGCGCGGCCGAGATCGTTGAGCGCAAGCACGTAGGGGAGCGTGTTCACCCCGCCGCGCTTGGCGGCCGCTTCGTTCTTCAGCGCTTCCGCGAGCGCGGCCTGGTACCGGCCGGCGGCGTAGAGAGCCTGGAAGCGCTTCTGCGCCGCCGCGCTGTCGATCGGCTGGGCCGCAGCCGGCGCTGGCCCAAGCCATAGGGCCAAGCCAAGCGCGAGCGACAAAATCCTGAGCAGTCGCAAAGGTCTCACACGATCTTCCCGGATTGAGCTCCTGGCGCTCCTCGCGCGCCTCGCATCGTCGATGTCGCTCTCGGCTGGAAACGGCTGGCACGCGCGCCCGGATCACTCCGTCATCAGTTGCGACCGCCAGGCCTCCGGTTCGGAACGCCGGCAAAAGGCCGCGGCCGGGGCGGTATGGGGCCCGGATCGCCGCGCTCGCCCGCCTTTTACGCCGGCCGCGATTGGCTTGTGATCACTATCGAGCGATCGGTCGGGGTCCGGCGGATCGCCCGGATGGCACGCGCCGCGCGGTCCTTATCCGCCTTTCCCGGCGGTTCGGGGAACAAATGAATTGGCGTTCGGCGAAAGACCAGCCGTAGAATGCCGCAAATGGCGACCGCACCCGCCCGCGAGCATGGACGTCCCCGGCTGTTCCGAACGGCCGCGGACATCCCTGCCCGCGCCGGCGCCTATGTTTTGGTGATCGATCTCGCCAAGTCGATCGAGGTGGCCGTCGGCGGCAGAGCGCCATGCGCGCTGCGCGCCGGGCGCTACCTCTATTGCGGCTCGGCCCGGGGGCCGGGCGGCCTGAAGGCGCGCATCGCAAGACACATGCGGCGCGGCAAGCCGGTGCGCTGGCACGTTGATCATCTGACCGAGCGCGGCGCGGTGCGGGGCGCTTTTGTCTTCCCCGGCGGCGCCGAATGTGCGCTCGCTGCGCGGCTGTCGCACCTTCCCACGCCGATGCCGGGCTTCGGCAGCTCCGACTGCCGGCGCTGCGCAAGCCACCTCTTCGCCTGGCCGTCCGGCGCGCCGTTATGGGGCGCGTCCGGTTCCATCGCAGCCGCCTGAACAGGCGGCCGGTCGCGTCCGCGTCAGGCCCTCGCCGCCTTCGCGACCTGTCGCTCCTCGCCGCCGAGCGCCTGGCTCACGATCGCCTGCGCCTCGGAAACGATCGCCTGCAGGTGCTTCTCGTCGCGGAAGCTCTCGGCATAGACCTTGTAGATGTTCTCGGTCCCCGACGGCCGCGCCGCAAACCAGCCGTTCGCGGTCACGACCTTCAGCCCGCCGATGGGCGCGTTATTGCCGGGCGCGTTGGTGAGCTTCGCCGTGATCGGATCACCAGCAAGCTCGTTCGCCGCCACCGCCGCGGGCGAGAGCTTCGCGAGCCGCGCCTTCTGCTCCGGGGTCGCGGCGGCGTCGATGCGGGTATACAGCGGCGCGCCGAATTCGACCGTGAGATCGCGGTAATGCTCGCCCGGGTCTTTGCCGGTGCGGGCGGTGATCTCCGCGGCGAGCAGGTCCATGATCACGCCGTCCTTGTCGGTGGTCCACACCGTGCCGTCATGGCGCAGGAAGCTCGCGCCGGCGCTTTCCTCGCCCCCGAAGCAGAGCGAGCCGTCGATCAGCCCGGACACGAACCATTTGAAGCCGACCGGCACTTCCGACAGCCTCCGCCCCAGCTTCGCCACGACGCGGTCGATCATGCTGCTGCTCACCAGCGTCTTGCCGACCGCGGCATTGGCCGGCCAGCGCGGCCGACTGGTCAACAGGTAGCGGATGGCGACGGCAAGATAATGGTTCGGGTTCATCAGCCCGGCCGACGGCGTGACGATGCCGTGCCGGTCCGAGTCCGTATCGTTGGCGAAGGCGACCCGATACGCATCCTTCAGCCGCACGAGGCTCGCCATCGCATAGGGACTAGAGCAGTCCATCCGGATCTTGCCATCGTGGTCGAGGGTCATGAAGGCGAAGCGCGGATCCACCGTCTTGTTCACGATGTCGATCTCGAGCCCGTAGCGCGCGTTGATCGGCGCCCAGTACTGGAGCGCGGCGCCGCCGAGCGGGTCGACCGCGAGCTTCAATCCGGCGGCGCGGATCACCTCCATGTCGACGACATTCGCGAGGTCGTCGACATAGGGCTGCACGAAGTCTTCCTCATGCGTCGTCGCCGCCTTCAGCGCTTTTTCGAAGGGCACGCGCAGGACGCCGCGGTTTCCGTCCCGCAGCAAGGCGTTGGCGCGGTTCTCGATCCACTTGGTCGCGTCGGTGTCGGCCGGCCCCCCGTGCGGCGGGTTGTACTTGAAGCCGCCGTCCTCCGGAGGATTGTGCGAGGGGGTTATGACAAGTCCGTCGGCGCGATGGTCCTTGCGGCCGCGATTGTGCACGAGGATCGCCCGCGAGATGACCGGCGTGGGCGTGAAGCCGTCGTCGCGCTGGATCGCCGTCGTCACCGCGTTGGCCGCGAGCACCTCCAAGGCGGTGCGCTGCGCCGGGCCCGACAGCGCATGCGTGTCCTTGCCGAGAAACAGCGGTCCGTCGATGCCCTCGCCGGCGCGGTACTCGCAGATCGCCTGGGTCATTGCGAGAATATGCGCTTCATTGAACGAGCCGGTGAGCGAGGAGCCGCGGTGGCCGCTCGTTCCGAAGGATACGCGCTGGGTGGCGTCGTCGAGGTCGGGCTTGCGGTCGTAATAGGCGCGGTCGAGGCGCGCGAGATCGACCAGCAACTCCGGCGGCGGGAGTTTGCCGGCAAGAGGGGAAATCGGCATCGGATGAGTCCTCGGGTCGAAGGGCGGTCAACATACCGCAGGGGCCATCGCTGACATAACAGATTTCGCTGGCGGCGGACCAGTTTCGCCAGAAATCCGGTGATTGCCGATTATGTGAGATTATTGGCGGACTTCGTCCTCCCCCGAGCCCGCGGGTCGCGATGGCTCGGGACCAGTTGGTCCAGGCGTCCCGCCCGCGACGGGTCGTCCGTTTTCCAAGGCCGCGCGGACGTGGTATGTCGCAGGCCAAGAACGGAGATTTGTCCATGTCGACGCCCGCCGTGACCCGCGCGAGCCGCCGCAGACGCTTTTGCCTCGTTCTGGTGAAGCCGACGCATTACGATGACGACGGCTATGTGATTCAGTGGTTTCGCTCCGCTATCCCATCCAATTCACTCGCCTGCCTCTATGGACTGGCCCGCGACCTGGCGGATCGCCGCGTGCTCGGCGAGGACGTCGATTTCGACATCCACGCGCTCGACGAGAGCAACACACGCGTCCGCCCGGACCGGCTGGCGCGGCTGATCCGGGCGGCCGACGCCGGCATGGTCATGCTGGTCGGCGTCCAGTCCAATCAGACGCCGCGCGCGCTCGACATCGCCCGCCCCTTGCGCGCGATGGGCATTCAGGTCGCCATCGGCGGCTTTCACATGTCGGGCGTCCTCTCGATGATCGGCGGGGACGACGACGCGCTGCGCGAGGCGCAGGCGATGGGTCTGTCGATCTTCGCCGGCGAGGCGGAGAACGGCCTGGAAGAGGTGCTGCGCGACGCCCAAGCGGGCCAGCTGAAACCGCTCTACAACCATATGAAGGATCTGCCCGGCATCGAGGGCGCCCCGATCCCGTTCCTGGGACGCGAGCGCGTCACGCGCACGGCGGGCGCCCTGACGAGCTTCGACGCCGGGCGCGGCTGTCCCTATCAGTGCTCCTTTTGCACCATCATCAATGTGCAAGGGCGCGTCTCGCGCCGCCGCTCGCCCGACGATGTCGAGCGGATCGTGCGCGAGAACATCGCCCAGGGGCTGTCGCGCTTCTTCATCACCGACGACAATTTCGCGCGCAACAAGGATTGGGAATCGATTCTCGACCGTCTGATCTATTTGCGCGAAGTCGAGCGCATGGACTTCAGCTTCATCATCCAGGTCGACACGCTCTGCCACCGGACTGCGGGGTTCATCGAGAAATGCCGGCGGGCGGGCGTCAAGCGCGTGTTCATCGGGCTCGAAAACATCAATCCGGACAATCTGGCCGGGGCCAAGAAAAAACAGAACAAGATCACCGAATACCGCACGATGCTGCTCGCTTGGCAGCACGCGAGCATCTTGACCTATGCGGGCTACATCATCGGCTTTCCGGGGGATACGGCGGAGTCGGTCGGCCGCGAGATCGAGATCATCAAGCGCGAACTGCCGGTCGACGTCCTGGAGTTCTTCTATCTCACGCCGCTGCCCGGCTCGGAGGATCACCAGAAGCTCTATCGCGCGGGCGTATGGATGGATCCCGATCTCAATAAATACGACCTGTTCCACATCACGACCGCCCATCCGCGCATGTCGCGCGAGGAATGGACCTATGCATACCAGCAGGCATGGAAGAGCTTCTATTCGACGGAGCATGTGACGACCGTCATGCGGCGGGCGGCGGCGCTGCACGGCTTCGGCGCGACCTTGTTCGCCATCACATGGTTCAAGGCCTCGATCGAGATCGAGAACGTGCATCCGCTCGAAGCCGGATTCCTGCGGCTGAAATTCCGCCGCGATCGCCGGCCGACGCTGCCGCGCGAGTCGATCTGGTCCTTCTATCCCAAATTCATCCTCGAGACGTTGGTCAAGAACGCCCGCTGGGTCTACACCTATCTGCGCCTGCGCCGGATCTATCTGCGCATCAAGCACGATCCGAAGCGCTACGAATATCGCGACCTCGCGATCACCCCGGTGACCGACGACGAAGGCTCGCGCGAGCTGTTCCAGAACGCCGCGGCGCAGGCCTATGTCGATCAGGAGCGGCGGCTGCAGAAAATCCGCCGCGGCGAAGCGGCCTGAACTCAGGCGGCCGCCGTTCGCAGGTGGCTGGCGCAAAATCCGAGATCGCCGACGAAGCGGGCATATTCGCGCGCCTTGTCGTCCGCGTCGTCGATCCGCAAGAGATAGGACGGATGGATGGTGACGACGACGCGCGCGCCGCCGCGTCCGGCGAGCAGCGCCCCGCGCACCCGCGAGATCGTCACGCTGCGGCCGAGCAGGCTGTTCGCCGCCGTCGCGCCGAGCGCCACCGTCAACGCGGGCTGCACGATCGTGCGTTCGAGGTCGTTCCACCAGCGGCAGCGATCGATCTCATAGGCATTCGGCTTCTTGTGCAGGCGGCGCTTGCCGCGCGGCTCCCACTTGAAATGCTTCACCGCATTGGTGACGAACACCTCGCGGCGATCGATGCCGGCCTCGGCGATCGCCCGGTCGAGCACGCGCCCGGCCGGGCCGACGAACGGCCGGCCCTGCAGATCCTCCTGGTCCCCCGGCTGCTCGCCGACCATCATCAGCCGCGCCCG
>CAYGZV010000110.1:0-8311 GCA_964354425.1 uncultured Rhodoplanes sp. | reverse complement strand
TATTGGGCACATAGACGCAGTAAGACGACAGTATTCAGCGATATACATTATCATCATACCGTTTCACAAAGCGCTCAATTAAATGTGTCATATTTATAAGTAACTGAAAATATTGTATTTCGTGGCGCACACTGGTTGTCGATTATTGTCTGACCCTTTGTTTGGTTCACCAGAGGGCCACCTATGTCGCACGAACGTCATGGTCCGGAAAATCACGCATCCCCAAGCGGATGACAAACCCCCGGTTTTCCGAGCGTGCGTTGCGACAAAGGAGAATCGACCCATGTCGAACACCATGAAACTAGCGATCGCGCTTGCGCTCGCCGCCGTCACGACAACCGGCGCCCTTGCTCAGACGAGATCGTCGGCGGCCTATCGGGGCTATGCCAACGTCCCCGATACCGGGTATGTGTCTCCCCGATCGCCGTACTACTGGTCGAGCGAAGACGCGGCCCGGTTCGATCCCGCCAAGGGATACATCCAGGGCTATTGATCTGCTCGGTGGGACGAGTCCCTGATCTCGATCTTTGAGGCGGGAGACTTGGACCAGCGTGCGAGCCAAGGGGCGGCCGGCTATGCCGGCCGCCCTTCATGTTGGCGGCAAGCGGGATCGGCTTCGCTCTGCGCGTCCCGGCATTTCGCGCCGAGCTTGCCCTTTGCCTTCCATCCCGCGCCCGTTATATCAAAACCGCGCCCGGCACCGTCCGGGCTTTTGGCGTTGCGACGCTGCGCGCGAGCAAGCAAGCATGCAGGAGCAGGGATGACGGGAACGACACGGTCGAGCGAGGGGTTGGACCTGCGGCGGCGGCGGCTTCTGTTCCGCGCATGGCGGCGCGGCACGCGCGAACTGGACCTGATCATGGGGCGCTTCCTCGACGAGGCGATCGGGACGATGTCGGAGGCGGAGGTCGACGAATTCGAGCGCCTGTGCGACGTGCCGGACCTGGAACTTTACGCCTGGGTGGTGGGCAGTCGCCCGACGCCGGCCGAATACGAGACGGATTTGTTCCGGCGCATCTGCGCCTTCAACCACGCGGCGGCGGCGGGCCTTGATGGCGACAAGGCAGGCTGAAAAAGCACGCTCTCCGGCGGAGCTGCTCGCGCCCGGACGGCCGATGACGCTCGCGAGCGTCGCCGATGGGGCGGAGGGGCTCGTCCTCGCCGATCTCGCGCGCGCCGTCGCCGCGAGGCCGAAGGCGCCGGCGATCAGCCTTGTCGTCATCTGCCGCGACGGACCGCGCATGGCGGCGCTCGCCCGCGCGCTGGCCTTTTTCGCCCCCGACATCGCCCTGATCGAATTCCCGGCCTGGGATTGCCAGCCCTATGACCGGGTTTCGCCGCATGCCGGCGTTGTCGCCGAGCGGATGACCGCGCTGTCGCGGCTCGCCCGCGTGCAGGGTCACGACAAGCCGATCGTCCTGCTCACGACCGTGAACGCTGCGGTGCAGCGCGTGCCGGCGCGCGAGATGGTCGCCGGTCAAGCCTTGTCGGCCCGACCCGGCAACCGCATCGCCATGGACGGCATCGTGCGCTGGCTCGAGCTGAACGGCTATCTGCGCGCCTCGACCGTGCGGGAGCCGGGCGAATACGCCGTGCGCGGCGGCATACTCGACCTGTATCCGCCCGGCATTCACGATCCGGTGCGGCTCGACTTCTTCGGCGACACGCTCGAAACGATCCGCAGTTTCGACCCGGAAACGCAGCGTTCGACCGACCAGCTGCGCGCGCTCGACCTCGTGCCGGTCGCCGAATTCCAGCTCACCAGCGAAACGATCCGCCGGTTCCGCCAGGGCTATGTCGCCCTATTCGGTGCGGCGACAAGCGATGATCTTCTCTACCACGCCGTGAGCGAAGGCCGCCGCTATCCCGGCATGGAGCATTGGCTGCCGCTGTTCCACGCGCGGCTCGACACGCTGTTCGACTACGCGCCCGGCGCGCCGGTCGCCGTCGAGCCGCTCGCCGAGGACGCCGCCCATGAGCGCCTCGCGCAGGTCGCCGATTATTGCGAGGCGCGCCGCCAGGCGCTCGCGATGGAAGGCGCCGGCGCTCCCTACAAGCCGCTGCCGCCGGACCGGCTCTATCTTGCCGAGAGCGAATGGCGCGAGCGGCTCGATGAGGGCGCGCTCGTGCGCCTGTCTCCGTTTGCGAGCCCGGATGCGTCGGGCGCGGCGATCGATGCGGGCACGCGTGCGGGCCGCAGCTTCGCGGCGGAGCGGGCGCAGGCGGAGACGAACGTGTTCGACGCGGTGCGGGCGCATGTCGAGGCGCTGCAATCTTCAGGCAAGCGGGTCGTGATCGCGCTGTGGAGCGAGGGCGCGCGCGAACGCATGAGCCATGTGCTGGCGGATCACCGGCTTCTCAATCTGCGCGCCGTGGCGACCTGGCCGGAGGCGCTTGCCCGCCCGAAGCCCGAGATCGCGCTCGCCGTGCTCGGGCTCGAATCGGGTTTCGAGACGGCCGATGTCGCCGTCATCGGCGAGCAGGACATTCTCGGCGACCGTCTGGTGCGCCCGCGCCGCGCCGCCAAGCGCGCGGAGAACTTCCTCACCGAGCTGACGAGCCTCTCGGCCGGCGATCTCGTCGTCCATGTCGACCACGGCATCGGCCGCTTTGTCGGGCTGAAGACGATCGAGGCCGCAGGCGCGCCGCACGACTGCCTGGAGATTCACTACGCCGGCAACGACAAGCTGTTCCTGCCGGTGGAGAACATCGACCTCTTGTCGCGTTACGGCTCGGAGGAGACCGCGGTCGAACTCGACAGGCTGGGCGGCGTCGGCTGGCAGACGCGCAAGGCGCGCATGAAGAGCCGCATCCGCGAGATCGCGGGCGAGCTGATCAAGATCGCCGCCGAACGCGCGCTGCGCGAGGCGCCGCGGCTCGCGGTGGGGCAGGGGGTCTATGACGAATTCTGCGCCGGCTTCCCCTATGACGAGACCGACGACCAGCGCGGCGCGATCGACGCAACCCTCGACGATCTCGCCGGCGGCCGGCCGATGGACCGGCTGATCTGCGGCGATGTCGGATTCGGAAAAACGGAAGTGGCGCTGCGCGCGGCGCTCGCCACGGTGATGAACGGCAAGCAGGTCGCCGTCGTCGTGCCGACGACGCTGCTCGCGCGCCAGCATGCCAGGACCTTCACCGAGCGCTTCCGCGGCTTTCCCGTGCATATCGGCCAGGCCTCGCGCCTCGTCGCCGCGCCGCAGCTCGCCAAGACGAAGAAGGGCCTGGCCGATGGGTCGATCGATATCGTGATCGGCACCCATGCGCTGCTCGGCAAGTCGATCAAGTTCCGCGATCTCGGCCTCGTCATCGTCGACGAGGAGCAGCATTTCGGCGTCGCCCACAAAGAGCGGCTGAAATCGCTGCGCGCCGAAGTGCATGTGCTGACTCTGACGGCGACGCCGATCCCGCGCACGCTGCAACTCGCGCTCACCGGCGTGCGCGAACTCTCGATCATCGCGACGCCGCCGGTCGACCGGCTTGCGGTGCGCACTTTCGTCACGCCGTTCGATCCGCTGATCGTGCGCGAGGCGCTGCTGCGCGAGCGCTATCGCGGCGGCCAGGCCTTTTACGTCTGCCCGCGCATCGAGGACCTCGCCGAGGCGAAGGAGTTCCTCGACAAGAACGTGCCGGAGGCGCGCGTCGCCGTCGCGCATGGGCAGATGCCCTCGACCGTGCTGGAAGACGTGATGTCGGCCTTCTACGACGGCAAATACGACGTGCTCCTGTCGACCACCATCATCGAATCCGGCCTCGACATTCCCACCGCCAATACGCTGATCGTGCACCGCGCCGACATGTTCGGGCTCGCCCAGCTCTACCAGTTGCGCGGACGGGTCGGCCGTTCGAAGACGCGCGCCTATGCCTTGTTCACCATTCCCGCGGGCCGGCAGATCACCCCGCAGGCCGAGCGCCGGCTGAAGGCGCTGCAGTCGCTCGACACGCTCGGCGCCGGATTCCAGCTCGCTTCACACGACCTCGACATTCGCGGCGCCGGCAATCTGCTCGGCGAGGAGCAGTCCGGCCACATCAAGGAGGTTGGGTTCGAGCTCTATCAGCAGATGCTGGAGGAGGCGGTCGCGAGCCTCAAGGCGGGCGTCGCGGAGCCGGCGGTGGGCGATCGTTGGTCGCCGCAGATCACCATCGGCATGGCGGTGCTGATCCCGGAGGACTATGTCGCCGACCTTTCGGTGCGGCTTGCGCTCTATCGCCGGCTCGCCGACCTCGAAGACGAGCGCGAGATCGATGCGTTCGCGGCAGAACTCGTCGATCGCTTCGGGCCGCTGCCGGAAGAAGCGCGGCATCTGCTCGACACCGTCGTGCTCAAGAGCCTGTGCCGGCGGGCCAATGTCGCAAAGATCGAAGCCGGGCCGAAGGGCGCGGTGCTGTCCTTCCGCGACGACACCTTCGCCAATCCGGAGGGGCTCGTCGCCTTCATCCGCGAGCAGGGGTCCGACGCGCGCGTGCGTCCGGACATGAAGGTCGTGTTCTTCGACGATTGGGAGGAGCCGCAGGACCGCCTCAAGGGCGCGACCGCCATCCTGCGCCGCCTGGTCGCGATCGCCGAACGAGCGAAGGCGGCGTGATCGTGATGCCTATTCATCCTCCCCCGTGCAGCGGGGGACGGGAACCGCCCGAAGGGGGGTGGATGGGGCGGAGTTTGTGTGTACGGCTGCTGCCCCCTCCACCATGCTGCGCATGGTCCCCCTCCCCGTGAAACGGGGGAGGATGAATGACAATGCGTGACGGCGAGGAGCAAAACTCGAGCGACGACGCGAATCCATCCTCACACGAAATGCACGGCGTGCGGCGCGAACAGGCCGATGCCCATCAGCACGAGCCCGCCGATGCTGAGCGCGCCGGCGGCGAAGGCGAGCGCCATCATGCCGGTGATGACGGCCGCCGAAGCGAGCACGATGCCGACCTGAAAGGCGGCCGAGGCAAGCTCGAAATGATGATATTTCGCCATGTTGGTGTCGCGGCTGTGCTCGGCCGCCGCGGCGCGCGCGACCAGTTGCTTGCGGCCCTCGCCGGTCTCCGGCTCGTCGTCATAGCGGTTGGCCGTTTTCTGCCAGGCCTCGATCTGTTTGTTCATGGCGGCCTTGACTGCGGAATCCGCGTTGGCCTCCGCCTCGATCGCCATCGCTTCGGCGGCGGTGCGCACCGTGGTCATGCGGACCGTCTTCGCCTGGAAGAACGCCCACAGATTCGACGCCTCGACATTTTCGCTGATCGCCGCGGTCTGCGCGCTCTTGCCGAACGTCTCCGAGATCGCGAGAAACAGCGCGATCACCGCGATCAACAAGGCGATCTGCTTGTTGTGCCCGGCGGCATGCCCGACATGCTCGGCATGCTCCAACTGCTCGTGCGCGCCACCCATGGACACCCCGCCTTGACGTTTGCCTCCGCGAACGAATAGCGGAGCAGTCGGTTCGCGCAAGGGGCCCGCCGTGCGGGGACGACGCCGCATGCGAGCAATTCGGGCGACCAAGATCGCTTGCGAATGAAATATCCGCACGGCTTGTCGCTTTGATATTACGAGGGCTTCAGCTTCCAACCAGTTCCATTTGCTCTGCTTCCGCTCCTCGCCTACGCCGTAGTCCCAGTGACCGGAGGGCCTCCGGTCGTTTCGGAGAGCCAAGGCGCAATGACGATCGATCGTCGGTTATTCCTGACCTATGCAGGCGGTACGGCGTTGGCCCTGCTCGCCGTCGACGCGTTCGGACGCAGGCGGGCCGTCGCGCGCGCGCTGCCCGGCGGCACGCTCGATGTCCGGAATGTTCCGAAATTCGTCACCCCTTTGACGATTCCGCCCGCAATGCCGCAATCGGGCGGCAACGCCTACGCCATTGCCGTTCGTCAGTTCTCCCAGCAGATTCTGCCGCCTCCGTTCGGCGCGACCAGAGTGTGGGGCTATGGATCGAGCACCGACGACGGCTCGTTTCATACGCCCGCCTTCACGATCGAGGCGAAGCGCGGCGTTCCCGTCGAGGTCGCCTGGATCAACGATTTGAAGGACCAGGCCGGCGGCTACCTGCCGCACCTTCTTCCCGTCGACCCGACGCTGCATTGGGCGAACCCGCCCGGCCCGCGCGACCGGCGAGCGCGGCCGACCGCGACGCCCGCGGCCTATGCCGGACCCGTCCCGATCGTCACGCATGTCCACGGCATGGCGGATGTCGAGGATTGGGCCGATGGCTATCCCGAAGCCTGGTACCTGGCCGCCGCGTCCAACATCCCGGCCGGCTATGCGGCGGTCGGCACGTGGTACGACTTTTTCCGCGACAAATGCGGAGGGGGCGGCTGGTTGCCGGGCCAGGCGACGTACCGCTACCCCAACACGCAGCGGCCCGCGACCTTGTGGTTCCACGATCACGCGCTCGGCGTCACGCGGCTCAATGTCTATGCCGGCCTCGCCGGCTTCTACCTCATCCGCAGCGATGATCCGGCGGATCATCCGACGGTGGCGGGCGGCAATGGTCCCGCCGTATTGCCGAGCGGGCAATACGAGATCCCGCTCGCGATCCAGGACCGGTCCTTCAATGCGGACGGGTCGCTCTTCTACCCGGAGTCGCGGCTTTTCTTCGATCGCTATGGCGGGCCCTATACTCCGACCTGCAATGTCTCGCCGATCTGGGTTCCCGAGTTCTTCGGCAACTGCATGATGGTGAACGGGAGGACCTGGCCGCACTGCTCGGTCGAACCGCGCCGACACCTCCTGCGAATCCTGAACGGGTGCAATTCGCGTTTCCTTGTCCTCACATTCAGCGATCCGCGCATCGAGATGTGGCAGATCGGAAGCGACGGCGGCTATCTGCGCGCGCCGGTCCGGCTGACGCGGCTTCTTCTGGCGCCGGCGGCGCGGGCCGACGTCATCGTCGATTTCGCAAGCCTCAGGCCCGGCGCGACGGTCACGCTGCGCAATGTCGGACCCGACGAACCCTACAACGGCGACGATGACGAGGCGGCCGATCCGCGCACGACCGGGCAGGTCATGCAGTTCCGGGTCGATCGGCGGCTGACGGGCCCCGATCCGACCACGCGCCCCGCGCAACTCGCCATGCCGGAAATCGCCGCCTTGCAGGGGGGCGCGCAACGCGCGATTGCGCTCCTGGAAGCGACGACGCTGACGGCCGACGGGAAGGAAATCCCGATTGAAACGACCTTGGGCGTCATCGATCCTGCAGTCGGCCTGCCGAACGGCGTGAAGGCGCTCGCGTGGCATGATCCCATCAGCGAAAATCCGTCGGCCGGCGAGATCGAAACCTGGGCGCTGTACAATTTCACCGAGGACGCGCACCCGATCCACGTCCACCATGCTTTTTTCCAGCTGATCGATCGCCAGCGGTTCGACAAGAAAACCGGGGCGCTGATCGGGAAAGCGCGACCGCCGCGACCGGAAGAAAACGGCTGGAAGGACACCGTGATCGCCTTCCCGAAGGAGGTCACGCGCATTCGCATGAAATTCAGCAAGAACGGTCAGTTCGTCTGGCACTGCCACATGCTCGAGCACGAAGACAACGACATGATGCGGCCCTTCCGGATCGGTCCGGCGCAGGCCGGGCAGCCCGTGTAAGCGCTTGCGCGCGGATGGTTCGGCGCAGCCGCGAAGCCGACGCGGTGGAACAATTATGCGGCATAACGATCCGGGGCGCGCCGCAGCCCATCGCGACTGCGGCTGTGGCGGACCGGCCACGTTCAAAAAGAATACTGCGGCTACGCTTTATTACTTACCACTTTGGCTATTCTACATTACAAATACTCCAGCCTCGAACCTATTCTATTTGCTCTGTTTCTCCGCGGCGCATACGGTCAAGGTGCAATTGGTTCGCAGCTGCAGGGGCAACGCGGTCGGCAGCTTTGGTCGGGCCGTCGTTTTCGGGGGGTGGGGCAATGAATAACGACCTTGGGCGCGTGCTTCGCGTCAACTCGGGCCTGTCCAGCGGCTACGATACGGACCGCCTGAACGCCTCCGGCTTTGGTCCGGCGAACTCCCGCGCGGGCGGCAATGGGGCCGTGCGCAGACGAGGCGCCGTTACGCGGTTTGCGGCGGCGCTCGCGCTCACGACCTGCATGAGCCTGCCGCTGACGGCGGCGTGGGCCGAGGAGGAGGCGCGGACGGACGGCATTCCCGATCCCTCGATCGCCACCAGCCTGCCGCCATGGCTCGGCACGACCTTCGGGCTGCGCCCATGGCTTGCGGCGGCCGGCATCACCTATCAGCTCAATCAGATATCCGAGGGCTGGCGCAATTCTCAGGGCGGCGAGAAGCTCGGCAACACCTATGTCGGCCGGACCGAGCTGGTGGTCG
>CAYGZV010000109.1:5665-8407 GCA_964354425.1 uncultured Rhodoplanes sp. | reverse complement strand
CCGTCATCGCGCAGGGCCACAATCTCAATCTCGGCCTCGCGGAGGCGAACGAAGACGGCGGCGGCACCTTCCAGACGATCATCCGCCATATCCGCCGCCAGACCGGCATCGACTTCAGCAAGTACAAGGAGGCGACGCTGCGCCGCCAGATCGCCCGCCGCATGTCGGCGCTGCAGATCGGCGCGCTCAAGGAATATATCGCCTACATCGAGCATCATCGCGACGAGATCGACGTTCTCACCAAGAATTTCCTCATCTCCGTCACGGCGTTCTTCCGCGACAAGGAGTCGTTCACCGCGCTCGGCAAGCTGCTCGACAAGATCGTGAAGGAAAAACGCACCGGCGAGTCGCTGCGCGTCTGGGTGCCCGGCTGCGCGACCGGCGAGGAAGCCTATTCGATCGCGCTGCTGCTCGCCGGCAAGGCGGGCGCACGGCTGAACGGCTTGCGCGTGCAGATTTTCGGCACCGACATCGACGGATTGGCGACCGCGCATGCCCGGCGCGGCGAATATGCCGAGAGCAGCGTGATCAATCTGAAGGGCAACGTCCTGCACAATTATTTCGCGAACAGCGGCCGCCTGTTCCGGATCGACAAGACCATCCGCGACATGGTGGTGTTCTCGCGCCACGACGTGGCGCAGGATCCGCCCTTCAAGAACATGGATCTGATCAGCTGCCGCAATCTCCTGATCTACTTCAAGCCGAGCCTGCAGGAGCACATTTTCAAGCTGTTCCACTACGCCCTGCGGCCGGGCGGCTATCTGTTTCTCGGCAAGTCGGAATCGCTCGGCGCCTGCAAATCGCTCTACACCGCGTTCGACGCCCGTCACAAGCTGTTCCGCCGGCGCGACGTCGCGACGCGCCCCTATTACGTGCCGCGCGCCATCGGCGTGCTGACCGAGCCGGAAGAGTCGACCGCGCGCAAGACGTCGGATGCGCTCGATCACGACACCGGCCGCATCGGCAAGGACGTCCTGATCGAGCGCTACGGGCCGCCCAGCATCCTCGCCTCGCATGACGGCGAACCGGTGCATTTCTTCGGCGATGTGAGCCGCTTCGTGCGCCTCGGCAGTTCGAGCGGCAAGGTCGATCTCAATCTCCTCACCATCATCGATCCGACCCTGCGCGCCGAATTGCGCGTGCTGCTGCATCGCGCCAATCGCGATCACAAGTCGCAATACGGCCAATTGCACGGCGGCAAGGAGCCCGGGCGCGCCTTGCGCATCGCGGTGCATCCGGTCGACCGCACGCGGGCGGAGGAGCGCCTCTTTCTCATCAGCTTCGAGGAGAAGGACGCAGCGCCCTCGCCCTTGATCGTGTCGCCGGACAATCTCGACGAAACCGCCGCGCAACAGATCGTCGCGCTCGAACAGGAGCTCAAGGCCGCCAAGGAAAACCTGCAGACGGTCGTCGAGGAGCTCGAGACCTCCAACGAAGAGCTGCAGTCGACCAATGAGGAGCTGCAGGCTTCGAACGAAGAGCTGCAGGCCTCGAATGAAGAGCTCGAAACCGCCAACGAAGAGCTGCAGGCCACCAACGAAGAGCTCACGACGGTCAATGACGAGCTGTCGGTCAAGACCAACGACCTCGCCGAAGCCAACAGCGAGCTCGAAGGCATCATGGCGAACTCGGCGGAGGGGATCGTTCTGATCGACCCGACGCTCCGCATCGTGCGGAGCAACGAGAAAGCGGTGCAGTTCCTGCAGCTTCCGGCCGGACCGGAGCAGGTCCATCTGGCGGACGTGGCCGCCTTCGACGGTGCGGCGAGCGCGCATTCGGCGGTGGAGAAAGCGCTCAAGGCGGGCGCCGCCCACACCGAGGAAGTGCAGCTGAAGGATCGGCGTTATCTGATGCAGGTCTCGGCGCACCGCATCGAGAAACGCGTCACCGGAGCTATTCTCACGCTGTCGGACATTACCGACCTGCGGCGCGCCGAGCTCATCGCGGCCGAGCAGGGCCAGCGCGCGCGCTCGCTGATCGAGAACGCGACCGACGGAATCATCATCGCCAAGGACCGCGGGCTCGTTCATGTCTGCAATCCGACGGCGTGCGAATTGCTCGATGTGCACGAGAGCGACATCATCGGCCGTCGCGTCGACCGGCTGTTCCTCAACAACGACGTGAACATCCGGCCGCTCGTCCAGCATTTCGTCGCCGACGACCAGGACAACGCTCCCAAGCGGTTCGAAATCACTCTGGTCCGGCGCGACCGCGACCGGCATTTCGACGTGGTTCTGAGCGGCTTCGCGCTGGAGGGCGAGACCTACCGGGCGGCGACGCTGCGCGAGATCACCGAGCTGTACGAAGCCCGCGAATCGCTCGCGGAGGCGAAGCAGATCGCCGAGCAGCTGAATGCGGCCAAGACCAACTTCCTGACCAAGCTGAGCCACGAGCTGCGCACGCCGCTCAACGCCATTGTCGGGTTCTCGGACGCGATCCTCAACGAGATCTATGGCCGGCTGCAGCACGAACGGTATCTGTCCTATGTCAGCGACATCCATTCCTCCGGCATTCACCTGCTCGGCCTCATCAACGACGTGTTCGACATCGCCAAGATCGAGGCCGGGATGCTGCGGCTGAACGAGGAGCCGGTCGATCTGGTCAAGCTCGTCTCGAGCGCCATCAGCTTCGTCGGGCCGCTTGCGGGCAAGGCGGGGGTCACCGTCTTATTCGACGTCAAGACCCCGGCGGTTTGCCTGCGAGCCGACGAATTGCGCATCCGTCAGGTCCTCCTCAACGTGC
>CAYGZV010000109.1:2050-5565 GCA_964354425.1 uncultured Rhodoplanes sp. | reverse complement strand
TCCGCCTTGGCGAAGGCGTCGAGCGCGGACTCGGCGTCCGGGGCGGCGAGGATGTCGTAGCCGAGCTCCTCCAGCTGCGCGACCACCACGCGCCGCACATCGGCGTCGTCCTCCACCACGAGGATGACGGCGTTGCCGCGCGGCACATCGCGCGACGCCTGCGTGACGTCGTCGTTCACGGCGCGCTGCGAACGCGGCAGATAGAGCCGCACGGTGGTGCCCTGCCCGAGCTCGCTGTAGATTTTCACGTGCCCCTTCGACTGCTTGGCGAAGCCGTATACCTGGCTCAGCCCGAGGCCGGTGCCCTTGCCCTCCTCCTTGGTGCTGTAGAACGGCTCGAAGGCATGTGAAATCGTCTCCGGCGACATGCCCGTGCCGGTATCGGTGACGGCGATCATGACATAAGCGCCGGGCTCGACCTCCGGGTTGAGGCGGGCATAGTGATGATCGAGCATCTGGTTGGAAATCTCGATAGTGAGCCGGCCGCCCTTCGGCATGGCGTCGCGGGCATTGAGCGCGAGATTGAGCACCGCGTTCTCCACCTGCGCGGGATCGGCGAAGGCCGGCCACAGCCCGCCGCTCTCGACGGCCTGGATGGCGATTTCTTCGCCGAGCGTCCGCCGCAGCATGCTGTTGACCAGATCGGCCACCAACCGGTTGAGATTGATCGGACGCGGCTCCAGCGGCTGGCGGCGCGCAAAGGCGAGCAGATGCCGCGTCAGGTTGGCCCCCCGCACCGCGCTCGCGATCGCATCGTCGAGCCGCCGCGCGATCTCCGGATCGTCCGGCAGCCGCTTCCTCAAGAGATCGAGATTGCCCATCACCACGGTGAGCAGATTGTTGAAATCGTGCGCCACGCCGCCGGTCAGGTGGCCGAGCGCCTGCATCTTCTGGTTATCGCGCTGAACGAGCTCGGCCTTGCGCTGCGCGGTGACATCGGTGACGGTGAGGATGAAGCCGTCGCCGCCCGGCAGCATGGTGCGGCGGAACTCGAAATTGCGTCCGCCCTTCGACGTCGCCTCGTGCACCACGGCCTCCCGGCTGCCGGCCGCGCGCACATCGTGCGCGATCTGGTCGGCGCTCTCGAACAGGTCGGGATCGATCGCGCCCGTGAGGTCTTCGTAGGTCACGCCTTTGCGAATGACGGCGTCGGGAATATCGAGCAACTCGATCAGGCAGCGGTTCCATTCGATCAGCCGCCGGTCCCCCCCGAAGACTGCGATGCCGTGGCTCAGCCCGTCGAATGACGTGCGAAGCTGGGTTGCGCTCGCGAGCGCCTCCCGCTCGGCCGCGCGCCGCCGGCGTTCCTCCCGGCGCAGCACGAGTCCGCTGCCAGCCATGACTCCGAAGGCGAGCACGCCGCCCAAGCCGAGCATTGCGAGGGTGCGCTTTTGCGCCGCCTGCGCCTCGCCTTGGCGCATACGAAGCAGCTGATCCTCCTCCGCGCTCATCTGGTCGATGATGGTCTGGATTTCCCGCATCAGGTTCCGGCCGAAGTGAGTCTGCACCTCGCGCTGGGTCTCCTGGAATCCGGCGTCGTCGCGCAGCCTGATCGTCTTCGCCAGCTCTTCGAGCTTCTGTTGCACCAGCGGTTCGAGCCGGTCCAACCTCGTCTGCTGCGCGGGATTATCCATCGTCAGCCTGCGCAGCTCGGCCTGGCTGGTCGGAACCCGGTCGCGCGCCCGCATATAGGCGGAGAGATAGTCGCGCGACCCGGTGATCAGGTATCCGCGCTGGCTGGTTTCGCTGTCGAGCAGCGCCTCGTTCAGGGTATGCGTCGCGTTGATCGCGTTGTAGGTATGACGAACCCAGACGCGCGCTTCCTCGAACTGCTGGCCGAAACGGACAAACAGCAGCGCGATCATCACGAAGAGCACGGCCAGCGCCACGCCGACGGCGATCCTGGCGTTCGCGGCGAGCCTTTGGGTCATCGGCTCCAGACCGTGTCTAGCATGGACACGCAGGCCTCATGCGGTCGCCCCCGAGCGGACCAGCTTATACATGATTGAATCCATCAGCGCCTGAAATGACGCCTCGATGATGTTCGCCGACACCCCGACCGTCGTCCAGCTCTCGCCCGCCTCGTCGCGGCTCTCGATCAGCACGCGCGTCACCGCCTCGGAGCCGCCGTTGAGGATGCGCACGCGATAGTCGGTGAGGTCGAGCCCCATGATGTATTTCTGGTACGTGCCGAGGTCCTTGCGCAGCGCGAGATCGAGCGCATGGACGGGACCGTCGCCTTCGGCCGCGGAGATCATCGTCTCCGCGCCGACCTTGACCTTGACCACCGCCAGGCTGACGGTGATCGGCTTTCCCACCGCATTGATCCGATGCTCCACGGTGACGTCGAACTTCTCGACGGTAAAATAATCGGGCACCTCGCCGAGCGTGCGGCGCGCCAGCAGCTCGAACGAGGCGGGGGCCGATTCGTAGGCATAGCCGACCGCCTCGCGTTCCTTCACCACATCGAGCAGGCGGCCGAGCCGCGTATCGTCCTTGTCGACCGCAAGGCCGACGCGATCGAGCTCCGCCAGGAGGTTCGAGCGCCCGCCCTGGTCGGAGACGAGCAGCCGGCGGCGGTTGCCGACCTTGTCGGGCGGCACATGCTCGTAGGTCGCAGGCTCCTTGACGATCGCCGAGGCGTGAATGCCGGCCTTGGTGGCGAACGCGCTGTCGCCTACATAGGGCGCGTGCCGGTTGGGCGCGCGGTTGAGCATCTCGTCGAGCTTGCGTGAGACCGTACTGAGGCTCTTGAGCCTGTCGTCGCTCACGCCGATGTCGAACCGCTCGGCGAATTCCGGCTTGAGCCGCAGCGTCGGGATGATCGACACGAGATTGGCGTTGCCGCAGCGCTCGCCGAGACCGTTCAGCGTGCCCTGGATCTGCCGCGCGCCGGCGCGCACCGCGGCGAGCGAGTTCGCCACCGCCTGTTCGGTGTCGTTGTGCGCGTGAATGCCGAGATGATCGCCCGGCACGTGGCGCGCGACCTCGGCGACGATGCGCTCCACCTCGTGCGGCAGGGCGCCGCCATTGGTGTCGCACAGGACGATCCAGCGCGCGCCCTCGGCGAATGCGGTTTTCGCGCAGGCGAGCGCATAGTCGGGATTGGCCTTGTAGCCGTCGAAGAAATGCTCGCAGTCGATCAGCACCTCGCGGCCCTTCGCCTTGGCGGCGCGGATGCTGTCGCGCAGCGCCGCGAGGTTTTCCTCGAGCGTCGTCTCGAGCGCGACCCGCACATGGTAATCCCAGGACTTGGCGACGAAGCAGATCGCATCGGCATGCGCGTCGAGCAGACTCACGAGGCCCGGATCGTTGGAGGCCGAACGGCCCGGCCGCCGCGTCATGCCGAAGGCGGTGAAGGTCGCATCGATTTCGCGTTCCTCGCCGAACAGCTCGGTGTCGAGCGGGTTCGCGCCCGGGTAGCCGCCCTCGATGTAATCGATGCCGAGCCCGGCGAGCAGGCCGGCGATCGCCAGCTTGTCGGAAAGCGTAAAATCGACGCCGTTCGTCTGCGC
>CAYGZV010000109.1:0-1950 GCA_964354425.1 uncultured Rhodoplanes sp. | reverse complement strand
CTCACCAGTAACCGACCAATTTCAGACCGAGCGCCACCGCGATCGCAATGACCGCGAGCTTGATCGCGACGTAATAGAGCCAGTGGCGCGGAAACGGCGTGTCGGGGCGTTTCATCGCGCACCCTGCCCTGCAAGCTGTTTCTGCATGGTGGTGTTCGCGATCCATTCGCCGCCGCGGAGAATCGTGTTGCGCTGCTGCGGGACATAGGCGCGCCGCTCGAAGAACGATCGCGCGGTGTCGCTCGCCGCCGTGCTGAGCCGCGTCGCGCCGCGCGCGCCCGCGAGCTTTTCCAGCGCGTCGCACAGCATCGTGCCGACGCCGCGGCCGGCGACGGCGGGATGCACATAGAGCATGTCGATCTCTTCATTGCGCGCGAGCGAGGCGAAGCCCACGGGCGAGCCATCGAGGGTGGCGACGATCGTCAGTTGCGCGGCGAGACGCGCGGCGAAGCCGCTCGCGTCCCCGGCCGCCGCCGCCCAGGCCTGCTGCTGCGCCTCGCTGTAGTCCTCGCCGGTCAGCCCCTCGATGCTGGCGCGGAAAATGTCGGCGAGCAGCGCGGCGTCCTCCGGCAGAAACGGCCGCAGCGCGAACTCCGGATTGGCCCGCGCCATCATGGCCGCGCCTCGCCAATTTCCCTCCATCCTCCCCCGTGCAACGGGGGAGGGGAACCATGCGCAGCATGGTGGAGGGGGCAGGCGGAAGCTCTAAAGGAACGCCCCCTCCACCGCCTGCGGCGGTCCCCCTCCCCCGCAGCGCGGGGGAGGATGAAAAAGGGCGCGGTGCGCGGCGAGGTCATCGCGCGATCTCCCACGTGGTGCCGTCCTTGGTGTCTTTCAGCACGACGCCCATGGCGAGCAACTCGTCGCGAATGCGGTCGGACTCAGCCCAGTTCTTGGCGGCGCGGGCCCTGGAGCGTTTCTCTATGAAGCTCCGGATCCTGTCCTCAAGGTTCTCATCCCTTTGCCTTAGTGTCAGCGCGCCAGAGTCGCGAAGCTCCACAAAAGAATTGGGGACTTCTGCTTTCAACTGCTCTTCGAGCGCTTTAGCACTTCCGTCGTTGCCATTCGCGTAAGCGGCACGAAGCCGATTTGCAGTCTGGATCGCGGCTTGACTTAAAGGGAGGTCGCCAATCGCAGCTAGGCCAACCTCGAAGACACGCAAACGGTTGCGGCGGATGAGGCCCATGAACTCAAGAGAAAGCAGAAACCTCGCGGAATTCACCCGGCTTCCCCGAGCGTTCTTCGCTTCCTCGCGGAGCACAGCTATTGCGGCTGGTGTGTTTAGATCATCAGAAAGCGCGTCAACTACGCCGCTGATGGACAGATGAGCCGCACCTTCGGAGATCAGATATCCCCGACCTCCAGCGGCGCTTATCAGTGATCCCCAGAGATCAAGTTCGTTCTTGCTTTCTGTCAGCGACCGAAGGGTCCAGTCCATCGGCTGGCGGTAGTGCGTCTTAAGCATGTTGAAGCGCAACACCTCGCCGGGCCAGTCCGCCAGCAACTCCCGTATCGTAATAAAATTCCCCAAACTCTTCGCCATCTTCTCGCCTTCCACCATCAGGAAGCCGTTGTGCATCCAATAACTCGCCATCACCTTTGTGTGGAAGGCGCAGCGCGACTGCGCGATCTCGTTCTCGTGGTGGGGAAACACGAGGTCGACGCCGCCGCCATGAATGTCGAAGGTCTCCCCCAGCAGCGCGCCCGACATCGCCGAGCACTCGATATGCCAGCCGGGCCGGCCTCGCCCCCACGGGCTGTCCCAGCCCGGCTCCTCCGGCGTCGACGGCTTCCACAGCACGAAGTCCATCGGGTCCCGCTTGTAGGGCGCGACCTCGACGCGCGCGCCCGCGACCATCTCGTCGAGCGGACGCTTCGACAGCTTTCCGTAGTCCGACATCGAGGGCACGTGGAACAGCACATGGCCGTCCGCCGCATAGGCGTTGCCGT
>CAYGZV010000108.1:4773-8466 GCA_964354425.1 uncultured Rhodoplanes sp. | reverse complement strand
ACGCAGGTGTCGGGGACCGGACAGACCGAGGCGCATTGCGGCTCGGCGAAGTGACCGTTGCATTCCGTGCACAGCCCCGCGTCGATGAAGAACACGCCGCGCTTCGTGCGGATCGCCGCGTTCGGACATTCGAGCTCGCAAGCGCCGCACGCCGTGCAATTCGCGGCGTCGATCTTCAAGGCCATTTCTGTTCCTCCCCGTTGCGATCAGGCGCCGAGCGCGAGCTGCGTCGCGCCATACCTGTCCGCGTAATAATCGCCAATGGCGGTTTCGATGTAGTCATAGGCCCACGCGTCGCTCGTCGTGATGCCGGCGGCGCGCAGCTTGTCCTGCGGACACTCGCCGATCTTCGCGCACAGCACGGCCTCGACGCCCGCGAGCGCCTTGATGATTCCGTCGAGCGCCGCATCGCCGCCGCCGCCGCAATAGCCGGCGTCGAGCTTGCGATGTCCGATGAAGCGCACGCCCTCCGCGGAGGCCTCGTAGATCTGGAACTCCTTGGCGTGTCCGAAATGCTGGTTGACCCGGCCTCCCCCTTGGGTCGCGACGGCGACGAGGACCCGCGCCCCGCTTTGCGTCGCGTGCAGGGCCGCCGCCGCCGCGTGCTTGGCCTGCCGATGGTCGTCGCGCTCGCGCGCGATGACCGCGCGATAGGCGTCGCGCTTGGCCGGGTCGTAGGCAATCGTTTCGGGAAGCGAGGCGAGCGCGAACTCCTGGCCGCGATCCTCGCCGAGTAGGCCGACCGCATCGGCGCGACATTGGCGGCAATGCCGCATCAGGTTCGCTCCGCCGGTGCAGGCGTCCTGCACCGCCTTCAGTTCGGCGGGGGTCGGCCCGCGCTGGCCGGTCAGGCCGAAATGCGTCCCGTGCGCCGGATCGGAGATCAGCGGCATGATGTTGTGGAGGAAGGCGCCGCGCTTCTTCACCTCGGCATTGACCGCGCCGAGATGCTGATCGTTGATCCCGGGGATCAGCACCGAATTGACCTTCACCAGCACGCCGCGCGCGGCGAGCATATCGAGCCCGAGCATCTGCCGCTCGTGCAGGATGGTCGAGGCTTCGAGGCCGCTGTAGCGCTTATTGCGGTAAAATATCCACGGATAGATTCCCGTCCCGATCTGCGGATCGACCATGTTGATGGTGATGGTCACGTGATCGATGTTCATGTCGGCGATCTCGTCGACATGGTCGGGCAGCGCGAGCCCATTCGTGGAAAGGCACAGTTTGAGATCGGGAATGGTCGCGGCGACGCGCGCGAACGTGTCCTTGGTCTTGCGCCAGTCATAGCAGGCGTCGCCAGGGCCCGCGATGCCGAGCACGGAAAGCTGCGGCACCTCGTTTGCGACCGCGATGATCTTGCGGAACGCCTGGTCCGGCGTCAGCGTCTCCGACACCACGCCCGGACGGCTCTCATTGGCGCAGTCGTATTTGCGATTGCAGTAGTTGCACTGGATGTTGCACGCGGGCGCGACCGCGACATGCATGCGCGCGAAATAATGGTGCGCCTCTTCCGAATAGCAGGGATGGTCCTTGATGCGCTCCCACAGCGCCGGCGCGATATCGCTCGGAGCAGGGCTGTTCGTTTTCGGAGGTTGTGACGTTTTCCGCGCGCCGCGCAACTCCGCCGCCGTCGTCGGCCGGCTCAAAGCATCGAGCGACACGAAAAATGCCATCGGTCCGTTCCCCGCGCGCCGGAGCGGCGCCGAACCCTTCTCATTCAAGCCGCGTGCCAAGCCCGAAAAGCCAAGCCTCACAACCTTTTCGGCGCGGGCTGCCGTTGCGCCGCCTGTCGCGGCTTCGACAGACTGTCGGAACTCCGACACGCCCCGAAGCGATCTCCCATCGCCTCTCCCCGCCCCGGGGAGAGGCATAGGATGCGATGACGCATGAGGGATTTGACTAAGCTCGGCCTGCGGAACGACCCGCTGATCGCGACCGCTCAGAACCGCTTGATCGCGATGCCATGCTTCTTCAGCGCGTAGCCGATTTGCCGCGGGGTGAGCCCGAGAAGCCGCGCGGCCTTGGCTTGCACCCAGCCGGTGCGCTCCATCGCCTCGATCAGCCGGCCGCGCTCCACGGCGCGGTCGCCGCGCGCAATCACGAGGCCGTCAACCCCGGCCGCCGCGTCCGCCGCGCGATCGCGCGGCTCGACAGACAGCGGAAGCGGCTGCGGCAAGGGATCGGCGTGCAGGCTGCGCGGCGCATCGCTGCTCTTCCACAGGATCGCCGAGAGGCATTGGTCGTTGCGGCACGCGAGATCGGTCGCAGCGATCAGCGGCCCTTCCGCGAGCGTCGCGGTGCGGCGCACGCAGTTCTCCAGTTCGCGCACATTGCCGGGAAAGCAGCAGCCTGAGAGCGCTTCCAGCGCGCCCGGCGCGAAGGCGACCTCGCGCCCGTTTTCGCCATTGAACCGGTTGAGGAACTCCTGCGCCAGCAGCGGTATGTCGCTCCGGCGCTCGCGCAGCGGCGGCAGCATCAGCGCCACCACATTGATGCGGTAATAGAGGTCGGCGCGGAACTCCTTCTTGACCACCGCTTCTTCCAGATTCTTGTTGGTGGCGGTGACAAGCCGCACATTCACCTTGATGGTGCGGCTGCCGCCGACCCGCTCGAATTCGCTTTCCTGGAGCACCCGCAAGAGCTTCGCCTGGAACGCGGGAGACATTTCGCCGATCTCGTCGAGAAACAGCGTGCCGCCGTCGGCGAGTTCGAAGCGCCCCTTGCGGGCGGCGACGGCGCCGGTGAAGGCGCCTTTCTCGTGGCCGAACAGCTCCGACTCGAGCACCGATTCGGGCAGCGCGGCGCAATTGACCTTGATGAACGGGCCGCTCGCGCAAGGCGACAGATCGTGGATCGCGCGGGCGAACAGCTCCTTGCCGGTGCCCGACTCCCCGCGCAGCAGCACCGGCGAGCGCGACCGCGCGACGACCGCGATCTTCTCCAGCAGCGAACGCATCGGCTTGCTGTCGCCGAGAATGCCGGCCACCGGGCCCTTGCCCAACTCCGGCTTAAACTCGGCGAGCTGTTTCTGCAGGCGATGGCTCTCGGCGATCAGCCGCTCGCGGTCGCGCGCGAGCATCCGATGCAGTTCGACCGTCTGCCCGATCAGATTGGCGATCATCACGAGGAACCGGACGTCGAAATCGAGGCGGAAGGCGGAATGCGGATCGAAGGCGCGATCGATCGTGAGCGTGCCGACGACCTTGAAGCCGATGCGGATCGGGACGCCGATGAACGACACGGTTGCGCCGTTGTCCGCGCCGAGCGCCGCGATGTCGGCCGGCTCGAACAAAGGATGCGCCGCGACATTGGGTACGACGAACGGCATCCCGGTCGCGATAACCTGGCCGATCGCCTTTTTCGGCATGCGCTCGCGATAACGCTCGGAGGACTCTTCGCTCCAGCCGGCGCCGACCACGATGTTTGGGACGCCGTCGTCGTCGAGCAGCACGATCACGCCGTGCCGCATCTGCATGAACGAGGCCAATAGATTGACGACGTTCGACAGCGTCGTCTCGAGACGATGCGCCGAAGTCAGGATTTTAGATATTTCATAGACGCCAGTTAGGGCGATCTCACTCACCGCAACCGACTTTGCCGCGGGCGCGAGCGACCGACGTAACCGTCCAGGATCGGCATGAAGCATCGGACACGCTCCATTGTCCTTACTGCTTCGCTCCCTATGTCATCACG
>CAYGZV010000108.1:0-4673 GCA_964354425.1 uncultured Rhodoplanes sp. | reverse complement strand
GGTCCTCGCACTCGTGCAAGGTGCTCAGAATGCTCAGCGTGGTCGCGTTCGGGCAGTAATTGCGCCAGTCGCCCCAGCCCGGATCGGCGAACTCGTCATCAAGCTCGCGGATGCATCTGCCGCGCGCTTCACAGCGGCCGCACAGCCCGGTCTTGATCCCGGTGAAACACGCCGGGGCGCGACCGAGATCGTCGGGGTCGAGATGCAGGGCGCGCATGCGGCGCTTGAGGAGATCCGAACTGTCCGCGACCGCCGCCGGTCCGGGTCCCCGTTCAGAGAGGAGCGAAGACTCGATGGCGGCCCTGCCTAGTCCCACTCCGACCAGTACGGCAGGCTGAGCGGCTTGCGCTTTGAAAAGACGCAAAAACAAGGCCTTTAGGATGGCCCAAGACTCCTTGGGAGGGGTCATTCAACCCTCCTTCTCGTCACGGTGAACCAACCCCCTGCTCAAGATACATGAAACGTTCGCAGATGCGAAAACTATTTGACGTTACCTTGAACAAATTAACGAAGTGCGTCGGCGGCGCCGGCCATTTCGGCCGGGCGCCGTCGGTTAGAATTGCCGTCAGGCGGCCTTTTCGGGGCGTGGCAAGCGCGACGGCACCTTCACCCAGGCTTCGCCCTCGAGCACGACCTCGTCGCCCACTTTGCAGCTGCAAGCGAGCCGGGCGCGGCACTTTTCGGCCATCAGCTCGACCACCTCGACCTTCGCCACCACCGTATCGCCGAGACGGACCGGCGCGCGGAAGAAAAGCGTTTGCGAAATATAGATCGCCCCCGGGCCCGGAATCCGCATCCCAATCAGAGCCGAGATGAAGCTCGCCGTGTAAATCCCATGCGCAATTCGTGTTTTTAGGAATGTCTTGGCGGCAAATTCCTCCGAGAGATGGATCGGGTTGCGGTCCCCGCTCAGCTCGGCGAAACCCCTGATGTCGCTGTCCGAGATGGTGTGCGACATCACCTCGCTCATCCCCAGCGTGAGGTCTTCAAAAAAGAGGCTGCGAATCTCCAGTTTATCGTTTGCCATTTGCCTCTCCGGCGGCTTGATTGTTGCAGTGCGAGAGCAACACGGCCGGAGAGGATTGGCAAGCGTAAACGCACGCTGCGGCGTTTCTTTTGTGCAGTCTGCCGCAGGCGCAAAACCGGGGCGGAGCCGACGCCCCGCCCCTCGTCGCGCCACACACAGCGCGGATGGTCACCGTCCTCCGGAAAATCCCCCTTCTCTGCCGACCTGCCCCGCCGGTCCACCGCCCGGGCCACCGCCGCCCGGGCCGGGTCCGCCTCCGCCGCGAGCCCTCACCCCAGCGCCACCGCCGCCGCCACCGCCGCCGCCACCGCCGGAAAACGCGCGCCCGCCTCCACCCGGGCCGCCCGCTCCCATGCCGCCGCCTCCGGGACCTCGGCCGGGGCCGCCAAAAGCCGGCGGACCCCCGCGACCGGGGCCATAATAATACCCGCCTCCGCCGCCGTACCGCCTCCCACCATAGGGGCCAGGGCCACGGCCCCAACCCTGCCACCCGAGAGGGCCGCCCCAGCCGTAGCCGCGCCGCCAGCCGAAACCGCACTGGTACCAGCCCGGGCCGCGCCAGCCGTCGTACCAGCAGTAGCGGGCCCCACCGTAAAAGAACTGAGCGTTCTCAGCGAGACTCAACGCTTCCCCCGCAGCGCCGAGCCCGCCTGCAACGCCCAGCGGCGCGGCCTGCGCCCCGGACCCGAGCCCCATCACGGCCGCCGTCGCAAGGCCAACTAAAGCATAACGCATCGACATTTCTCCCTGGGTGTGTCGCAAAAAGTACGCAGCCTCCGCCGCGCGAACGGCGCGGACGCAAGAATCGCGGCACGAAAGTCTCCGCTCAATCTGCGGCGCCGTCCGGTCCGCGCCGTGGCGCCGAGCCGGCTATCCCGCGGCAAAATAGGAAATTTCGTCGATTCGTTCGAACGACGCCCGGGCGACCCCCGTAAGCGGACCGCCTGGGAGACCCCGTAGGAATGGGGTGAGAAAAACTTCAACGAAGTCTTAGCGACCTATGCGGGCGGCGAATAGCTGCATCGCAACATAAGGCCTTCTTCTTTACAGCCAGGGGTTTATCTAGAGGGTCGAGAAGCGCGGCGGAAACGCTGCGGCAAAGCAAGGGAGACAGCCATGTATCTGGTCGCTGGCTTGGTTCGGATGCTTCGGGTCTGGCGTAGGTACAATGAAAGTCTTCGTGAGTTGAACCGCTTGGACGACCGTGAGCTGGCCGATATCGGCATCACGCGTTGCGACATTCAGCGGATCGCCTGGGAAGCCGCGCACACCTGACGAACGTCGCCGTCCCAATATCCGCGAAGAACAAGAACGTTAGTAAGGAGAACGAACATGATCGCGGTGAAGGATGTAGCCGGCAAATGCCTGGCTTGTACGATAATTTTTGGGTCGGCTGCGCTTCTTGCGTGGACCCTGCCCCTGTTGACTTGGGTCGCTTTCAAGTTCTGAGCGGCTCGCGCCGAGTAGTCCCCCCGTGGCCCGAGTTCGGTCACGCAGCATCGAGTATCTTGTCCTGCGTAACAACAGCTGAGAAACGCCCGCCTCCGGCGGGCGCTTTTCGTTTCGGCCGCCCGCCCCAAATAAGCTAGATCCTCGCTTCGAGGCCCTTCTTGCGGGAGCGGACGCCGTTTGATTCAACCGGTCCATATTGTCGGCGGCGGCCTCGCGGGGTCGGAGGCGGCCTGGCAGCTTGCGAATCGCGGCGTCCCCGTCGCGCTGCACGAGATGCGCCCGAGCCAATCGACGGCGGCGCACAAGACGGCGGGGCTTGCCGAACTCGTATGCTCGAACTCGTTCCGCTCCGACGACTGCGGGACGAACGCGGTCGGCCTTCTGCACGAGGAGATGCGCCGCCTGGGCTCGCTGATCATGCAGGCCGCCCACGCCCATCAAGTGCCGGCGGGCGGCGCGCTCGCCGTCGACCGCGACGGCTTCTCGTCGGCGGTCACCGAAGCGATCGACGGCCATCCTTTGATCGACATCCAGCGCGGGGAGATCGCGGGCCTGCCGCCGTCGGAGTGGGACAGCGTGATCGTCGCGACCGGCCCCCTCACCTCGCCGGCCCTCGCCGCGGCGATCCTCGCAGCGACCGGGGAAGCGGCGCTCGCCTTCTTCGACGCGATTGCGCCGATCGTCCATCGCGACACCGTCGACATGTCGGTCGCGTGGATGCAGTCGCGCTACGACAAGGCGGGGCCCGGCGGCTCGGGCGCCGATTACATCAACTGCCCCCTCGACCGCGCCGGCTACGAGGCGTTCGTCGATGCGTTGCGCGGCGCCGAGAAGGTCGCGTTCCACGACTGGGAGCTCACCACGCCTTACTTCGACGGCTGCCTTCCGATCGAAGTCATGGCGGAGCGCGGGCGCGACACGCTGCGATTCGGGCCGATGAAGCCGGTCGGGCTCACCAATCCGCACCGGCCGACGGAGAAGCCCTATGCGGTCGTGCAGCTGCGGCAGGACAACCGGCTCGGCACGCTGTTCAACATGGTCGGGTTCCAGACTAAGCTGAAACACAACGAGCAGACCCGGATTTTCCGCACGATTCCGGGACTCGGAGCGGCGGAATTCGCGCGGCTCGGCGGCCTCCACCGCAACACATTCCTCAACGCGCCGAAGCTCCTCGACGCCACGCTGCGCCTCAAGACAGAGCCGCGCCTGCGCTTTGCCGGGCAGATCACCGGTTGCGAGGGCTATGTCGAATCGGCCGCAATCGGGCTGCTGGCCGGCCGCTTCGCCGCCGCGGAGCGGCTCGGGATAGCGCTTGACCCGCCGCCGCCGACCACCGCGCACGGGGCGCTGCTCGGGCATATTACCGGGGGGCATGTGGAGACGATCGATGCGGGTCCGCGCTCGTTCCAGCCGATGAACGTCAATTTCGGGCTGTTTCCCCCGCTCGCCAACAGCCCCTCGCGCGGCCCCGACGGCGAACGCCTCAGAGGCGCGGCGAAGACTCTCGCCAGGAAGCATGCGCTCACCGCGCGCGCCCTCGCCGACCTCGAGCAGTGGATCGCCGCCGGCAGCCGCGGCGTCGCCGCGGAATAATGCGCCCTCTTTCGGCCGGCGAGCCTGTGCTATATCGCCCGGCGATGGACGTCGAAGCAGCCGTTCCCGGGGAGATCGCGAGCCGCTTTCGCAGCGAGCTCGTCCTCAAGCGCGACGTCTTCAGCACCATCGAGCGCGGCCGTTTCCTGTCCGAGACGGGCGAGGTCGCGGCGGTGCTGCGGCGGATCGACGTGGCGCCGTGGTGGTCGTTTCCAGTCGCCCGTCACCTTTTTGGTCGGGAAGCGCGCGCGCTCGCCATCGCCGGCCGGCTGGGAATCGCGCCGCCGCTCCTGTTCGCCGGCCGTCGGAGCCTCGTGCGCGGATGGATCGACGGCCTGCCCCTGCACATCGCCAAGCCGGCCGACGACCTTGCCTTCTTCCGCTCCGCCAAACGCGCCCTGCGCGCGCTGCATCGCGCCCACATCACGCACAACGATCTCGCCAAGGAGCAGAACTGGCTGCGCCGGCTGGACGGGCGGGCGGCGCTGACCGATTTCCAACTCGCCACCCGCTTTCGGCGGCGGAACGCGCTGTTCCGGCTGATGGCCTATGAAGACCTGCGCCATCTGCTCAAGCACAAGCGCCGCTACGCGCCGGCGAG
>CAYGZV010000107.1:7292-8691 GCA_964354425.1 uncultured Rhodoplanes sp. | reverse complement strand
TCCGGCGACTGCATGGTCCACAAGGTCGCGCCGCTGATGGCGCACCACAGGAGCGGGATGACGACGAATTCCCAGCGCGTCCGCTCGGCGGCGAGGAGAACGCCGAGCGTCGCTGCGACGGTCGGGTCGGGCGCGACGCCGAACACCTCCGCTTGCACGACCGGGCGCCCAAGCGGCAAACCCATCAGCGGCCAGGCGAAGAGCGCAAGACAAAACAGGCCGAGGCCGGCGATGCTGGCCGCGCCCCAGGCGCGCCGCAGCCGTAGTCCGTCGCGAATGAGCCCCGACCAGAGCAGTAGCGCCGCCTCGACCGCAAAGCCGACGGCGAAATAGCGCGCCGCCCAATTGATGGTTTCATAGCGAAGGAGCAGGTAAGCCCACGCCACCCACAGCCAGCAGGAAGCGAGGATCAGGGCGATCGCGCGTCCGTGCCACGATACGCCGCGCAACCACAGCGCCAGCACCGCGACGCCGAGCGCTACGCCTGCGATATGCCACGGCCAAACCGCCAGATTGTAGAGTTCGAACAGGCGGTAGTAAGTGCGCGCGGAGAACAGCAGGAAGTCCGAAAGCGAATAGGTCCACCATTCGGACATCAAAGCGTCTCGAAATGCGCGATCATGCGTGCGCGCATCGCCGCGTCGGGCAGTCGCCCGACGGCCGCGGCCAGGTTCTCCTGAACATGATCGACGCGCGTCGTCGCCGGGATCGCGCAGGTCACTGCCGGATGCGAGACGATGAACTTCAGAATGAACTGGGCCCAGGTGGCGCAGCCGATCTCGCCGGCCCAGCCGGGCAGCGGATGGCGCGCGAGCTTGCGGATCAGGTCGCCTTGGCGGAACGGCCGGTTGACGATCACCGCCATGCCGCGGTCGCGCGCGAGCGGAAGAATGCGCTCGTCCGCCGCGCGGTCGAGAATGTTGTAGGTGACCTGCACGCAGTCGAGCGGCTGTGCGCGCATGATCTGCTCGAACTCGCCGTGGCGGCGCCCCTCCGAAGTCGTGATCCCGACATAGCGGAGCTGACCCGCCGCCTTCATGGCCAGCAGCGTGCGCAGGTGCTGCTCCCAGGAGAGCAGGTTATGGACCTGCAGCAGGTGGAAGCGCGGGACGCCCCAGGCCTGACGGGAGGCTTCGATCTGGGCCGGGCCCCGGGCGGCGGACGAGATCCAGACCTTGTCGGCCGCGAACAGGCCCGCCGGCCGCTCGAGCTTGGCGAGGCCGTATCCGATCACGCTCTGCGACGAGCCATACATCGGCGACGAATCGATCATGCGTCCGCCGGCGGCGAAGAAAGCGCGCATGACCTGCGCGCAGGCGTCGCGCGCGACCGGGTCGTCGCCGACATTGAAGGTGATCCAGCTGCCGAGCCCGACCAGCGGCAGCGCCTCGCCGCTCGA
>CAYGZV010000107.1:5365-7192 GCA_964354425.1 uncultured Rhodoplanes sp. | reverse complement strand
CCGATGACCAGAGAAGCTTCAGCGTCGCTTGCGTCGCAGTCCGAGCCGGGCCAGCTGATCTCGATTTGCTTGAGCGCAGTCGTGGTGGCGGCGACGACCGACGAACCGAGGGTTCTCGCTCTCGGCGGAAAGAGCCGGGACGCGGCCGAGGCGCTTCCCTCCGGCCAGCTCGCCCCGGAGCACCGCACGCTGGAGTCGGGCCTGCGCGCATGGGTCGAACGGCAGACCAAGCAACAGCTCGGCTATGTCGAACAGCTTTACACATTCGGCGACCGCGACCGGAGCGGGGTGGACCAGGCGGCGGCGGAACGGGCGCTCGCGGTCGCCTATCTCGCGCTGGTGCGGGAGGCGCGCCCGGCCGGACTGACCGAGGCGTCGTGGCGCAACTGGTATGCGTATTTGCCTTGGGAGGATTGGCGCAGCGGGCGGACGGCCGTCCTCGACGTCGTCGAGCGGCGGCTCAGGGCGTGGGCGAAGACCGGGCCGACGGACGCCGTTCGACGGCTGCGCCGGGAGCGGATCGAGGCGACCTTCGGACTCGGCGAACTCGGCTGGAACGACGAACGCGTGCTGGAGCGTTATGAACTCCTGTTCGAGGCCAAGCTGTTGCCCGAGGCCCGGCGCGATTGCGGCGAGACCGTCCCGGCCAGGCGCAGTCTGATCCCCGGCGTTCCGATGGCGCTCGATCACCGCCGCATGCTCGCCACCGCGATCGGCCGGCTGCGCGGCAAGATCAAATACCGGCCGGTCGTGTTCGAGCTGATGCCGCCCGCCTTCACCCTCCTGGAACTGCAGCGAACGGTCGAGGCGCTCGCGGGCGTCCGCCTGCACAAGCAGAATTTTCGCCGCCTGGTCGAAGCGCAGGGGCTGGTCGAGGAAACCGGCGAGACCCGAACGGAGACCGGCGGGCGGCCGGCGCGCCTGGTGCGCTTTCGCCGGGAGGTGCTGCTCGAACGGCCCGCGCCCGGCTTGCGCTTGCCGCGCCGGGCGGCGCCGCCCGCCTGACGAAATTGCAGTTGACAGAGTTATACTCATGTCTAGCATAAGGGCGGCCGGGACGTGACCGGCTCTTTTTTCACTCCGACTAATGCTCACTCTGAGTATATGAGGTCAGCATGCACGGCCCGGCCGCTCCGTCGCCGCAGCTCCCGCTCCCGCACCTCTATGCGCGCGTGAGCCGGCGCCTGCTCCCGGCCGAGTGGTCGCTCGTCGCAGGCGACATTGAAGCGATCCTCGCGCTGAAGCGGACGCGCAATGCGGTGATCCTGGCGCACAATTATCAGACGCCGGAAATCTTCCACACCGTCGCGGACATTGTCGGCGACAGCCTCGCGCTCGCCCGCGAGGCGGTTGCGACCGACGCCGACGTGATCGTGCTCGCCGGCGTCCATTTCATGGCGGAGACGGCGAAGCTCCTCAATCCGGACAAGACGGTGCTGATCCCGGACCTGCGCGCGGGCTGCTCGCTTGCGGAATCGATCACGGCCGAGGACGTGCGCAGGCTGCGGGCGCGCCATCCCGGCGTGCCGGTGGTCGCCTATGTGAACACCTCCGCCGCGGTGAAAGCGGAGTCCGACATTTGCTGCACCTCGGGCAACGCCGCCAAGGTGATCGCATCGCTCGGCGTTCCGCGCGTGCTGATGCTTCCCGACGAGTATCTCGCCAAGAACGTCGCCGCCGAGGTCCCGGGCGTGGAAGTGATCGCCTGGAGCGGCCGCTGCGAGGTGCATGAGCAGTTCACGCCGCAGGACATCCGCGACCTGCGCGAGAACCATCCCGGCGTGGTCGTGCTGGCGCACCCCGAGTGCCCGCCCGAGGTGGTGGCGC
>CAYGZV010000107.1:0-5265 GCA_964354425.1 uncultured Rhodoplanes sp. | reverse complement strand
CGCGGTTGCCGGCCTCCTGTGCGCGCGGACGAGCGGGCGTGCGGACATGGCGCTGCCGACGCGCCGGGTCGTTCTCGCGACCGGCGGGCTCGGCGGCCTGTACGCTCACACCACCAATCCGCTCGGCGCGACCGGCAGCGGGCTCGCGCTCGCCGCCCGCGCCGCCGCCGTTCTGCGCGATCTCGAATTCGTACAGTTCCACCCCACCGCGATCGCGACCGGCGCCGACCCGATGCCGCTCGCCACCGAGGCGTTGCGCGGCGAAGGCGCCGTGCTCGTCAATGGCCGCGGCGATCGGTTCATGGCCGACGTCCCGGGGGCGGAGCTCGCCCCGCGGGATGTCGTGGCGCGCGCGATCTTTGCGCAGCTCGAAGCGGGACAGCCTGTGTTCCTCGATGCGCGCGCAGCGCTTGGGCGACGCTTCGCCGGCCGTTTCCCGTCAGTCGCAGCCCTGTGCCAAAACGCGGGCCTCGATCCCGGCCGTGACCTGATCCCGGTCCGGCCGGCGGCGCACTACCATATGGGCGGCGTCAAGGTGGACCGCCGGGGGCGCGCCTCGATCGAAGGGCTGTGGGCGTGCGGCGAGGTCGCCTCGACCGGCCTGCATGGCGCGAACCGGCTCGCCAGCAACTCGCTCGTCGAAGCTCTGGCCTTTGCGCGCTGGATCGCCGATGACATTCTGGGCAAGATCGGCCCTTGTCCAACGGCGCAGGCCGAGGTTTCGATGGCCCGCAACATCACTAGCCCGGCGATGAGCGCAAACGACATCCGCGAAACCATGACAAAGCATGTCGGCGTGATCCGCGATGCGTCCGGACTGCACAAGGCCGTCCGCCTGCTTGCGCGCCAGGTCGCGGCTGCGCCCGGACCGGGGTCCGATGCGGCGCTCGTCGCGCTGCTCGTTGCGATAGCCGCTTGCACGCGGCGCGAGAGCCGCGGCGCCCATGTCCGCAACGATCATCCCACGCTCGGAACGGTCCGCCACACGGAGATGACGCTCGCGAGCGCGTTGACGGCCGTATCGGCGCTGCAGGACCAGGGTGAACCGAACGCGCTGCAGGATGTCGCGTGACATGACTGACGTTTCCAGCTTGGCGCCTCCCCTTGTGCTCGTCGAGCCGATCGTGCGCGCCGCGCTTGTCGAGGACATCGGGCTTGCCGGGGACATCACGACGCAGGCGGTGATCCCGGCCGCGGCGCGCCTGTCCGGCGCGATCGTTGCGCGCGAGGCCGGCGTGACCGCCGGGATGGATGCGGCGATCCTCGCCTTCCGGCTGCTCGATCCGGCCATCAAGTTCAGAAGCGAACGGCCCGACGGAAGCAGGGTCGACGCCGGAGAAGCAGTCGTCTGGCTAGACGGTCCGGCGCGGGCGATCCTCACCGCCGAGCGGGTCGCGCTCAACCTGTTCTGCCGGCTGTCGGGCATCGCGACCGCCACCTCGGCGCTGGTCGAGGCGGCGCGCCCGCACGGCCCGGCCCGCATCGTCTGCACGCGCAAGACCACGCCGGGTCTGCGCGCGCTCGAGAAATACGCCGTGCGCGCGGGCGGCGGATCGAACCATCGCTTCGGCCTCGACGACGCCGTGCTGATCAAGGACAACCACATCGCGATCGCCGGCGGCATAAGGCCGGCGATCAAGCGCGCGCGCGCCGGGGTCGGACATCTGGTCAAGATCGAGGTCGAGGTGGACACGCTCGACCAGCTCGAAGAGGCGATGTCGGTCGGGGTCGACGCCGTGCTGCTCGACAATATGGACCCGGAAACGCTCGCCCGAGCGGTGGAAACCGTCGGACGGCGCGCGGTGACCGAAGCCTCCGGCCGGATCACGCTCGAGACGATCGCGGCGGTCGCTGCAAGCGGAGTCGATCTGATTTCGGTCGGCTGGATCACCCACAGCGCGCCGATCCTCGATCTCGGGCTCGATGCGAGCGGTTGAGTCGGGCAGGCACCCGCCGTTGGGCTAATGTCTACGATCACCGCGTCGCGCGGTCGAACCGCAGACCGCCGTCATCATCATCGCCGACAAATCGATTACGCCGCGCAATCGAATGGAGCGGGATCGGCATTTCAACGGCGTCTGCGCCGCGGGTGTCGGCTGCTGCGGGGCTGAGCGACGGCGTTCGCACGTTCAAGCTGGCGAAGGCGCCTCCGCGCGCGCCGAGGCCGGCGCGGGATGCGCGATCAACTTTCATCAAGTTTGCTCGCAAGCGGAAATACCGGCCGCGCATGGCTTTCGATAGCCGGGCGCTATGTGGCAGAGTTGGAGCAACTGCCGCCGCATTGATAGGCGGGCGCGACGGAACAGAGAGCAAGCCGGTATTTGCGCTGCGCGATGCGCCGCGAGATGATGCGGAATCGAGCGTGCTCGGGACGATCGCGGCTTTCAGGGAATCCAAGGGAGCGCAACGATGGACGACAAGACCTCTCCGCCACGCAAGGACCCGACGCTGCCGCCGGTCGTGATGCCGTCCTGTCCGATCGATCGCAAACTGAAGGGACAGAAGGCGCTCGTGACCGGCGCGTCGTCCGGGATCGGCCGCGGGATCGCGATCGGATTGGGTCACGCCGGCGCCGATGTGGTGGTGAACTATCACAGCGGCGAAGCCGAGGCGCTGGCGATTGTCGACGAGGTCAAGCGCTGCGGCGACAACAAGGCCTATGCGCAGCGCGCCGACGTTTCCAAGGAGGACCAAGTCCGCGACATGTTCGCGCGGATGGAGGCGGAGTTCGGGGGCATCGACATCCTCGTCAACAATGCCGGCCTGCAGAAGGACGCGCCGTTCGACGAGATGACGCTCGCGCAATGGAACATCGTGATGGGGGTCAACCTCACCGGCCAGTTCCTGTGCGCGCGCGAGGCGGTGCGCATCTTCAAGCGGGTCGGGGTCAAGCCCGGCGTGTCCTGCGCCGCGGGGAAGATCATCTGCGTGTCGTCGGTGCACGACATCATTCCGTGGGCGGGCCACGTGAACTATGCCGCGAGCAAGGGCGGCGTCGCGATGATGATGAAGTCGATCGCGCAGGAAATCGCCCCCTGGCGCATCCGCGTCAACGCGATCAGCCCGGGCGCAATCCGCACGCCGATCAATATGGAGGCCTGGAGCACGCCCGAGGCCTATGCCGAACTGATGAAGCTCGTGCCCTACAAGCGGATCGGCGAGGTCGAGGACATCGCGCGCGCGGCGGTGTGGCTTGCCTCCGACGAGTCCGACTACATCACCGGGGCGACGCTGTATGTCGACGGCGGCATGACGCTTTATCCGGGCTTCGAGACCGGAGGCTGATGACCGGCGCGTTCGGCGCCATCATCGTCGGCTCCGGCGCGGGCGGCGCGGGCGGCGCGTATCGGCTGGCCGAGGCCCGGCTCGGCGGAACCAACGGTGCGACGCGCTCGCGAACTCGCCCGTTCTCCTCGCACCGCGCCAACGGCGCCAACATAAGTTCGCAGCGTGGAACGCGACCGGTTCCGAGAGGGCTCTCATGCAGCGGATCACGATTACGATCGACGACGAATTGATGGACGATGTCGACCAGCTCATCGCACGGCGCGGCTATCAGAACCGCTCGGAGGCGATCCGGGATCTCGCTCGCGCCGGCATCGCGCAGGACAGACAGCGTTCGAACCGGCGCGGCGACTGCGTCGCAGCCGTCGTGTATGTGTATGAGCACGCCGCCCGCGAGCTCTCGAAACGGCTGGTGAAGGAAATGCACGGCCATCACGAGCTGACGCTCGCCACCTTGCATGTGCACCTCGACGAGGAGAACTGCCTGGAGGTGAACGTGCTCAAGGGAGCGGTCGAGCGCGTCGAGCATCTCGCCGACCACGTCATCGCGGAGCGCGGCGTCCGCCACGGCCATGTGGTGATGATCCCGATCGATCAGGAGCGCGCGCACAAGCGCCCCAAACGAGCGCACCGGCACGCGTGACCGCATGGACGGCATAGAACAGACCGCCGGCGTTTTTTGGGGCGAGCGTGCAAAAGCGATAGCGGGCGAGCGGCCGTCCGAGGTCAGGACTGCAAAGATCGGCTGCGGCTTTGGGTGAGCTCCAGATAGCGGGCGACGTCCTGCACCCGCGTATCATGGCCGGCCATGTTGCTCATCCAGACGTCTCTGATCTCGGCTTCGTTCTCGTAGAACTTGATGCCGCGCCACTGGTTTAGACGGATGGAGCCGTCGGCCAGACGCGTCGCTGACAGCATCAGACCGAGGTCGTTCAGGCGGTCGAGGAAATCCTTGATCCGGAAATCAGCCATGATCGCCCCCTGTCGCTCTTTTGCCCAGCTTGAGGCTTTTCCAGGGCAGGTTCAATGCCATAGCGCAACATTCCTGCCGGGTAAACACATCCCTGTGTCTAATCGGTCACCCCGTCACCGGCCGACCCGCGAATTGCTGCCGCGTTGCGCGGGTGATACGTCCTTCCGGCCGGAGACTTTGTTCCCCTCCGCTCCTCCGGGCAAACCGCGCAGGTGCGGTTCTCAGGCGAGCAGGCGGCCTCTGCGCCCCTGCATAGAGAAAGAAAGATCGCCATGGCGTCGACGCGGCCGCTCAGTCCAGCCATGAAACTCCTGCTCGATGTCGGGCCGCTGGTGCTGTTCTTTGCCGCATACGGCAAATTCGGGATTTTCGCGGCGACCGCCGCCTTCATGGTCGCGGTCGTCGCCGCGCTGCTCACCACCTACGCGCGCACGCGGCGCTGGCCGATCATGCCGGTCGTCTCGGCCTTCATTGTGCTCGTTTTCGGCGGCCTGACCCTTGTCTTGCAAGACGAGACTTTCATCAAGCTCAAGCCGACGATCATCTACGCGCTGTTCGGGACGGTGCTGGCGATCGGGTTCGCCTTCGACAAGCCGCTGCTCGCGCTCGTGTTCGATTCGGTGTTCGATCTCACCAAGGAAGGCTGGCGCAAGCTCGGGGCGCGCTGGGCAGCGTTCTTCTTCGTGCTCGCGGCGCTGAACGAGTTGATCTGGCGCACGCAGAGCACGGATTTCTGGGTGAACTTCAAGCTGTTCGGCTTCGTCCCGCTCACCTTCGCATTCGCGGCCCTGCAATACCCGCTGATGGCGCGCTACGCCGTTCACGCCGCGCCGGAGAAAAAGATCGGTCCCGCGGTCGGAACGGACCCGCCGGCGAGCGATTCGAAGCCCGCCGGCTGAGTGGAGGCACAATGCTTAACGCGCCGGTTCGTTACCGTTCTCTTAATTCTCTCAGGGCATTATCGCAGCGCCCGCACAGCGGCGCAGCCGCTGTCGCGAGCGCGATTC
>CAYGZV010000106.1:4993-8720 GCA_964354425.1 uncultured Rhodoplanes sp. | reverse complement strand
GTCATGAACTCGACGGTCGCCCCGAGCGCATCGCCGATGGCGAAGCCGAGAAAGGCGCCGAGCGCGCGGTCATGCAGGGTCAGCGCACCCATCGCATGCATGGCATCGTCTCCCGCGCAGGGACAAGCAAAAGCAATGCCGATCTGGCGACCCCGCCCTTCAGGGATTGGCGCTTTGATTGGCGCCGACTTGCTCCAGTCGCCGTTCAGAAATAGCGCGCGGTGACCTGATAATCGCCGCCGATCACCAGGTATTCGCCTTCGCCCTTGAGCGGATGGACGGCAAGCAGCGTATTGAAGAACGCCACCTTGGTCAGCGGCACCCGCGCGGTCAGGATGGTGTCGCCGAAGCATTCGGCGATCCCGCGGTCGCTGGAGAACGAAGTGAGGCTGTTGAGCCGGACGATCGCTGTGCGCTTGTCGATCCGCGCGACGACTTGATGCTCGTCGAACGCATTGACCCCGCGGTGAAGCGCGAGATGGGTTTCGCCCGGCGCGGCGAACCGATCGAGCGCCCATTGGCAGAATTCGTACACGAGGTCGAGCTGCGCGTAGATCGAGTTGTTGTGGAACCGGCTCGACATTTTCTGTTCGACATAGGTCGCCCAGGCCGGGCCGGCGCGCGCGAGCATCTCCTTGTGGAAGGTCGGGAAAATGCCGAAGCGGCTCTCCACCCAGCCTTTTAGAACCGCGCCCTCGCGACTATTGCTGTCGTAGCCCCAGCCCTTGAGCAGGCGCAGATAGGACGAACGATAGCGGCGCGGCGCGCGCGCTCCCGCCCGCACAGGCTCCTGCTGCTCGGGATCGATGCCGAACATCGCCATCATGTAGCTGGAAAACGCGATGCCGGCGTCCGGCAGATCGGGCGCCTGGGCGAGCATTTCGAACAGGTTCTTGTTCATCTCGCGCGCGCCCGACACGTGCAGAGGCACGGGATGGTCATTATAAGTGCAGCTTGCGAGCAACTCGGTCGCCACGCCGACCAGGTTGGTTGAATGTCCTACGAGGCTCCGTTGAGTCATTCGACCTCGCGCGGGCCGCGCTCTTGTTGTCCGCATTTGCGGCGTCGAGGGGGCATGCGGTCAGTCCACATCCTCGACGTTTTCCGGGCCGGCGCCGAACGCCCTCTGCGCGAGGGCGGATTCCATGAACTGGTCGAGGTCGCCGTCGAGCACCGCGCCGGTGTTGGAGGTGGAGACGCCGGTGCGCAGGTCCTTCACCATCTGATAGGGCTGCAGCACATAGGATCTGATCTGGTGGCCCCAGCCGATATCGGTCTTGGCGGCGTTCTCGGCGGCGGCCTTCTCCTCGCGCATTTTCAGCTCGCGCTCATAGAGGCGCGCGCGCAGCATCTGCCAGGCCTGGGCGCGATTGCGGTGCTGCGAGCGGTCGTTCTGGCACACCACCGCGATACTGGTCGGGATGTGGGTGAGGCGGACCGCCGATTCGGTCTTGTTGACGTGCTGGCCGCCGGCGCCGCCGGAGCGCATCGTGTCGGTGCGCACGTCCGCTTCCTTGATGTCCACGACGATGCGGTCGTCGACCACCGGGTAGACGTTGACGCTCGCGAACGAGGTGTGGCGGCGCGCATTGGAGTCGAACGGCGAGATGCGCACGAGGCGGTGCACTCCGTTCTCGGTCTTCAGCCAGCCATAGGCGTTGCGGCCCTTGATCTGCACGGTCGCCGATTTGATGCCGGCCTCTTCGCCCTCGGTCTCTTCCAGCCAGTCGACCTTGAAGCCGTGCTGCTCGGCCCAGCGGGTATACATCCGCAGCAGCATGTTGGCCCAGTCCTGGCTCTCGGTGCCGCCGGCGCCCGCATGCACTTCGAGATAAGTGTCGCTGGTATCCGCCTCGCCCGAGAGCAAAGCTTCGGTCTGGCGGCGGTCGACATCGCTCTTGAGCTTGCGCAGCGCGGCCTCGGCGTCGGCGATGACGCTCTGGTCGTTCTCGGCTTCGCCCAGCCCGATCATGGTGACCTGATCGTCGAGTTCCTGCTCGATGCGCCCGATCGCGCCGAGACTGTCCTCGAGCGAGGTGCGCTCCTGCATCAGCCGCTGGGCGCGCTGGGGGTCGTCCCAGAACGCGACGTCCTCAGTGAGCTTGTTCAGTTCGGCGAGCCGGACGCGGGCCTTGTCGACATCAAAGATGCCTCCTCAGCAGCCCGACCGACTGCTTGATCTCCTCGACGATCGCCTGCGTTTCCGCGCGCATGTAAGCGTTTCCCGATTGGCGGCGGAGGGAGGGCACGAAATTCCCAATGCCGGTTCTCGCGGCATGTAGCGATATCGTGCGTAAGGTGCAACTATGGCGAAATCCGCTCGCTCACCGCCGCACGACAGCGGGCGCCGCCCGGACGCAAGTCGCTAGCGCATGGCCGACGATATCGCCTTCGACAGGAATTTCGATCTCGCGCCCGGCCACGTCGAGGAGGTCGCGCCCGGCGTACGCCGGCTGGTGTGCGACAATCCGGGGCCGTTCACCTTCAAGGGCACGGTCAGCTACATTGTCGGCCGCGGCGAGGTGGCGATCATCGATCCGGGTCCCGACGATCCCCGGCACGTCGCTGCGCTGCTCGACGCGGTCCGCAACGAAACCGTGACGCATGTGTTCGTCACCCACACCCATATGGATCATTCGCCCGCGGCGGCGCGCGTCAAGGCTGCGACCGGGGCGATCACGCTTGCGGAGGGGCCGCACCGGGCGGCCCGTCCGCTCCATATCGGCGAGGCGAAGCGGCTCGAGGCGAGCGCCGACCACGATTTCACGCCGGACCATGCGCTTGCCGACGGGGAGGTGATCGACGGCAAGGGCTTTGCGATCGAGGCGGTCGCGACCCCGGGCCATACCGCGAACCACATGGCGTTTGCGCTGCGCGGAACGGATCTGTTGTTCTCCGGCGACCATGTGATGGCGTGGAACACCTCGATCATCGCGCCCCCGGACGGCGCGATGAGCGACTATATGGGCTCGCTCGACAGGTTGCTGCGGCGGGACGAGCGCGTCTATCTGCCCGGCCATGGCGGCGCGATTGGCGAGGCCGTTCCCTTCGTTCGGCAATATATCGCGCATCGTCACGCCCGCGAGGCGGCGATTCTCGCGCGGCTTCGCGACGGCGACGCCGACATTCCGATGCTGGTCGGCGCGATCTATGTGGGGATCGACCCGCGGCTCACGGGCGCCGCCGGCCTGTCCGTGCTCGCGCATCTGGAGGACCTCGTCGCGCGTGGGCTTGTCGCGACCGAGGGACCGCCGGCTATCGCCTCGGTCTACCGCTTGGCGCGCTGATCGCCCTTGCGCGCGGGCGCCTTGGGCGGCGGGGGCCGCTCCGGCTTGATCGAGGTCGAGGCCTCGTTGATGTCCTCGATCAGGCTGAGCACCCGGCGGGCGTTCACGCCGAAATCCCAGCGGCCGTAACGGGAGGCCGAGCGGACATCGACGCGCGATCCTTCGCGCGTCGCACGGATGCGGATCGCCACATCGTCACGGAACCCCATGATCGGCGTATAGGCGATCGCCTCGATATGGCCGTCGCGGCGACCAAGGATCGGCGGACGCTCGTCGATCACCCGCCAGAGCGGTGCGATCGGATTATCCTTGCGCCTGGCGAGGGCCGCGAGCACCGCCGCATAGGCGCTCTGCGGCGGCAGAGCGAGGTCCAGCGGCTCGATGTCCGGATAGAGGCTGCGCAGCTGCTCCGGCGTATTGAGCCCGGCATAGGTCACGGG
>CAYGZV010000106.1:0-4893 GCA_964354425.1 uncultured Rhodoplanes sp. | reverse complement strand
GATGTCGAGCAGTCCCGATCGCCCGATGACGACGGCGAGCAGCACGACGGCGAGCGAGAACAGGCCGACCCGGCGCGCCCAGGCGGCCAAGCGCGAGACGGGCTCTTCGGCGATGCGGCGTCGCGCCATCTAAAGGTTCCCGGCAGCTCGGGCGAGCTCACGCCGCCACGGATAGAACGGAGCGCTGCAGGTGGCAACGCTTGTTCGGGGCGAGCAGCATCGGGCGAGTTCCGCCTTCCCCGCCCGCCGCGATGCCACACGCTTGGACCAGCCAGCGCCGGCAGCAATACCTCCGAACCGCGGCTTTCATTGACCGCCGAGCGCGGAAGCAGCATGCGAGCGATGATGGCGAGGCGTTATCGCGACGCCATGGCAGGACTGTGGTGAGGCGCGCCGATGCGCCGGTCGGGCGATGCCGGCGGCCGAGCCAATAAATCGCAGAACCGTCAGCTGCCTAGCGCAAGACGCGAGAAGACATCGCCGGACCCGGGCGCCAGCACCACCACGGTCGCTCCGACTTGGGTGCGATTGTAGAGGTCGATCACGTCCTCATTGACCATGCGGATGCAGCCGGAGGAGATGGCCTTGCCGATCCATTCGGGCTGGTTGGTTCCGTGAATCCGGAACAGCGTGTCGCGGCCATTGGCGTAGAGATAGAGGGCGCGCGCGCCGAGCGGGTTCAGCGGACCGCCCTCGACATGATTTGGGAGATTGGCGAAGCGCCGCTTGATGCTTTCGGTCGGCGTCCAGCCCGGCCACTCGGCCTTATGGCCGATTCTCGCTACGCCAGAAAAGGCAAGCGCCTCCTCGCCCACCGCGACGCCGTAGCGGATCGCCTTTTGATTCGGCAGCACGAGATAGAGGTGGCGCGCGTCGGTATCGACAAGGATCGTGCCCGGCGCCTCCCGCCGATGATAATCGACGAGGTGCCGCCGATAGTTCTGCGGGATTTGCACTTTGGCATAGGGGGCATTGGCGAGATATTCGCGGTCGCGCGGCTTCAGATTGGCCTCCGACGACGGTTCCGGCGTCGCGGTCACGCAGCCGCCGACGCACAGAGCCAGGACAATAAGAATCACCGCCCTCGGAGTCATCACTGGCCCCCCCACCTTCTTATTGCCACGACGCATGCGTTACCTCGCATTAGGTGTACCGAAAAGATCGTCCTGCTTCCAGGCGTCGCATGCCGATTGGGACGCGAAGGGCACGCGGTGTTGCATAATTGCCGCAATCGCGGGGAGTTTGGCTAAAATACGGCCGCCTGCCGCGCAGCCCCTGTCCACCTGCCGCGCAAAGCATGTATTATTTAAACGCCGGCAAGTTTAACGGCGCGTTCACGACGCCGCGTGTTTATTGGCCGCCATGGCGGGACCGAGCGAATGCCCTGTTCTCGGACCTATTCCTACGCAATTCCGCCGAGGTGGACCTGCAAGAGGGCGCGCAGCCCAGCCGGACACAAACAAGGATGTTCCTGGGGCGGAAACAAAGTGGAGCGATAGAATGACCAAACCTTCCAACTCGTCCAAGGCCGCCAACAAAAGCGCCAAGGACTATTTCCCCGGCGCCGGCTATCGTGAGATCGGAATCGCGGCCGTCGCCGCCGCTGTGCGCTGCCAGCACATGGCGGGGACCGATGACGACCGCTCCGCCGGCCATACGCACGATCCGGCGCGGACCGATCGCCTCCCGTAAGTCGCTGAGCGCCGGGACCTGCTGGGCGAAGCAGGTCCGCTGCGCACACTTGGCGGCCTTCCGAGCTTTTCCTCCGCATAGCGGGCCGTGATCGTGCGTCGGCGACGCGCCCTGAACGGGCCGCCGCCGGCTTTGTCCTTGCCGCGCACGCCGAGTTGGGCGATTGCTGGCGACAGCCCGGCCCGCGCTGCGGGGCGGGACCGGAGCCCGTTCTCCATGCTGTCGGTCAACATCCCGCGTGGCGCATCGCTCGAGCGCTCGATGATCGCGCCTGACGCCGACATCCCCGAAGGTGCGGTGTGGCTGGATCTCTTGTCGCCGACCCCGTCGGAAAGCAAGCTCGTCGAGCGCAAGCTCGGTCTTGCCGTTCCGACCCGCGAGGAGATGCAGGAGATCGAGCCGACCAGCCGGCTCTATGTGGAGAACGGCGCGCGCTACATGACGGCGACGATGATGTGCCGTTCGGAAACCGACAATCCGACGACGACCGCGGTGACCTTCATCCTCGCCGGCCGTCGCCTGATCACCGTGCGCTACGACGAGCCTCGGCCGTTCACCCTCGTCGCCAATAAGCTCGCGCGCGCCTGTTCGCCCGTGCTCAGCGGCGAAGCGGTGCTGATGGAACTGCTCGACGCGATCGTCGACCGCTCGGCTGACATTCTCGAACGCATCAGCGCGGAGGTCGACCGGGTGTCGCAGGCGATCTTCGTCCCGCAGGGAGCGTCCGAGCGCTCCCGCGCCTACCGCGACATTCTGACCTCGATCGGCCGACAAGGCGACCTGACCTCCAAGGTCCGCGAGTGCCTGGTGTCCATTGGCCGCCTGCTCCTGTTTCTCGCCAACGAAGCCGACACCATGCGGTGGGCGAAGGACCAGCGCGCGATCCTCAAGGGCATGCAGCGGGACGCGCAGTCGCTATCGGACCATGCGACCTATCTCGCCAACAAGATCACCTTTCTGCTGGACGCGATGGTCGGCGTGATCAGCATCGAACAGAACAACATCATTAAAATATTCTCGGTCGCGGCCGTTGTATTCATGCCGCCGACCCTGATCGCCTCGCTCTACGGGATGAACTTCAAGCATATGCCCGAACTCGACTGGGGTTTCGGCTATCCACTCGCGATTTTGCTGATGATCATCGCCGCGGTCGTCCCCTACGTCTATTTCAAGCTGAAGAAGTGGCTGTAATTCCAGGGAAGAAGGCCGCCGCCGTCCGCCCGCAGGTCCGCCGAAAAAGAATGCCGGAAGGCGGTCGGCCGGATGGCAGCGTTGCTTAAAAGCTGCTATAGGCGCATTTCAACGCCGTTTATCGCCGCCTATTCGGGGGAAGCGCATGCACGCGACGATCAGCATCCCGTCCTACGTGAAAAGCCAGCGCTTGAAGAACTGGGTCATGGACATGGCCAAGCTCTGCAAGCCGGACAACATCCACTGGTGCGACGGCTCGCAGGCCGAATACGATTCCATGTGCGATCTGCTTGTGAAAGCCGGCACCTTCGTCAAGCTCAATGCGGAGAAGCGGCCGGGCTGCTTCCTCGCGCGCTCCGACCCGAGCGACGTCGCCCGCGTCGAGGACCGCACCTATATCTGCAGCATCAACAAGGAAGACGCCGGGCCGACCAACAACTGGATGGACCCGCGCGAGATGAAGGCGACCCTGGAGCCGCTGTTCGACGGCTCGATGCAGGGACGCACGATGTATGTGATCCCGTTCTCGATGGGCCCGATCGGCTCGCCGATCTCCTATATCGGCTATGAGATCACCGACTCGCCCTATGTCGTCGTCAACATGAAGCTGATGACCCGCATGGGCCGCGCGGTCGACGAGGCGCTCGGCGACAGCGACGTGTTCGTGCCTTGCATGCACACGATCGGCGCGCCGCTCGCTCCCGGACAGAAGGACATCTCCTGGCCGTGCAACCCGACGGTCAAGTACATCGTCCACTATCCGGAAGAGCGCTCGATCTGGTCGTACGGCTCCGGCTATGGCGGCAACGCGCTGCTTGGCAAGAAATGCCTTGCGCTGCGCATCGCCTCGGTGCTCGGACGCGACGAGGGCTGGATGGCCGAGCACATGCTCATTCTTGCGGTCACCGACCCCAAGGGCAAGAAGACCTATGTCTCCGCCGCCTTCCCGAGCGCCTGCGGCAAGACCAATTTCGCCATGCTGATCCCGCCCAAGGAAATGGAGGGGTGGAAGGTCACGACGATCGGCGACGACATCGCCTGGCTGAAGCCGGGCGCCGACGGCCGCCTCTACGCCATCAATCCGGAGGCCGGCTATTTCGGCGTCGCGCCGGGGACGAACTACAAGTCGAACCCGAACGCGATGATCAGCTGTTCGAAGAACACGATCTTCACCAATGTCGCGCTCACCGACGACGGCGACGTCTGGTGGGAGGGCATGGACGGCGCGCCCCCGGCGCACGCGATCGACTGGCAGGGCAAGGACTGGACGCCCGATTCGGGCCGCAAGGCGGCGCATCCCAACAGCCGCTTCACCGCGCCCGCCGGGCAGAACCCGGCGATCGATCCGGAATGGGAGAACCCCGCCGGCGTGCCGATCAGCGCCATCATCTTCGGCGGCCGGCGCTCGACCAATGTGCCGCTCGTCTACCAGCCGCTGAGCTGGGCGTTCGGCGTCTATGCCGGCGCCACCATGGGCTCGGAGATGACGGCCGCGGCCTTCGGCAATATCGGCGAGGTGCGGCGCGACCCGATGGCGATGCTGCCCTTCGTCGGCTACCACATGGCGAGCTACTTCAACCATTGGCTCGACATGGGCCGGCGGGTCGGCATGCCGCCGCGCATCTTCTGCGTCAACTGGTTCCGCAAGGACAAGGACGGCAACTTCCTGTGGCCGGGATTCGGCGACAATATGCGGGTGCTGAAATGGGTGGTCGAACGCGCCAACGGCACCGCGCGCGCGCTCGAAGGGCCGCTCGGCTATGTGCCAACCTATGACGACATCGACTGGCGCGGCCTGAACTTCTCGCGCGAGCAGTTCCACGCGCTGATGTCGGTCGACAAGGCCGAGTGGATGAAGGAAATCCTCGGCCACGAGGAGTTCTTCATCAAGCTGTTCGATCGGCTGCCGAAGGAACTGCTGTGCGTGCGCGACCTGCTCTTGAGCAGCCTGTGGCGCTCGCCAGACCATTGGGAGCTGCCCGACTACGCGCAGAATAATTGAGGCTGCGC
>CAYGZV010000105.1:0-9171 GCA_964354425.1 uncultured Rhodoplanes sp. | reverse complement strand
CGCGCCATCCCGCCCCCGGCAAAGAACTCATAGAATGTCGGCCGCATCGCCCGGACTGCCCTCGCCGAATCAAGACATTTTACGTTCTTATTCTGTTCTGTCCATCCGAAATCCAAGTTGTCCCCGACCTCTCCGCCCTCGCCAAGCGACCCGAGTCTCGCGAATGCTACGCCTTTCCCGGCCAATCCGCCTGTGGAAAGCCGGGACAAGCGCCCGCGGCGGCCCCGTCGCGGGGAGCGGCCTTATATTGGGGGGAAGCCGGCGCTATTCTGCGAATCGCCATGCGCTTCCCGCCCGACTTCCTTGACGATCTGCGCGCGCGCCTTCCGGTGTCGGAGGTGGTCGGGCGGCGCGTGAAGCTGAAGAAGGCGGGACGCGAGTGGAAGGGGCTCTCGCCCTTCAACCAGGAGAAGACGCCGTCGTTTTTCGCCAATGACCAGAAGGGGATGTGGTTCGACTTCTCGTCCGGCAAGAACGGCAATATCTTCGATTTCGTGATGGCGACGGAGGGCGTGCCCTTCCCCGAAGCGGTCGAGCGGCTCGCCGCGATGGCCGGCCTGCCCGTGCCCAAGGCGTCGCCGGAGGCGGAGGCGCAGGCGGCGCGCCGCCGCACGCTGCACGACGTCATCGACCTTGCGGCGACGTTCTTCGAGGCGACGCTCGCATCGCGCGCGGGCGCCAAGGCGCGCGGCTACCTCGCCGACCGCGGCATCGATCCCGCGACGCAGGTGAAATTCCGGCTCGGCTATGCGCCGGCCGAGCGATTCGCCCTCAAGGAGCATCTGGGCGCTCACGGCGTCTCGGTCGAGGACATGGTCGAGGCGGGGCTGCTGGTCGCCGGCGAGGACATCCCCGTCCCCTATGACCGCTTCCGCGACCGCGTGATGTTCCCGATCGCCGACCTGCGCGGCCGCATCATCGCCTTTGGCGGGCGGACGCTGGACAAGGACGCGCCCGCCAAATACCTCAACTCGCCGGAAACGCCGCTCTTTCACAAGGGCGCGACCCTCTACAATGGCGCGGCGGCGCGTGCGGCCGCCCATGCGGGCGCGCCGCTGATCGTGGTCGAAGGCTATGTCGACGTGATCACGATGGCGACCGCCGGGTTTCCGGCGACGGTCGCCCCGCTCGGGACGGCGCTCACCGAGGATCAACTCGCCCTGCTGTGGCGGATGGCGGACGAACCCGTGCTCTTGTTCGACGGCGACGACGCCGGCCAGCGGGCGGCCTTCCGCGCCGTCGATCTCGCGCTGCCGCTGCTCGCGCCCGGCAAGAGCCTGAGCTTTGCGACGCTGCCGCAGGGGCACGATCCCGACGATTTCATCCGCACCAACGGACCGGCGGCGATGGGCGACGTGCTCGCCGGCGCTCGGCCGCTGGCCGAGGTGCTGTGGATGCGGGAGATCGATGCGAGCCGGGTTGATACGCCGGAACGGCGGGCGCGGCTGGAGGCGCGGCTCGCCGAGCTTGCGGGCGGCATCGGCCACGAGGGCGTGCGACGCCACTACCGCCAGGATCTCCAGGCGCGCCTGCGCAACCTGCTCGCCCCCGAGCCCACGACCCGGCTGCGCCAACCCTCCCGCGATCGCGCGTTCTCGTCCTTCGGACGCGACCGGGACCGCGGACGCAAAACTCCCCGGTTCTCCGCCGACAAAGCCGCCGTCGCCGATCGATTCGGCCCGTCGAGCCCGCGCCTGACCACGAGTCCGATCGTGCGCGGGTCCCGCTCGGCGCTCCCCGCGCGCGAAGCCTTGATCCTGGTCGCCGTGCTCAACCATCCCTGGCTGCTCGAACAGGATGCCGAGGAATTCGCGGAGATCGAGCTGCTGCACCCGGACGCGAACCGGCTCCGCCGGGCGATTCTCGACGCCAACGCACACCGGGAGGTTGCGGAGAACTTGCGGGCTCTGGTCGCGGAACGCGAGCTCGGGCCGGTGATCGCCCGCATCGAAGCGGCGCTCACCCATCTCGCCGACTGGCCGGCCCGCCCCGGCGCGGCGCCCCAGGATGTCGGCCAATGGTGGCGTCACGTTCTAACCTTGCATCACAAGAACCGCACGTTAAATAAGGAGTTGAAAGAGGCCGAGCGCGCGCTGGGCGAGGAGCCGAGCGAGCGCAATTATGCTTGGTTGCTTGACGTGCAGGGCCGCCTTGCCGCAATCGAGGGAACCGAAGCCTCGATCGAGGGATTCGGGGCCTTGTCGGGGCGGCCGGCGCGTGGTCTTTAACGGCCCGACAGTCCGCTCGGGCGCCGCGTAACGGGCAATTCGGGGATCGCGCTGGGGCGCTGTTGCCGCCTCGGCATAGTCTGGGGTCGGGAACGTTCTTCGGCGTCGTCCGAAACGCGGGCGGGAACCAGGAGGAGCGGTCGATGCAGGGCCGTGCACGCCTGCAGCCCTCAGTTCGAACGAATCGGAATTCTCCGGGCGGCGGCAAGGCTGCCCTTTTTTGGCCATTGGTCCGGCGGCAGGACTGAGGCCTAGTACGCGTACTCGGCTAGGAGTGTTCATGGCGACCACCACCATCAAGGCGAAAGCGACCACGAAGGACAAGGTCGTGAAAGACAAGAAAGACGATACGCCCGAGAAGGAAACGTCTGAAACGCCGGATGCGCCGCTGCCGCTGCTCGACCTTTCGGACGCCGCCGTCCGCAAGATGATCAAGCTCGCCAAGAAGCGCGGCTACGTCACCCACGATCAGATCAACGCCGTCCTCCCCTCCGAGGAAGTCACCTCGGATCAGATCGAGGACGTGTTCGCGATGCTCAACGAGATGGGCATCAATGTCGTCGAGCAGGAGGAGACCGACACCGAGGAGGGCCACGAAGAACCGCGCGAGGAGGCCGAGGAGGAGGAGAGCGAGGGCGAACTGGTCGAGGTCGCCCGCACGACGCCGGCCAAGGCCGAACGGGTGGAGCCGGGCGAGCGCACGGACGATCCGGTGCGCATGTATCTGCGCGAGATGGGCTCGGTCGAGCTGCTCTCGCGCGAGGGCGAGATCGCCATCGCCAAGCGCATCGAGGCGGGCCGCGAGGCGATGATCGCCGGCCTGTGCGAAAGCCCCCTCACCTTCCAGGCCATCATCATCTGGCGCGACGAGCTCAATGTCGGGAAGGTGTTCCTGCGCGACATCATCGACCTCGAGGCGACCTATTCCGGTCCGGAGGCCAAGGGCGTGGGCGCTCCCGGGGCCGTCGCGCCGGCAGGCGACGGGGCGGCGGGGGCGGCGCTGCCTGGCGCGAACAACGGCTCAGCGCCGGTTGACGGCGGGAACGGCCCGGCGATCGGCGGCTCCCCGCCGCTCGCGGCCGCCGCACCCGCTCTCAGGCCCCCCGCGCCCGGGCCGGCCGCTCCCGCGGCGCGCACGTTCAAGCAGGGCGATCCGGACGGCGACGGGCCTGGTGAAAATCCGCTCGGCGAGGGCGACCTCGACGAGGACGATCTCGACGGCTCGATGTCGCTCGCCGCGATCGAGGCCGAGCTGAAGCCCAAGGTGGTCGAGACGTTCGACACCGTGGCCGACCATTACAAGAAGCTGCGCCGCCTTCAGGAGCAGAATGTCGAGAGCAAGCTCAAGAACGAGTCGCTCTCGCCGGCGCAGGAGCGCAAATACAAGAAGCTCAAGGAAGAGCTGATCGCCGAGGTGAAGTCGCTGCGCCTCAACCAGGCGCGCATCGATTCGCTGGTCGAGCAGCTCTACGACATCAACAAGCGCCTGGTCGGCTACGAAGGCCGCCTGATGCGGCTTGCCGAGAGCCACGGCGTCTCGCGCGAGGATTTTCTGAAGAACTACCAGGGCTCCGAGCTCGACCCGCGCTGGCTCAACCGCGTGTCCAAGCTCTCGGCGCGCGGCTGGAAAAGCGTGGTCGCGCGCGAGAAGGACCGCATCAGGGAAATCCGCGGCGACATCCATGCGCTCGCCGCCGAGACCGGGCTGGAGATTCCGGAATTCCGCCGCATCGTCCAGATGGTGCAGAAGGGCGAGCGCGAGGCGCGCCAGGCGAAAAAGGAAATGGTGGAGGCGAATCTCCGCCTCGTCATCTCCATCGCCAAGAAATACACCAATCGCGGCCTGCAATTCCTCGACCTGATCCAGGAAGGCAATATCGGGCTGATGAAGGCGGTCGACAAGTTCGAATACCGCCGCGGCTACAAGTTCTCGACCTACGCCACCTGGTGGATTCGGCAGGCGATCACCCGCAGCATCGCCGACCAAGCAAGAACCATCCGCATCCCCGTGCACATGATCGAGACGATCAACAAGATCGTGCGCACGAGCCGCCAGATGCTGCACGAGATCGGGCGCGAGCCGACGCCGGAAGAGCTCGCCGAAAAGCTCGGCATGCCGCTCGAGAAAGTCCGCAAGGTTTTGAAGATCGCCAAGGAGCCGATCTCTTTGGAGACGCCCATTGGCGATGAGGAAGACTCGCATCTCGGCGATTTCATCGAGGACAAGAACGCGATCCTGCCGATCGACGCGGCCATCCAGTCGAACCTGCGCGAGACGACGACGCGCGTTTTGGCCTCGCTCACGCCGCGCGAGGAGCGCGTGCTGCGCATGCGCTTCGGCATCGGCATGAACACCGACCACACGCTGGAAGAGGTCGGCCAGCAGTTCTCGGTGACCCGCGAACGCATCCGCCAGATCGAGGCGAAGGCGCTGCGCAAACTGAAGCATCCGAGCCGATCCAGAAAACTGCGAAGTTTTCTGGACAACTAAAGACACGGAAGCTGCGGAGCTTTTTGGATAACTGATCGGCGCGGACGGCAATGGGACGGCAATGCCGACGATCTCGTGGTTTTACGGCATTGCGGTGCGCATGTACGTTCGGGATCATCCGCCGCCGCATTTTCAGGCGGTGTACGGCGAGCACGAGGCGAACGTCGCGATAGAGACGGGTGAGGTGATCGAGGGCAAGCTTCCCAAGGCGGCCGCCCGACTGGTCAAGGAATGGACGTTGGCGCGACAGCCGCAGTTGCGGGAGAATTGGCGCCGCGCCCGGGCAGGCGAACAGCCGGAAAGAATCGCAGGTCTCGATGCTGACTAAAGTCACACACCTCGAAAGGCTGGGCGGCTTCCGACTGCGGGTGCGGTTTAGCGACGGCAGCGAAGGCATGCACGATTTTTCCACGATGGTGAACGAGCCTGGCTCCATGCTCCAGCCGCTGCGCGATGAAGCCTATTTCGCACGTGTGTTTCTGGAGTTCGGCGCGCCGACATGGCCGAACGGCTTCGACATCGCACCGGAATGGCTGCGCCGAGAGATGGCGGCGGCGGGCGAATTGACGAAGGTTGCGGTGGAGTAGCGCCCGTCCAGTCGCCGGAGGACAGGAAGCACGAGGGCCATGCAAGAGTCCCGCCAAGCCGTGCGCACAACCAACGCCGCCGAGGGGCTGCTGCGGCGGCGGTTTACCGTTGCTGAGCTGGAGCAGATGGTGGCGGCCGGAATCCTCGACGAGGACGAGCGCATCGAGCTGATCGGCGGGGAGATCGTGCCGATGGCCGCAAAAGGAAATCAGCACGAAATCCTCAAGGCGGCGTTGACGATCTACTGGGCGCGGCGATTGCCGGCGGACCTGATGTTCGTCACCGAAACCACGTTCCGACTGACTCCCGACACCTATCTCGAACCGGACTTCGTGTTCTATCCGAAAGCCAGCGGCATCAAGGGCCTCACGGCGGCGACGGCGAAGCTCGTGGTCGAGATCGCCGATTCGAGCCTCGGCTATGATCTCGGCCGCAAGGCGGACCTTTACGCCGGCTTCGGCATCGCCGAGCTATGGGTGATCGACGCGGTGCGGCTCGTCACGCACATCCATCGCGATCCCACGCCGTCCGGCTACGGCGCCGTCGTCGAATGCGCCGCCGACCAGCGGCTCGCGCCGCTCGTCACGCCGACGCTGGGGGTGGCGCTCGCGGAGCTTGAATTGGCGTAGAAGAAACTCAACTCTCCCCGCCGCGCGTGGCGCGTAGGATGGGTCGAGCACCGCGAGACCCATCATTCCGCAAACGGCCTTGCGATGGGTTTCGCTGCCGCTCAACCCATCCTACGGGATCATAGAAAAATCCGGTAGCCTCATCGCTGAGGAGGCGCGAAGCGCGCCGTCGCGAAGGATGCATGGTTCGAGCAAGTACCCCGCATTGAGCGAAGCGAAATGCGGGATTTGGATTTCGGTGAGATCGATCCCGGATTTCGCAGCGCTCAATCCGGGCTACACGCTGCGCGTGCTCAGTTCGGCGTATGTCTTCCAGTATCGTTACGATGGTCGGCGTCTCGTCATGCTTCGGGTTTTCCATGGCCGTGAAGCGCGTGAATGACCCGACGGCTTCTGCACGGCCGTATAGCCTTCCGCTTGCGCGCCCGGCATGACATTCTCCGCGTCGTCACCCATCGAGACAACGAGGACCGGCATGATCGCACGCGTGTTCGCGGCTCTCCTGTGCACGCTTGCCCTCGCTGCGCCCGCGCGCGCGGCGCCATGCGGCGGCGATTTCAACGCCTTCCTGTCCGCCATGGGACGCGAGGCGGCGAGCGCCGGCGTCTCGCGCACGGTGATCGACCAGGCGTTCGCCGGCGTCACGCCGGATCCCGCGGTGCTCGCCTTCGACCGACGTCAGCGCGGCACCTTCCGCAAGAGCTTCGAGGACTACGCCGCCACCCGCGTCATCCCGGCCCGCATCAAGCGCGCCAAGCAGCTGATGCAGCGGCATGCTGCGCTGCTGTCGCGCATCGAGCAGCAATTCGGCGTGCCCACGACGCTGCTCATGGCGATCTGGACGCTCGAAAGCGACAACGGCACGGGCGACATGGGCAAGCTGCCGGTCATCCGCACGATCGCCACGCTCGCGCATGACTGCCGCCGCACCGAGCTGTTCCAGCGCGAGCTGCTCGCCGCCTTGCAGATCGTCCAGCGCGGCGACCTTTCCTTGCGCGACCTGATCGGCGCCTATGCCGGAGAACTCGGCCAGACGCAGTTTCTTCCGTCCTCCTACATCAAATACGGCGTCGATTACGACGGCAACGGCCATGTCGATCTGCGACGCAGCGTGCCGGACGTGCTCGCCTCCACGGCCAATCTCCTGAAGGTCAATGGCTGGCGCGCCGGCGCGCCGTTCGGCGAGGGCACGGCGAATTTCGAGGTGATGCGCGAGTGGAACCGCTCGATCATCTATCGCAAGACCATGGTCCTGTTCGCCGAGCGGCTGGCCGGATCGTGAGCCGGCGCCCCGCCGCGCGCCTCGCCACGGAGCGATGCGCCTTGCTTGAACTGCCATGCGCGTTCGCATAGGGCGCACCGATGTTCGACCTGATCCGATTTGAGCAAAGACACGAGCCCGTTATCTCGCCCCGCCGGTTTGCCACGCGAATGTCCAAGGCGCTTGCGCTCTGGTGCGCGCTGACCGCCATAGGGCTTGCGATCGGCATTGCCGGTTATGCCGCTTTCGAGGGCATGTCGCTCGTCGACGCCTATGTGAATGCGGCGATGATCCTGTCCGGCATGGGGCCGCTCACGCCCTTGCGCACGACCGGCGGCAAAATCTTCGCCGGCTCCTATGCGATCTTCTCCGGGCTCGTGATCGTCATCGCCACGAGCTTCGTGCTGGCGCCGATCTTCCATCGCGTGCTGCACCGGTTCCACGTGGAGCGCGGGCGCGAGGATTGAGGCTGGGAACCGCGCCGCCCGTGTTCGGGTTGGCCGCGTGATGCGACCCACCTGGTGTCCGGGCCGCGCGACGTTCATTTCCAGCAAATCCGCAAGGACGCCCGTGACCCGCGGGCGCACGGCCGCGCCCGCCCCGCCTACTATTTGCCCAACGATAAAAGGAATTTTACCCCTTGCCAGGGATACGGCTGTTCCGGCTACAGTCCGGGGCCAACGCCTGATTGCCGTTCCACCGACGCGAACCTCAACGCGAGAGAAGGGCTAAGCGGGCGGGCGGCACGGATCGGCCATGGATCGCAAATGAAGGCGGGCGAGGACAAGGACGCGCTGCTGATTCGCGCCGTGCGGGCGAGCGACGTGGCGCAGGTGATCGCGCTCGATCAGCGCATCACCGGCCTCGCCAAGGCGGAGTATTGGGAACAGGCCTATGAGCGTTACGGCCGGACCCGTCCGAACGAGCGCTTCTTTTTGGTCGCGGTGCCGGCCGGCAAGAAGGCGGAGCGGCGCGTGCTCGGCTTCATCATCGGCGAGATCAGGGCGTGGGAGTTCGGTTCGGAACCCTGCGGCTGGGTGTTCGCGTTATCGGTCGACCCGGACGCGCGGCTGCACGGGGTGGGTGAACAGCTCTTCCTCGCCATGTCGGAGAAGTTCAAGCAGGCGGGGATGACCAAGATGCGCACCATGGTCGCGCGGGACAACCGGCTGCATTCCTTGTTTTTCCGCGGTGAAGGGATGATGGCGGGACCCTATATTCAGCTGGAGAAGGACCTCGGCTGACACAGCGCGCGGGGGCCATGCGCCCGCGCCGGAACGACGGACAGGACCGATGAACCTGCAGATCGCCAGTCGCCTCGCCATTTTCGCCGTGCTCGAGCTGGCGGCGAATCCCGAGCGCCAGCTCTCGGTCGGCGAGATCGGCGAGAAATATGGCGTGTCGAGCCATCACCTCGCCAAGGTGATGCATGTGCTGGGGCGCGCCGGCCTCGTGCGCTCCGTGCGCGGGGCGGGCGGCGGCTACCAGTTCGTCGGCAATACCCGCCGGACGACGCTCCTCGACGTCATCCAGCTGTTCGAGAATTTCGGCACGCGCGACGATGAGGGCGCTCCCGGCGCGAACACCCCGGAGGGAGCGACGTTGCGCGAGGTGCTCGGCGAGATCGACGATATCGCCCGGGCGACGCTCGGCTCGATCACCATCGCCACCCTGCTCAGCCTCATTGCGCGCCAGCATCGCCAGGCAAAGCCCGCCGAGGAAGCGCGGGAATTGTTCAAGGCCTGAGCCGGGCCTGGCCACTCGGGTTGAAGATTGCACAAATCTAGAAGCAGTTTTCGCTGCGGTTGGATGCGATACCGCTCGTCCCCGCGCAAGCGGCGACTTGGAAATTGCTGAGAAAAACCGGACGCTCTTGCGGGAATGAACGCAGTGCCGAGAGTCCGCGAACGGCCGCGCCCGTGTTGCGCGCTCCCACCAACGTCGGATACACACGCCGCTCGAATGGCTCTAAGC
>CAYGZV010000104.1:6973-9307 GCA_964354425.1 uncultured Rhodoplanes sp. | reverse complement strand
TTGGTGGAGCCAGGGGGAGTCGAACCCCCGACCTCTTGAATGCCATTCAAGCGCTCTCCCAACTGAGCTATGGCCCCTCCAGGGAAACGGCGTCGGAGGTTGGGATTAAGAGAACAAGACAGCCGACCGACCGGCTGTCGCATCCAAGCGATGATTACCGGGCGCGGAACCCCGGATCAAGTCTCCTCCTCGTCCTCGATGTCCCCGCCGAGGATTTCCGAGACGTCGGCGTCTTCCTCTTCGGTTTCCTCGATGAACGCGGCGTCGTCGAGGCTCTCGTCTATCTCGACCTCCTCCTCGACGTCGGGAATCTCCTCGCCGCCGATCCCTTTCTTCTTTCCTTGCGCCTCGGCGTCAGCCTCCTCAAGCGAAATGAACTCCGCCTCCTGAGTCTCGGGCAGCTCAGCTTCCTGCGGAACCGGGCGCGCCGCCGCCTCCGGACGCCCCCCCCGCGTCGGCGCCGGCGCCACTTCGTACACCACGCCGCATTTCGGGCAGACGATCGGATCGTGGTTGAGATCGTAGAACTTCGCGCCGCACGAGGCGCAGAGGCGTTTCGTGCCGAGCTCGGGTTTCGCCACGGTCGGAATTCCTTGCGGCAGGTTGAAAAGCGAACCTCCCCTTGGCGGCTTGCGCGCTCGGTGTCAATAGCGCCGGCCCATGCGGGCCGTGCGCTTGGACAGCCTCCGGATCGGGAGAAACCGGGTCGCCGCAATCGTCGGGGAACCCGCGCTATGTGGGTCGGCCTGCGCCGAATTGCGAGCCCTTTCTCTAGTTCCAAGCTGGGCCGTGCAGCGCTTACAGAAATGCGCGAGCAAGCCAGGCACAAGCCGTGTAAATTCAATTCGATCGTCACAAGTGCGTCGCCGGGGAGGCCGCCTGCGTCCAAGCCACGCGATCCGCAAGATTTCTGTGGGCGCGCCGGGAAAACCCCGTTAAGAGGTCGCGCCTGATCTGGTCCTCACAATGTCAGCGCCGAACCCCCGAACCGCCGTCACCGCCCGCCGCGCCGGGCCGCTGAAAGGCCGCCTGCGTGCGCCCGGCGACAAGTCGATTTCGCACCGCGCGCTGATCCTCGGCGCGCTTGCGGTCGGCCGCACCGCCATCACCGGACTTCTCGAAGGCGAGGACGTCATCAACACGGCGCGGGCCATGCGCGCGCTCGGCGCGCGCGTCGAACGCAGCGGCGAGGGGACGTGGCAGGTGGACGGCGTCGGCGTCGCCGGCTTCGCCGCTCCCTCCGCCGCACTCGATTTTGGCAATTCCGGAACCGGCTGCCGGCTGGTCATGGGGGCGGTCGCGGGGTGCCCGATCACCGCGACCTTCGACGGGGACGCCTCGCTGCGCCGCCGGCCGATGAAGCGCATCCTCGAACCGATTCTCCGCATGGGAGCCCGGGTGGTCGCCGCGGATGAAGGCGACCGCCTCCCGATCACGCTCGCGGGCGCGCGCGACCCGATCCCGATCCTCTACCGAACGCCCGTGCCCTCGGCGCAGGTGAAATCGGCGGTGCTGCTCGCCGGCCTCGCCGCGCCGGGCGCGACCACGGTGATCGAAGCGGAGGCGACGCGCGACCATACCGAGCGCATGCTCGCCCATTTCGGGGCCGAGCTGACGGTCGAGCCGGACGGCGCGCAGGGCCGCCGGATCACCCTCACCGGGCAGCCCGAGCTCGTCCCCGCTCCGATCGCAGTGCCAGCGGACCCGTCCTCGGCCGCCTTCCCGCTGGTCGCCGCGCTGATCGTGCCGGGCTCCGAGCTGATTCTCGCCGGCGTGCTGACCAACCCTCTACGCACCGGCCTCTTGACGACGCTCGTCGAGATGGGCGCCGCGGTGGAAATATTGGATCGGCGCATCGAGGGGGGCGAGGAACTGGCCGACCTGCGGATATGCTCGTCGGCCCTGCGCCGCGTCGAGGTCCCGGCCGCGCGGGCGCCTTCCATGATCGACGAATATCCGATCCTCGCCGTCGCGGCCGCCTTTGCGGAAGGCACGACCATCATGCGGGGGTTGAAGGAGCTGCGGGTCAAGGAATCCGACCGGCTCGCCGCGACGGCGGCGATGCTCCGGGTCAACGGCGTCGCAGTCGAGATCGCCGGCGACGATCTGATCGTGCATGGGCGCGGGCGCGTCGAAGGCGGCGGGCTGGTTTCGACCCATATGGATCACCGCATCGCCATGGCGGCGCTCACGATGGGGCTCGCGAGCGAGAAGCCGGTCGCGGTCGACGATGCGTCGTTCATCGGCACGAGTTTCCCGGGATTTGTGGAAACGCTGCGCGGGCTCGGGGGCGATCTCGGATGATCATCGCCATTGACGGGCCCGCCGCCTCCG
>CAYGZV010000104.1:0-6873 GCA_964354425.1 uncultured Rhodoplanes sp. | reverse complement strand
TTCGCCGCGCAGCCCCCGGGCGCCGTGCTCGACGGTCGCGACATCGGCACGGTGATCTGCCCGGACGCGGAGGTGAAGATTTTCGTCACCGCCACGCCGGAGGCGCGTGCGCACCGCCGGTTCCGCGAGCTCTGCGCGAACGGCCAGCGCGTGAGCGAGGCGGACATTCTCGCCGACATCATGCGGCGCGACCAGCGCGACACGACGCGAGCCGTCGCCCCGCTCGCGCCCGCGCCCGACGCGCACTTGCTCGACACGACGCATTTGGATATAGACGCCGCATTCCGGGCCGCCATTGCGATCGTCGAAGCCGCCCGAGCAAGGTGACGCTCATGCCCGCCGCCGGATCCAGTTCCGGCCCGGCGGATTTGGTGTTTCCAAGGTTCGCGCCTATGTGTGCGGCTGGAAACCGATGCCTTTGCTCCCGTGCGCCCGAAGCGGCCGCGGCGCTCGGAACCAACCATCGTCCCGACCGTTCGGTTGATCGGGCCGGCCCGCCCCCTCCCTACCCTCCCCCGCCAGCGGGGGCGGGTAGGGAGAGGGCGGTAGCCGAAGGTCTACGGGGCCTTCGGTCCGAACGGTCAGGGCGTCCTGTTAACGCAAGCCTGCCGGTCGTCCCGTTACGGAGATTTCATGGCTCAGATCGCTCAATCCGCCAGCACGCCCATGCACGAAGATTTCGCCGCCATGCTCGAGGAGTCCTTTACGCACGGTAACCTGCAGGAAGGCTCCGTCATCAAGGGCACCGTCGTTGCGATCGAAAAGGACCTCGCCGTCATCGACGTGGGCCTCAAGACCGAGGGGCGAGTGCCCGTTCGCGAGTTCGCCGGTCCAGGGCGGCAGAACGAGATCAAGGTGGGCGACACCGTCGAGGTCTATCTCGAACGGGTCGAGAACGCGCTCGGCGAGGCGGTTCTGTCGCGCGACAAGGCGCGGCGCGAGGAGAGCTGGGGCAAGCTCGAACGGGCGTTCCAGAACAACGAGAAGGTTCAGGGCGTCATCTTCAACCAGGTGAAGGGCGGCTTCACCGTCGACCTGGACGGAGCGGTGGCGTTCCTGCCGCGCAGCCAGGTCGACATCCGGCCGATCCGCGACGTGACCCCGCTGATGAACGTGCCGCAGCAGTTCCAGATCCTGAAAATGGATCGCCGGCGCGGCAATATCGTCGTATCCCGCCGCACCGTGCTCGAAGAAACCCGCGCCGAGCAGCGCCAGGAGCTCGTGCAGAACCTCGAAGAAGGCCAGGTGATCGACGGCGTCGTCAAGAACATCACCGATTACGGCGCCTTCGTCGATCTCGGCGGCATCGACGGCCTGCTGCACGTGACCGATATCGCCTGGCGGCGGGTCAATCACCCGACCGAGGTGCTGACCATCGGCCAGCAGGTCAAGGTCAAGATCATCAAGATCAATCACGAGACGCACCGCATCTCGCTCGGCATGAAGCAGCTGCAGCCGGACCCCTGGCAGGGGATCGAGGCGAAATACCCGGTCAGCATGCGGCTGACGGGGCGGGTCACCAACATCACCGATTACGGCGCTTTCGTCGAGCTCGAGCCCGGGATCGAGGGCCTGATCCACGTCTCCGAGATGTCCTGGACCAAGAAGAACGTGCATCCGGGCAAGATCGTCTCCACCTCGCAGGAGGTGGAGGTGCAGGTGCTCGAGGTCGATCCGGTCAAGCGCCGCATCTCGCTTGGTCTCAAGCAGACCATGCGCAATCCCTGGGAGGTGTTCGTCGAGAAGTATCCGCCCGGCTCGGTGGTCGAGGGCGAGGTCAAGAACAAGACCGAGTTCGGCCTGTTCCTTGGTCTGGACGGCGATGTCGACGGCATGGTGCATCTCTCCGACCTCGACTGGAAACGGCCGGGCGAGCAGGTGATCGAGGACTTCAAGAAAGGCGACAAGGTCAGGGCGCAGGTGCTCGATGTCGACGTCGAGAAGGAGCGCATCTCGCTCGGCATCAAGCAGCTCGAAGGCGATCCGTTCGCGGAAGCGAGCGACGTGCGCAAGGGCGCGGTGGTGACCTGCGAGGTGACCGAGGTGAAGGAGGGCGGCCTCGACGTCAAGATCGTCGGCGCCGACCTCGCCGCCTTCATCAAGCGCTCGGAACTCGCCCGCGAGCGCTCGGACCAGCGGCCGGACCGTTTCGCCGTCGGCCAGAAGGTGGACGCCCGCGTCACCCAGTTCGATCGCAAGTCGCACAAGGTGCAGGTCTCGATCAAGGCGCTGGAAGTCGCCGAAGAAAAGGAGGCCATCGCCCAGTACGGCTCGTCCGATTCGGGGGCGACCTTGGGCGACATTCTCGGCACCGCGCTCAAGCGGGCGACCGAAAAGAAGGAGTAGGACGGGTCCCGCGCCCCGGCGCGCGACTGCAATCCCACCCCAAGCCGATATCCGCCGCCGTCGTTCGGCGGATATCACCGTCCTGATCGAGGAGATGACCGATGTCGCTCGACGCCGATGCGATCGTCGATCGCCGCCGCATGCGGCGCAAGCTGACGTTCTGGCGCGTGGCGGCGGTCCTCGTCGCCATTGTGGCGATCATCGTGGTCGGAACGGCGCTGCGGGGCCGGGGCGAGATCGGTCTGACCGGGCCGGTTTCCGCGCAAATCGCCCGAATCAGCGTCCGCGGCCTCATTCGCGGCGACCTCGAGCGCGTGGAAGCGCTCGACCGGTTGGCGAAATCGCGCGCCGCGCGGGCCGTCATCGTCCACATCGACAGCCCAGGCGGCACCACGGCGGGCGCCGAGCAGCTCTACACGGCGCTGCGCCAGCTCTCCGCGCGGAAGCCGGTGGCGATCGTTGTCGACGGCATGGCCGCCTCGGGCGGCTATATCGCCGCCATGGCCGGTGACCACATTGTGGCGCAGGGCAATTCGATCGTCGGCTCGATCGGCGTGTTGTTCCAGTATCCCAAAGTGGGAGAACTCCTGAACAATCTGGGCGTCAAGGTCGAGGAGATAAAGTCGTCGCCGCTCAAGGCGGCGCCGAACCTTTTCGAGCCGACGACTCCGGAAGCGCGCGAAGCGATCAGGTCATTGGTGATGGACTCTTATGGCTGGTTCCGCGAAATGGTTCGCGAGCGCCGCGCCCTCGACGGGGCTGCGCTCGACAAAGTGGCGGACGGGCGGGTCTTCACCGGGCGGCAGGCGCTCGACCTCAAACTGGTGGATGCGATCGGCTACGAACAGACGGCGGTAGACTGGCTGGTCAAGACCAAGGGGGTCGATGCGAGCCTCCCAGTCCGCGATTGGGAGCTGCGCGCCCCGCTGCGGGACCTGCCCTTCCTGCATCTGGGGCAAGCGCTCCTCCATGCGGTCGGCCTGGACGCGCTCGCCCGGCGCATCGAAGACATGGGCACGGTCCAGGCATTCGAGCGGCTCAACCTTGACGGTCTTCTGGCGCTTTGGCACCCTCAAATGACGAACTAGGCGGCGCATCCGCGCGCTGGCGATCTGCGCGGGTGGGTTCATACAGTCGGTCGCGTCGTTGCTCGGCGGAAACGACAGATGATCAAATCTGAGCTTGTTGCGCGCATTGCGTCGCAGAACCCGCACCTTTACCAGCGGGACGTGGAAAATATCGTCAATGCGATCCTCAACGAGATCACCGCGGCGCTGGCGCGCGGCGATCGGGTCGAGCTGCGCGGCTTCGGCGCGTTCTCGGTCAAGCAACGGCCGGCGCGCACCGGACGCAATCCGCGCACCGGCACGCATGTCGCCGTCGACCAGAAATGCGTGCCTTTCTTCAAAACCGGCAAGGAGATGCGCGAGCGGCTGAACCGCGTCGAGGGAGACGTGGAAGAGGTCGAAGACGGGTCGCTCGCCCAGTCATCATGATGCGCAGAGCGTTTGCAATCTTCGTTCTGGCGCCGCTTGCGATCGTCATCATGGCGCTCGCGGTCGCGAACCGCCAGTCGGTCACGGTCTCGTTCGACCCGTTCAACATGGCCGAACCGGCCTATGTTGCGCAGGCGCCGCTGTTCCTGCTCGTGCTCCTCTTCGTGATCGCGGGCGTGCTGATCGGCGGGACCGCAGCCTGGCTCAGACAAGGCCGGTGGCGGCGACGCGCGCGCCGGCTCGAATCGCGGCTGAACCGCGCCGAGGCGGAGATGCAAAGCCTGAAGCGGCGCGCCGGATTGACCGGCGACGCCGGAGCGGCCGCGCTGCCGCCAGGCAACGGGGATGCCGGCGGCGCCGATCGTCGCGGCGATGCGCGCCCTCCCCCCCGCTGGCCGCCGCCCCGCGCGTTGCCGCCCGCGGCGTGAGCGGTGATGTGATGACGAGGGCGGGCGCAGAATGCCCTTGAAGGGGTCAATATGAATATTCATCAGATGGATCGTCGTGTTCTCCTCACCCATCTGCGCGCCGTGGAGGACAGGTTTCCGCTGCAATTTGTCGGATTGTTGGAGCGCGGCAGCGCGCCTCACGTTTTCGGCGAAGATGCAATAGATTTCCTGGCGGAGAAGCGGGACGGTCTTTCGTTGCTCGGCGTGGCGGGTGCTGAGGCCGAGCTCTCTGATCGCCTCGGGCGTCCGGTCGGCATCGTCCTTCGCAGCGAGCTTCATGGCGAAGACGCCGAGCACGTGCTCGCGGGACTGCGGTCTTTATGAAGGATCGGACGGCGCTTGCTTGGTTAAACGATGCACGCCGTTACGCTCTGGACGCTTATGAAATGACGTCCGGGCTGAGTTCCGATGCATTCGCGACACACCGGCCCATTCACTTCGCCGTTCGTTATTGCCTCGCGGTCATCGGCGAGGCGTTGAACCAGGTGCCGAAAGACGTGCGCGCGCTCGCGCCGGACATACCTTGGACCGCCATCTATAATCTCCGTAACCGTCTCATCCATGGCTTTTGGCTCGTCGATGCCGATCTCGTGCTTCGCATCGTGCAGAACGACACCGTCCCGCTTGCCGAAGCGATAGAGCGACTGGCCGACAAGTTGAAATGAGAGTCCGCGCGCCATGACCCTGCTCGTCAAAATCTGCGGGCTGACGACGCCGGACGCGCTGGACGCGGCGATAGCGGCGGGCGCGGACATGGCGGGCTTCGTGTTCTTTGCGCCGAGCCCGCGCAATCTGCGCCCGGAGCAGGCGAAGCGCCTGTTCGCGCAGGCGCGCGGGCGGATCGCGATCGGCGCGGTCCTCGTCGATCCGGAGCAGCGGCTCATCGACGACATATGCGAACTCGAGCCCGATTTCCTGCAGCTTCACGGGGCCGAGACGCCGGCGCGGCTCGCCGCCATCAAGGCTGATGCGCGCCCCGTCGCGGTGGTCAAAGGGATCGGCATCGCCTCGGCGGCCGACCTCGATCTTGCGCGCGCCTATGCCCGCGCCGCCGACCGCCTGCTCCTCGATGCGAAGGCGGAACCCGGGGCGGTGCTGCCGGGCGGCAACGGCCTGCCGTTCGACTGGCGGCTGATCGCGGGCGCAGACCTCGGCGCGCCGTTCATGCTCTCCGGCGGTCTCACCGCGGACAATGTGGCCGACGCCATCAGGCTGATCGGCGGGACGCCGGGATTCCTCGGCGTCGACGTCTCGTCCGGGGTCGAGCGCGCGCCCGGCGACAAGGAGCCGGACAAGATCACGGCGTTCGTCCGCGCCGCGCGGGCGGCTGAACGCAATCCCGCCATGCCGAGAACCGTGCGCGGCGTTTGATCTCGCGGGCGGAAGCTTCTATTCGTTGCACATGACCATCCAACTCAATTCCTTTCGCACCGGGCCCGATGAGCGCGGCCATTTCGGAATCTATGGCGGCCGCTTTGTCGCCGAGACGCTGATGCCGCTGATCCTCTCGCTGGAGCAGGCCTATGCGGAGGCGAAAGCCGATCCCGCCTTCCGGCACGAGATGGACGACCATCTGGCGAACTATGTCGGCCGCCCCTCCCCGCTCTATTTCGCCGAGCGGCTGACGGCGCATCTCGGCGGCGCGAAGATCTACTTCAAGCGCGAGGACCTCAACCACACCGGCGCGCACAAGGTGAACAATGTGCTCGGCCAGATCATGCTCGCGAAGCGCATGGGCAAGCCGCGCGTGATCGCCGAGACCGGCGCGGGAATGCATGGCGTTGCGACCGCGACCCTGTGCGCGAAATTCGGGCTCGAATGCATCGTCTATATGGGCGAGGTCGATGTCGAGCGGCAGCAGCCCAACGTGCTGCGCATGAAGGCGCTCGGGGCCGAGGTGCGCCCCGTCACCTCGGGCGCCAAGACGCTCAAGGACGCGATGAACGAGGCGCTGCGCGACTGGGTGACCAATGTCGAGAACACGTTCTACTGCATCGGCACGGTGGCCGGTCCGCATCCCTATCCGATGATGGTGCGCGACTTCCAGTCGATCATCGGCGACGAGACGCGCTTGCAAATGCTCGACGCCGAGGGGCGGCTGCCGGACTCGCTTATCGCCTGCATCGGCGGCGGCTCGAACGCGATGGGGCTGTTCCACCCGTTCCTCGACGATACGAAGATCGAGATTATCGGCGTCGAGGCGGCCGGCCACGGGCTGTCGAGCGGCTTGCACGCGGCCTCGATCACCGGCGGGCGGCCGGGCGTTCTCCACGGCAACCGCACCTATCTCCTGATGGACGCGGACGGGCAGATCGCCGAGGCGCATTCGATCTCGGCCGGCCTCGACTATCCGGGGGTCGGGCCCGAACACGCCTGGCTCAACGACATCAAGCGGGTGACATATCTGTCGGCGACCGACGAGGAAGCGCTCGAAGCCTTCCGGCTTTGCTCGCGGCTCGAAGGGATCATTCCGGCGCTCGAGCCGGCGCATGCGCTCGCCAAAGTGATCGAGCTCGCGCCCGCGCGGCCGAAGGACCACCTGATGGTGATCAACCTGTCCGGCCGCGGCGACAAGGACCTCG
>CAYGZV010000103.1:0-9365 GCA_964354425.1 uncultured Rhodoplanes sp. | reverse complement strand
ATCGCGCCCAAGAGCGACGTGCCGATCAGGATATAGAGCAGCGTCGCCGTACCGAGATCGACGAGCAGGATGGGGAACAGGAACGCCGTCGTGCAGGCGCCGATCTTCGCGAAGGAGGCGGCCAAGCCCGCGCCCTTGCCGCGGACGGCGGTGGGAAAGACCTCTCCTGCAATCAAGTAGGTCTGCGCGTTCGGGCCAAGATTGGTCATGAAATTGAAGAGCATGAAACCCGCGAACATCAGCAGCATTTTCGCGCCGCCCTCGAAGGCGACGGACTGCGCCGCGATGAGAAGCCCTGCCGCGCATCCGATAAATCCGATCACCTGCAATCGGATTCGGCCGACCCGGTCGGTGAGCAGAACGGCTGCGATGATGCCGACCAGCAGCAAGAGATCGATGAAGGCTGCGCCCTTGGCGGCGATCAGGTCATTGCTGACAAGATCGGCGACGCTTTGTGCGTGCTCGCGCTTGTGGCCGACAGCCGCAGCAAGAATGGTCGGGGTGAAAATGCCGATGCCATAGGTTCCGAGGTCCTGCAGGAACCACGGCACGGAGGCGAGGATCATGGCGCGCAGGTTCTTGCCTTGGAACAGGACGCGGTAGTCACTCGCCCCACGGGACGTGCGCGGGCCCGCAGCATCAGTGAGCTTGACCGCGTTCGGGTAGGGCGGCGTGCGGTGCAAGAGCCGGAGAATCTCGTCCTCGGCCTCGCGTTCCCGCCCGCTAATCGCGAGCCAATAGGCGCTCTCGGTGACGTAGAATCGTCCGAGCAGGACCAACACGGCCGGAGCGATCGCGGTCGCGTACATCCAGCGCCAAGACTGCAGATCGGGATTGGCGTGGAGGATGAGATAGCCCACGGCCGTTCCGGCGAGCGCGCCGAGCGCCTGAAAGCCGAAGGCGGCAAGGACGAGGCCGCCACGCCGGCGGGTCGGGGTGCTCTCCGAGATCATCAGATGGGCGGTCGGGTAGTCGCAGCCCAGCGCAAGTCCCATTCCGAACAGGCAGACGAGGAGCCAGGCAAAATTCTGGGTGAACACGATCAGCACGAGAAAGACGGTGAACAACGCCATCTCGAACACGAAAATCGGCTTACGGCCGAGCCGATCGGACAGCCCACCCAAGGCGCTCGCGCCGACCAGGATGCCGAACAAAGTGGCGGCGCCGACGATGCCGTGCTGCGGGGCGGAGAGGCCGAACTCGTTGGCAATCAGCGGCAGGGCGACGCCGGTCATGAACACGACCATCCCCTCGAAAAACTTGCCCGCGACCGCCAGCCACCAGATCCGCTGCTGCATGTCGGTCATCGGCGTTGCCGGCGCTACGGTCCCATCGGCCCATACCGGCGTTTCGTCGATATAGCCCTGGACGGTGTTCCCGCCCACCTGCCCGCGGCCGATCGTGTCCGACATGCTCTGGGTCATTTGCTTTTCCCGCGACTTCGGACACGAGGATAAGACATCAAGTGTGCGAGTTTCGTGACCCGCGCGGATCATCAGCAATTACGCGGCGGCTTGGAGCCGCGGGCGGCTGCATAAAGAGCGGCGCGCCAAGTGCGCGCTCTCACAGCTCTGATGAACGCGCGTCAGCGCGCCGCATCAGGCTCGCACGGCGCGGCTGCGCTGCTCATGGCGCCCGGCGTCAATGGCTCTGCGGAGCGCCGTTGCGGAAGTAAACGTCGGCCTGCATGCCGATCGTCAGCGGGCCCGGATTGGTGAGATCGATGATCACTTCGACGACGTCGACGTCGGTTAGTTTGCGGGGGCCGCGCGAGCTGCTGCCGCCGGGCCCAACGATCTGGGCGATCGAGGCGACCTTGCCTTCGAATTCGCGCCCGCGAAACGCGTTGGCGCGAACCACCACGGGCTGACCCACGCGCACCTGGCCGATGTCCCGCTCGTCCAGCTCCGCCCGCACGCGGAGCGCGGAGACGTCGGCCATCAGCACCAAAGGCTGATCGGGCGACGGCGTCGCGATCTCGCCGATCTTGGCCGGGACCTGCAGCACGGTTCCGGCGATCGGCGCGCGGATGCGCGTCTTCTCGACCGTCAGCTCGGCCAGGCTGAATTCGGCGCGCGCCGCGTTGAGCTCGCCCTCCGTCCGGTTGGGCAAGGGCGTGTCCGAATCCGCCTTGATGCGGCGCAAGTCGGCGCGCTGCTGGCGCAAGCGGTCCTGCGCGCGCGCAAACGCGGCGCGGGCCGTGTTGAGACTCTCCTCCGAACCGCCGCCGCTGCGCCGGTCGGCGGTCGCCTTGTCGAGCGCGGCGCGGGCGTCGGCAAACACCCGCTCCGCATCGGCGAGCCCATCTTCGGCCCGCCGCCGTTCCGCCGAGCCGCGCGGGGCGGACTGATCGTCGCGCGCGCGCTTGCGCGCTGCGACCTGCGCTTCGGCGACGGCGAGCCGCGCGACCGCTTCTTCGTCGTCCAGGCGGATCAGCACTTCGCCGGCAAAAACCTTGTCGTTGGGTTTGACCAGAATGTCCGCGATGCGCCCGACCATCGGCGCGCCGATCTTGATCTCGCGCGATGAGGCTTCGACCCGCCCGGGCGCGACCGCGGCCCACTGCTTCTGGCCGGCTGCGTCGGTGCGCGCCGGCTCCTGCGCGCGTAGCGGCAGCGTGAATTGGGCGAGCGCAATCGCGCCGAGCGCGAGGGCGGCCAATGGCGCGAGGAAAAGGGACTTGGCGGGGGTCAGCATGAGTCGACTACGCCTTCCGTAATTCAGGCGGACTTGGGAATGTTCCGCTCCTCGCCGACGATTTGGCCGTCCTCGATGCGGACGATCCGGTTGGCGAACGGCAATATACGCGGGTCGTGCGTGACGACCAAGACCGCGCGGCCCGGGTCTTTGGCGATCGCCGCCAGCACCTTCATGATCGCGTAGCCGTTCTCGCTGTCGAGCGCCCCCGTCGGCTCGTCCGCCAGGATCGCCGAGGCGCTTCCCACGATTGCGCGAGCGATCGCGACCCGCTGCTGCTCGCCGCCGCTCAGCTCGCGCGGAAACGAATTGACCTTGTGCGACAGGCCGACGACCGCGAGCGCCTCGCGCGCTTTGGCGTCGGCGCCGGACGACCGCTCGCCGCGCACGTCCAGCACGAGGAGAACGTTTTCCGCCGCGGTCAGCGTCGGAAACAGATGGTAGGACTGGAAGATGAAGCCCACATGCCGGCGCCGCAGCTGCGCGAGCTGTTCCGGCCGCGCGCCCGCGGTCGACTGCCCCAGCACGCGCACGGTGCCCTGCGTGGGGGTCAGCATGCATCCGAGAATGGACAACAGCGTGGTCTTTCCGCTGCCGGACGGGCCCATCAGGAGCGTCATTTCCCCGCCCATGAGCGACAGGTTCACGCCTTTGAGCGCGTGGACCTGGCCGGCGCCCTCCCCCAGCACTTGCACGATATCGACGCCCTCGATGATCGATGCGGTCATCGCGCGAAAACCATCGCGGGGTCCATGCGCATCACTTCGAGGATGGCGGAGATCGCCGACACCGCGCACATGATCAGGGTGAGCACGAAGAGTCCGACCATGAGTCCGGGCGTCATGACCACCGGCAGCGCCGTGTCTGCGGTCATCTGCACGATCAGCAATCCGATCGCGGCGGCGATACAGAAGCCGATCACCGCGCTCAGTAGCGCCTGCCACAAGATCACTTTGACGATGTAGATGCTCGACGACCCGATCGCGCGCAGCGTCGCGAATTCCTTCAGGTGATCCTTCGTGCTCGAATAGAGCGTCTGCGCGACGATGACGGTGCCGACGATGATTCCGAGCAGCGCTCCGGCGAACAGCGCCGCGCCCGCGCCCGTCCCGAACAGCCAGAATGAGCGGCTGCGAACGCGGAACTCCGCCGAGGTCAGGACTTCGGTGTCCGCGGCGTTATCGGCGATCTGGCGGCGCACGCTTTCGAGATCGTAGTTGGGCGAGACGCGCACGAGGAAATAGGTGGCCTTGTTGGGAGAGATGCCGATATAGGATCGCGCTCGGTCGAACGACGTGAACACATAGGGCGTCGTGGTGAACGAACGGATGCCTCGTGTGATCACCGCGACCTTCGCCTTGCGATCGCGCATTTCCGCGACGTCGCCCAAGCCGGACACTCCGAGTCGTTCGAAATAGGATTGGTCGACCGCGACCGCATCGGGCGTGGCGAGCTGATCGAGACTGCCCGCGATGATGTTCCAGGGATGCAGTCCGGCGCCGCTGTTCTCATCCGAACCGACGACGAAGACCGGCGTCGCTCCGCCGTTCGGCAGTTTCCATTCGGCGAACCCGATCACCAGCGGCGCCGCCTCGGTCACGCCGGGAATCGACAAAGCGCGAAACCGCTCGCGGTCATCCAGCAGCGAGGGATCCTCGAAACACTTGGTGCCGCGCGGCATGATCCAGAGATCGGCCTCGGCATGGTCGATCATCGTCGTGACCATCCGCTCGAAGCTCAGAAAGAGCCCGATCTGCACCGTCACGAGAATGATGGAGAACACGATGCCGACCACGGTGGCGATCAATCGCACGCGGTCCTGGAACAGGTTGCGGGAGGCGAGAACGAAAACGAGCGGGAGGACGGGTCGGCCGGCGCCTCCGCGCATGGACCGGACGCCGCGCGCGACCGCCGCCCGCGCGCCCGCGAAAACTCCTTCAAGAAACCGCATCGCGTCCGTGACCATTCGCAACTCCGCCAAACCCGGATCGTCCGACGAACGAACGATCTGAGCGGCATTTCTCGACGACTATGACGCCTTCGCGATGGCGCGCCGCTCCCCGACCAGTCGAGAGCCCAGCGGAATGCAGCGAATGGCTGCGGTGGAACCCCAACTCAGGACCAGCGTGACGACGAACACAAACGCCGCCTTGGCGACGGCGCCGAGCGGGACGTCGAGCAGCGCGTATTGCAGCCAGACCACGAACACATAGTGAACAAGGTACATGCCATAGGCGTTGTCGCTCAAGCTTTCCGCGATGCGCATGCGGGTGGTGGCAAACCGCAGGAACACCGACAAAGTGGAAAAGCACGCCGCCGCGCAGGCCAAGGCGAGGCTGAGATTGGCGGCGGCGCGCACGCCGAGCGGAGCGATGACCGCATCGTCCATCGTCAGCGCCGTCAGCGCCATCCAGAGCGCGAAGAAGACAAGCGAGGCGGCAACCCACGCTCCCCAGCGGGGCGCCAGCAATCCGTCGGAGGAGAGCAGCCCGCGTTCGAGGCCGGCGGTCCCGATCGCCACGCCCGTGAAGAAGTAAACGGCGTAATGCAGCGGGCGCGCCCGTTGGAAACCGAAGGGGCCGATCTGCAGCCATTCCCATGGCGTGAAGGCGAGCGCCAAGGGCACATAGGCGACAGCGGACGCACCCGCGAGCACCAGGAAGAACTTCACCGGATGCCGGCTGAGCGCCGAAGCAAGCGCGCCGATCGCCTGAATCGCTTGCGGCCAAAACCGGTACAGCACGGCGCCGAGGACGTTCAGTGTCAGCAGCTGCCAGAGGAACCATTGCGGCCCGCTCGGCCAGAGCGGCAGCGCCATGAACTGCCGCCAGTACTCGGCGATCGTCGGATCGTCGGCCGTCACGCGAAACGTTGGATAGAGCGTCACCGGCATCAGAACCGTCAGCGCCAATACGAAAGGCAAGCCGAGCCGCACGAAACGGTCGATCAGGAAATTCGCGCCCCCCTTGCGCACGAGGCTCGGCCAGACGAACAGTCCTGACAGGAAGAACATCAGCGACATCAGATAGACGTCCTGATACGCGCAAAACAGGTCGAAGCCGATGAAACGCGCACTGTCGATGATTGCGAAGGACTGCCATTTGTAAGGGGGCGTGTCGAACCGGTAGGGAGAGTCCGGCAGGAACTGGAGATAGGCCAGGACCGAGTGGAAAGCGAGCACGATGAGAATGACGAAAGCTCGCAAATTGTCGAGCGCCACGCTGGACTTGGACATTGGCGTGTCGTGACTCCGTCGTTGCGCCTTCCATCTCGCGAGCCTGCCGGCGACGCCCGAACACGATCACAGGTGCTTGGACGTGAAAGCCGGCCGGCCGATGTTTCCCGCGCTCCGGAACCGTCTGCGAGCGTCCGGCGCTCCGGAAATACGACATCAACGAACCGGCGAGCGCACGTCCCAACCGGAGGAACGGCACGCGCGCCGGACCGCGTCTGCCGGCGACCTTAGAGAGCTTGCATTCGTTTGGCGAGGGACGCAACGGCGCGGCGATGCCGCTTTCGCCGTTCATCATTAACTCGGCCGCGCCGTGACCCTGGGGCAACAGAAAACGATGTCTAGGCGTTCAGATTCGCCTGCGCCACCACGTAAAAACGCGCTCGCGCGTGATCCTGGCGCAACAGCGCCACGCGATCGACGGCGAAGGCGGACTCGCCGCACTGCTCGGCAAACGCCTCCTGCAGCAGCGCGAGCACGCAATCGCTGCGCGCGGATGTGACCGGGCCGGTGAGCGTCATATGAAAGCGGAACGCCTCGAATACGAAGGGGTAGCCCCAGCGGTCGAGATTGGCGATTTCGGCCGCGCCAAGTCCGGCCGCCACGCGCCGCGCGCGCTCTTCGCGCGTCAGCGGCGCGCGAAAGGTGTCGAATGCCATGACGCACCGGCCGGCGAGTTCGTCGAGCGCAATGCATGGCCGGCGCGGCATGATCGCGACGAAGGCGCCGAGCTTGCGCACGCATGGCTCGATCCGCGGGATCGCATGCCGCGCGGCGGCGAAGGCGGTGAATGCCTGCACGAGCGCGGCTTCGTCGAACGGCGCGACCAGGCGAAACGGCGCCTTCAGCGTTGCGTGGAACCCGTACACGCGCGGTTCGCGCGTGAGCGCCGCCCATTCGGCCGGCGCGAGCCGGTCGGAGTATGGATGCGCGACATCTTCGCGGGTATAGCAGTCATAGCCGAGCACCGCCCGGCCGAACCGATAGAGCGGATGATCGGCGGCGGGCACGAAATAGATCGCATAGCGCGCGCTGGAATTCATGGCTATGACTCGTGCATTGGCAGCCGCTCACCCATATTCGCCACGATGCGTCATTACCATTTTAACAGCGACCGGACCCGTCGCGTTCTCCCCCGCTGCGGCGTCGCCCATGACCTGCCATGACGTCTGATCCCTCGGAGCTCGTCCTTTCCAACGCCCGGCTCATCCTCCCCGAGGAGGTGATCGAATCCGGCTGGCTCGTCGCGGTGGACGGGACGATCGTCGCGTTCGGCGAGGGCCGCGCCCCGGAACCCGGGCTCGATCTCTCCGGCGATCTTTTGATGCCCGGCCTGGTCGAGCTGCACACCGACCATATCGAGGCGCATTACATGCCGCGGCCGAAGGTCTATTGGGATCCGGTCGCGGCGGTCATCTCCTATGACGGCCAGCTGGCGATTAGCGGCATCACCACCGTGCTCGATTCGCTGCGGGTCTGGCGCGAGGAGGGAATCGAGGAGATCGACGGCCAGGCTTCGGTCCTCGCCAAGGCGATCGACGAAGCGCGCGCGGCGCAGCTCTTGCGGGTCGATCATTTCCTGCATCTGCGCTGTGAAATCCCAATGCCGAGCGTCGTCGAGGAAGCCGCCGAACTGCTCGCTCACGCCGAGGTGCGGCTCGTCTCGCTGATGGATCATACGCCGGGCCAACGCCAGTTCCGGGATGCAGACAAGCTGCGGATCTACTACCGCGGAAAGAAGGGCAGCCTGACCGAGGAGGCGCTCGACGCGCTGTTCGCGCAACGCCTGCAGTACCAGGCCGCGTACGCCGCGCAGAACTATCGCGAACTCGTCGCGCTCGCGCGCGCGCACGACACGCCGCTCGCGAGTCACGACGATACGACGCTCGACCATGTCGAGCAGGCCATGCGCGACGGAGTGGCGATCGCCGAGTTCCCCACCACCGTGGAGGCGGCGGCCGCCTTGCACGCCGCCGGCATAAGGGTCCTGATGGGCGCGCCCAATCTCGTGCGCGGCGGCTCGCATGCCGGCAATGTCGCGACCCTGGAACTTGCGGAGGCCGGCGTGCTCGACATTCTGTCGTCGGACTATGTGCCGGCGAGCCTGTTGATGGCGGCGCTCGCTTTGCCGCGCCTTGCGCCGGGCATCGATCTGCCCGCCGCGGTGCGGATGGTGACGCAGACGCCGGCGCAGGCGGTCGGGCTTAACGATCGCGGCGAGATCGCGTTCGGCAAGCGCGCGGACCTTATCCGCATCCATGTCGCCGGCGACCAGGCGGCCGTGCGCAATGTGTGGCGCCGCGGCGACCGGATCGCTTGAGGGGCGTCGCGTCACGCCTATGCGGCTTACGCGGTTTTCAGGATCACCTTGCCGGTCGTGCCGCGGTCGCCCAGGGCCGCGAGCGCCTGCGGCAGCTGGTCGAACGGAAACACCGCGCCGATATGCGGACGAATGGCGCCGCTCGCCAGCAGCGCGGAAATGCGCTCGGTGGTGCGGGCGAGCATGTCGCGGTCATGCACGTTGTCCCAGTAGACGCCGATCGCCGACAGCCGCCGCAGCATCAGGCGGTTCGCCGGGATTTGCGGGATTTGGCCGGAGCTGAAGCCGACGACCAGCAGCCGCCCGCCCCAGGCGAGAAGCCGCAGCGCATCCATGGTGGCGTCCCCGCCCACCGTATCGACGACGACATTGACGCCGCGGCCGATGGTGACCGCCCTGACCTGGTCGACGAGGCTCCCGCGCCGATAGTCCACGGCAATGTCGGCCCCATGCGACTGGGCGAGCGCGCATTTGTCCGCCCCGCCCGCGGCCGCGACGACGAAGGCGCCGAGATGCTTCGCCACTTCGACCATCGCAAGACCGGTGCCTCCGGCCGCCGCCAGCACGAGCACGATTTCGCCGGGGGACATCGTCGTACTTTCGGCAAGCGCGACCAGCGCGGTGGTGTAGGCGACCGGCAGCGCCGCCGCGGCTTCGAGCGCAAATCCGGACGGGATGCGCATCGCCATGTCGGCCCGCACGATCGCGTAATCGGCAAATCCGCCGCACACGACCTTGCTTGCGATCCGCTCGCCCTTGGCGAAAGCGGTTCCCGGTCCTGCCCCGACCACCGTGCCGGCCAGTTCCTGGCCGGCGATGAAGGGCCGCTCGGGGCGCACCTGGTAGCGGTCGTCGAGCATCAGCAGGTCGGCGTAATTCAGGGCGGCCGCCTCGACCCGCACCAGGAGCTCGCCGGCCTTCGGTTCGGGGCATGGGACCTCGGCAAGCTCGAGCCCCGCAAGCCCCTTCGCGTTCGAGCGCCACGCGCGCATCGTCGTTGCTGTCATCGGAACCGTCACCATTTGCCGCAATCATCCACGTGGCTGTTATCGCCGGGCACGGCTTAGAGCCATTCGAGCGGCGTGTGTATCCGACGTTGGTGGGAGCGCGCAACAC